>CAWVYO010000203.1:0-6146 GCA_963934385.1 uncultured bacterium
GTTTCGATGAGGTGATCGTAGATCTCCCCAATAGGGAACCTATTGATCTCTCAGGGGTTAATTTTGGACGACTGGACATGAGTAACGAGTCGTTCAACCTCAGCGGTTTGTCATATGAGACTCCGCAAATGAAAATTGAGGGTAGTATCGGTGCTTCTAGGCAGCGAGGGCTTTTTGGTGGCATAGAGCTTAGTGCGTCGCCAGAGATCTTGGACGCTTACACTAAGGACACATGGACATTCAAGGGTGACATTGCATACAGGGCGGAAATATCAGGTGTACCCGCAGCTCCAGTTTTTGAAGGTGAAATCACAGGTGACCTAGAGTGGATGTATGGCGAAAACATAGTGCCCAAGGTTTTCTTCTTTGAGAATATGTCTGGTGAGCTCAATATGTCTGTCCAGAGTGGGCTAGAGTTCTCGGAGGTTACGGGAGAGTACGGCGGTGGAAACCTCTTAGTGTCAGGCAGTGTCTCTAAGGACTTTGAGGTCGAGGTGATGGCCGATTTCACTCAATGCGAATTTGATCGGGTCATAGGGGCGACGATAGGACACCCGGCACCATGGGTCGATTTTGACGGTAACGCAGTGGCGCTTCTTTCTGGCTCGCTTCGACCATTTGAAATCTCGGGCGAGATAAATATCGACGCCCAAAATGCTAAAGTGTGGAGCAGTCCTGAGCGTTCGCCAGAAGTGGTAATACTCTCATTACCACACCTAACTGCACGTGGAAACATCTTGGCGCGTCCAGGCTTTTTGGATCTCGATCTTGGGCATGTAAGGAGTCCTAACAGCGACATCGCAATTAGGAGTATCTTTGAGTTCGGATCGCGCTCTTCCACAGAGGTGTTCTTCTCTACGGGGTCTCTATACCTTCCGGATTTGGCACCTTTGGGTGGGCTGGCTCTGGAGGGGTATGGTTCTGTAAATGGCTCCTTTAAGAATGTAGCAGGCGAGGAATCGGTAGCCTCAGCGGATGTGAATTTTCGGGACTTCGGAGCTTTGGGGTATCAAATTGTCGATACGGTTGAGGCGCACATGGAGGCTATTAATTACAGCCCGCTCGCTATTACTGATATTCGAGCAGACGTAGGGGATTCAGAGTTCACGGGGCGCCTGAGCTACGATTTTACTTCAGAGGAGCCTTTGGTTGTTGACTTCTCAACGGTTAGCGGTCGAGTGGAGGATGTTTTACCTCATTTCTCTCCCGTCAACGGTGTCGATGGCGAACTTTTCTTGTCAGTTCACCTGGAGGGGGCGCCAGCAGCTCTTTCTGGTCGCTTTGACGCGACAATGTCCGATATTTCTCTGTGGGGTGAACGATACTCTGTAGGGGAAGTCAACGGCACAATGGACCATGGAGAATTTTCCCTGGCCAAGTTGTTAATCCAGAAGGAGGAAGGTAGCTCTTCCATCATGGCTCGCGGGAGAGTGAGTGAAGGTTGGGCTCTCAGCGGGGAGCTTCTCGTCGATGCTATGGCTATTCCAGATCGCGTTATTGGCGGTAGACTATTAGAGGGGAGCCTTCAGGTTGATGCTATTTTAGAGGGTACTCTTCAGGCTCCAGAGCCGAGGGGGAGAGTCGCATGGTTGGATGCAGCTATTAATGGTCATTCAAGCGGTGATGGCGAATTGAGGTTCTCGACAGCCGAAGGGTTGATAACGGTAGATGGAGCCCTCTTAGGGGGCAACCTCGAGTTGAGTGGTGATCTTTCATTGATCGACGATCGGGAGTTTCGAGTAGAGGGGCTGGGCGATTCGTTGCCTCTTGGTCTGCTACTGTCTGAATCTGCAAATGGTGAGAGGGTCTTGGGGGAGTTTTCAGGTGGATTGACCGCACACGGTTCTGTAGAGTTTGGGGTGGATGAAATATCCGCGTTCGTAGAGTCCGGAGCCCTTAGGTGGCGGGAGCAATCACTTACCACAGAGGGTCGCTGGATCTACAAAAGCGATAATAACGGTAGTCTCATAGATAGCGTTCACCTAGTTGGCAATGGTGTGGACGTCTCTATGTCTGGCTCGTCGATTGGTAGCGGCTGGTCAGTGGCAGGAGGTGGTAGTGTAGACCTATCCTGGCTGCCAATGGTGGTTCCAACTGTTGAGGTAGCACACGGTAGCGGCGAGGTCAGTTTTCAGTCATCGCCTGAGCTGGAGCTTACGATTGATGTGCACGGCGGTACCCTGCGCACAGATTGGTTTCCTCATTCCTTTAACGACATATTGGGCAGGGTAGTCGCTGATTCCTCGGGTGTTCTGTTTGAGTCTGTTGTTGGTTCAATAGGCGGTGGAGCGGTCAGCGTCTCTGGTGGTCTGCAGAGTAGAGACTGGAGCCCATATTTAGTAGGGATAAACCTTGGGCTCGCCGGGAGTAGCATAAAGTTGTTCGACTCCTTGCCCTCGCTCACTGGGAATGGGGAGCTTGATCTGGCGGGACCATGGCCCTTTGGTGACGGTGGGGATGCTGGAGGTGAACTCCTCCTGTCTGGGGATATTGAGCTGACTGACGCTCTGTTTACTGAGCGCATCGACTGGGAGGAGTGGCTGCTTGATTTTCGGCAGTCGGTTGAGTTCGAACAGGTCGCAGTCAGCGACGAGCCAGGGCTGGTAGCGTTTAATATAGCCCTAGTTGGAGAGGGAACCGGCCGATTGCGAAACAATATCGCTGAAGGTGTTTGTGACGTAGACCTGGTTGTCGTGGGGGACACCACAAACCCAGGGGTGACGGGGGTAGTTCGCATGCACGCCGGGGGGAGCGTAATTCTACAAGACCGAGAGTTTGAATTAATCAGAGGTGAACTGAGATATATAGATCCGTACTCTTTTGATCCAGAGCTAAACTTGTTGCTGCGTACAGAGATAGAATCTCGTGATGAGAGCTACCGCATAGAATATCACATAGATGGTCCACTGACGGATTGGTACTCTTCAGCGGTCTCTACTCCGTCCCTGTCTCAGGCGGATATTAATGCCCTTTTGTTGTTTGGGTTGACCAGAGATGACCTTGAGCGCTTTGGTGGTGTAAACAGCGCACTACTTATGGAGGGAGCCGATATTATCTTGCACGGAATTGGGCTGGATAATCGAGCTCTCGATACGATCGGTGGCGGGGTCGCGTTGTTTGATCGTGTAGAGTTAGTGACTGGAGCATCAGAGCGCGGAAACCAGGTGGCCTCCGAGACCCGGGTGATGCTGGAGAAGCACATAGAGGCTCCCTATTCCACCGATATGAGGTTTGAATTCAACCCTTTGCGGACCGCCGAGAACACACTTGAGTTAGAACGAGAGCTCACCGACGGGGTCTATGTCACTATCTTTCGTTCGTCTATGGAGCAGGATCGCAGCTTGGATATTGGCGGTGCCTATGGAGTGGATTTTAAAATGCGCTGGGACGTAGAATAGTGCCGATGATCCGCATTCTCTATAGGTGGATGATACCATTTTGGACTTTGTTGTTCTGTGGTGCTGCATTCGGACAGGAAGACAATCCGTGGTGGTGGGGCCTAGAGGTCTCGCAGGTGACCTTAGAGGCTCCCGCAGGTGGCTTGCCAAATGACAACATTGGTCCGTTGCTCAGGTCTGTTCAGGGAGAAAAATATAGCCCATCGTCGGTAGCTAGCGACTTGAGGCTGCTCTATGGGCTGGGAATGTTTGAGGCCGTGGAGGCGGACGTAACCCCATGGGTTGGCTTCACTGAGAGCGGTTTTGAGGACCAAGTAAACATCACATATAGGCTCTACCCTGGCCCAGTGCTGGTGGGGGTAACTGTCACGGGGGGTAGTTTCTTCTCTGAAAGAGAGATGCTAACGGTGACGGGGCTACAAATTGGAGAGCGAGTGCTGCTGGAGAGAGCCCGCTCAAGGGCTGTCGCTGAATTGGAGTCTCTTTATTTAGAGGCTGGGTTCCCAACGGTTACCGTTGGTGTGGGTGCAAACGTTGATGAAGGCGAGGTTTCGTTAACCCTTGTGATTACGGAGGGGGTACCGCGACGGGTGGCGTCGCTTGAGTTTACAGGAGTGACCAGTGAACTGAGTAGTCGGGAACTAAATCGAATAGCTTCAGAATCAGGTGTTGTGTTGGGGGAACCGTTTACAGATTTTGACCTTGAGCAGTTGCGAGGTGCAGTCGAGGATGCTTTGGAGGAGAGGGGGTGGTATTCGGCTAGGGTTGTAGCTCTTAGTGCAGCTGGTAGTGGCGAAGTAAATGTACTGGTTGAATCAGGAATCAGGGTTGAATTGATAAGTGATATTCCGGAGTCGCCTCAGGGTGATGAATTGCGAGAGATCGTGGGCTTGGCGGGTCGAAAAAGGTTCTCCGATGGGTACTTAGAAGAGGTCTCTGAGTCCGTAGAGGGCTGGCTGAGAGAGAGTGGTTGGCACTTCGCGCAGGTTCAAACCACAGCTTTGGTAGAGGGGCCTGTGGGAAATGAGGTGCGAGTAATTACCATCAGTGGTGATGTCGGCCCCCGTTTTGTCTTTGATGAATTGCGTCTGAGCGGTAACTACGTCTTGTCCGACGATGAAATCCGAGCGTCGTTCCTCAGTGAAATAGAGCAGTCTGATGGAGCTTACGGTCCCGGTGCACCAGAGTCTGGTCGAGAGCGAATTACAACTCTTTATCAGTCGCGAGGGTATCTCTCGGTCAATGTGTCGGTGTCGATATCAGAGCCTAGGATCTCCTTGGAGAGAGTTGGGGCTGTGGCGCTTGTCTCGGTAGACATTGCGGTGGTAGAGGGCGCTATGGTTATGTTTGAGAGCGTGACTGTTACAGGGCAGGTCGATGATGTGGTCATGTCAGACCCGCAGGGGATAGTAGGGCAGCCGGTAAATCCTAAAATGGTAAATGACTTGGTAGAGACTATCGGGGAGCTCTATCGAGACAGGGGTTACCTGGAGGTAGAGGTGACGGGTGAGCTTTCAATAGTTGAACTCGGCGCCGATCTGAGGTTGTCCGTTGTACCTGGTCCTCAGACCCTTGTTAGAAACGTTGTAATACGCGGAAACGTAGCCACGCGAACCGAAATAATTGAGCGAGAGGTGACGCTGTTCGTGGGAGATCCAGTCTCTTTGCGCTCAATCGACGATACCAGGCGAGCGCTTTACGGGTTGGGTGTGTTCTCTCGTGTGGAGGTCTCCTTGATTGGAGAATCACCCTTTACCAAAGACCTATTAGTAGAGATTGTCGAGGGGCCACGAATGTCGATCGAGGTTGGTGGTGGCGTCTCAACAGATATGGGGGCTCGACTTTTTTCTAGGGTGACTTGGAACAATGTTCGAGGTCTTGGTCATAAGGTTTCATTCATGAGTGAGGTAGGAGCCGGCTACCAAGGAGATACGTGGAATCTAGACATGTCAGCCCCCGAATGGCGAACTAGTCTTCGTTACGAGGCCCCAAAGTGGCCTGTCTACGAGGCTGGAGTCTATGCGGATCTGCTTTTGAATGAGCGTGTTCAAGAGAACTCGTATCGTCTAGAGAGCAGTGGTGTTGGGTTAGGGTTGCAGTGGGGTACTGACGAACTAGCTCAAGGTGCGAAGGTTCAAATTTCCCTTGCCTATAGGGCTCAGTGGCGAAAACTTCACGATCTAGACCTTGGTGTTTTGGTTGTTGGAGACCCGTGGTTGGAGACTTTGGAGATCGATAACTTGGGAGAGAGCGGAGTCGTACTGCCATCGAGCGCTCGCAACCAGACTGGTCCAGAGCTCAATATGTTCTGGGACAGTCGCGATGATCAATTCAACCCGACCAGCGGTTCATATGTATCTTTTAGCCTTAGAACTACCGATCCATTTGGGGCTGGTTACTGGAGCTATCGGGCGCTGACTCAAGGTCGCACGATCGTCCCTGTTGGGGGATTATCTTTGCGGATAAGTGGAGGCGCTGGTGTGGGGGCTGTTGCAGGCAGGGTTACCACACTGCCATTAGAGGAACGTTTTTGGTTGGGTGGCGTGAGCACTTTAAGAGGCTTTGCCTTGGATCGTATTGGACCAAAGAACCGGGTGGGAATGGAGTCTATAAATTGGCCGTCCCAGATAGAGCCATTAGTGGATGAATTGGGTCGAGACTCGACAAGCAGGTGGGTAGCTACAGGTGGTGACGCCACTCTTAATTTTACGGGCGAAGTCTGGGTCCCTACAAACGTACTGGGTCTTT
>CAWVYO010000204.1:0-6131 GCA_963934385.1 uncultured bacterium
CAATATCCTAACTGCTGTTGGGGTGAAATCACCATCTGGACACCCATCAGTGTCATTTACGCCGTTGAAGTCCTCAGCCTGATCAGGGCAGAGGTCGTTTAATATTCCGTCGCCATCTGTGTCGCCCTCTAATGGGGTCAAATCTGCGTTTGTTGGGGCAGTGACGACGGCTATAGAGGCAGGAGACCCAAATGTAATAGAGGCTATTCCTCGCCAATCAGGTGCTCCAATTCCAGAGGTAATTCCTGCCCCGCCTCCAAGGTGAATCTGGGTGGTTGGGTTTACCCTAAAGTGTAGCCCTCCAAGGAGCTCTGCCGGAAAATTTCCGGTCTCGCCAGAGCCGAGAACTAGCGTGGCGTTTGCTTCAAGAGTCAAATCTAGTCCGCTGTCTACCCGTATAGAGGCTCCAGCCCCAAAGGGGACCTGGGCACCCCATGTTACATCGCCAATAAGGACGCCTGAGCCTGTGTGGACCCCAGCGTTTGCTGCGACTATGAGGCCATCTCGTTCTCCCCATGAGGCCTCTAGTGTTGCTCCAGCCGAGGTTCCAGCATCGCCTAGCCAAGCTGTCTCGTCACCCATAGGTAGTTTCAATTCAGTGGTGACTGCCAGGTTTGACTGGTTCTCAGAGAAGACTGATTTCGTCGCTATAAGTCGTGTGTCTCCAAGAGAACCACCGCTGGTGTTGTGTCCGGAGGCTAGCAGGTGCATAGGCTGTACAAACCCGACTCTCAGATCTGCTATATTGACGAAACCCGTGAGATCAGCTGTGCCCACACTTGATAGTATTGAGTACTCGGTGTCGCCGTCGGTCGTGGGTTCATCGTAACGATAGATGAAGGGGTCTTTGGCGAATGAGAGGGTGGCTCCTAGCCCCCAGTCACTCGCTGGACCTATCTGGGCATCGCCTATCGTGAACATAAGCCCTTCACCTAGGACGGGACGAAACCTCTGGGCATTAATTTCTGCTCCAGCCTGGGATTCTTGTTCGTCTATGGCCGATGCAGCTACCGCCGATGGGGCTAGCATGAACAGTAGAGCACGCTTTCTTCGGGTGAGTAGAATTCCAGCAACAAAGAGCATTGGGATGAGGCTTGGGCTACCACCAGTGGTGCTGCAGGCTCCTCCTGTGAAATTCCCGCCAGTTAGGTTTCCAAAGCTATCTCCGTCCTCTTCATCTTCGCGCTCGTCGCAGAGATCGTCGTCAACGCTATCTAGGTAGTCAGGGATGCCGTCGCAGTCTTCGTCTCCAGCGTGACCCTCATTCTCGTCGCTGGTCCCGTCGTTGTCGGAATCGTCGTCGTGGAAGTCAGGGATGCCATCCTCGTCCGTGTCAATGGCGCCCTCCACTGAGTCTGGAATACCGTCATTATCCGAGTCCTCATCGCAGAAGTCGGGGGTCCCATCTTGATCATAGTCTCCAGTCCCTTCGACGTTGTCGAATATCCCGTCGCCGTCCGAGTCGTCGTCAAAGACCAATCCGCCGTCTAGATCGCAGTCGTCTTCAATACCATCTCGGATTCCGTCTCCGTCCGCATCGCCGTCGTCGCTCGCGTCGTTCGGGTCTCCCTCCCACTTGTCCACTCTACCATTCAGGTTTGCGTCCTCATCGCCATCTTCCCAAGAGCCACCGTCGGTGTCTGATAGGGATGGGTCTGTCGTTGTCCCTGAATCGGCGTCCTCTACATAAACTCCTACTGAGAGGTCCGTGTCGGGACCGATGTCTTGATCGGTAAGTCCGTACTCCAGACCATCAAACAGTCCATCAAAGTCGCTGTCAGGGTCCAAGGGGTCAGTAGAGATGTCTATCTCCAGATCATCTGTAAGCCCGTCGTCGTCGGAGTCACTGTCATCTGTGCTTGTTCCCAAAGCGATCTCTTCTCTGTCCGAGAGACCGTCACCGTCGCGGTCGAAGACCATTTCGTCTGAGAAGACGCTAGAGATATCTCCGATTCCTGTTGAATCATCTGTCCCAGCAAGGTCGTAATCGTAGATTACAGAGATGTACTGATCTCCGGTTAGGGCTGACACCTGAAAAATGGTTGTATCTGTGATCCCGAAGTTCGTGTCGAGCCAACTCCAGTTCATCTCAATATCAACAAATCCGTCGGCGGTGTTTTGAATATTAGAGTCAGCCGTTGGTGTATCAAAATCGACCCCTGAGCTTGTGTTGACACTTGTGTCTACGCTTAATTGAGCGTCTGCTCCGGCAGCCCCGCCCTCGTTGCGCAGTACGGTTATGGCGCGAGTTATTCCAGTGAGGGCTACGTTGAACTCTAGAGTGGTAGGGTCTCCGTCTGTCTCAAAGCCTATAGCCCATGAGCCGATCGCTTCGTCTTGAACAATCGCATCAGTGCGAATGCGGAAGAATATCGAGGTGTTTGTGGAGAATGTCTGAAAAACTGGCTCAGCTTCGCTTCCTACTAGGTCGATCTGGCTACCCTGAAAACCGTCTATGTCAAAGGGGTCATCAGTTACGACAACGCCGCCAACGGTAACGGGCTCCCACTCTTGATCTGTGGGCCAAGCAGCGGCGATCGATGGCATCGCGAGTGACAGGACTATTGCTGGAAGTCGAATGTTTTTGAGTGTCATGAAGTTCTTGGTCCTAAAATTATCGATTGATCAAGTCATTGGTATCAGATCGGTATCATGACAATGACACTCTGGACACGTCAAGTGCAAGAAAACATTCAATAAATATCGAAAAACCCGACAGAAAAAACTCTGTTTTTGGTTCAAGGTTGCCAAGTTCTGCTCGATATTGGTGCATCTACTAACCATTTGGGTATCGAATATATGACTTATTCCAACGCTGCATGGCCTCTATCAGGTGATCCGATTCTATCCCCGTCAGCCCAGACAGTCGTTCCTGTTTTGGGCATGCATAGAAGCGGAACGTCCTTGGTTGCTAGGCTCCTAGACTTACTTGGAATGGAACTCGGTTGGCCTTTGCAACCACCGGATTTTGACAACCCGAAAGGCTTCTGGGAACACAGGTTGTTTCAAGAGATAAACATGCAATTGTTGGACAGTATTGGGGCAAACGTGGACGGTTTTGGTACCCACGAGCAACTGGGTACTGTCGCCAGTACCGCAAGAAATGTGAATCTTGGTCAGGATGTAGTCGATAAGATCGGAGTGAGATTACGAAGAGGGTTTATGAACCCTACTTGGGGTTTTAAAGATCCCCGAGTTGCCCTTTTATGGCCCATCTGGGAGCGAGCATTAACCTCTCTTGAGTACCGAGATATTCGCCCAGTCGTAGTTGTAAGAGAGCCTAGGGCAGTCGTCCAATCTCTAATACGGAGGGGTGATTTTAGTGCTCTGAATATCGAAAGAGATAAACTGGAAGGTCACATCGAGGATATGTGGGGGGCTTATTACAAAGCAATTTTGAATTCAAATGTTGGAGGGTTGGATACGCTGATTGTTTGTCAGGAAGATCTGCTCTCACCAGACACCGCTCGTGTTGAGATAGCGAGGCTTGCTCGTCATATCGGCGCAAATATGTCAACATGTGAAGAAGCGTTGTCTTGGATCGACTTGTCTATGGATCACCGCAAGCCATACAGGAAGGCCCCAAAGCCTCAATGGGAGAAGGTCTATTTAGGGTTCAAGAAGATGGCGGTAGCCCAGCGGACCGCGTTTATGAGTTCAGTGGATGAGGAGCTTTTTAGTTCTAAGCGCAAGGTCATTGAACTTGAGGCTTATCCCCCTGCAGCGTGGTCTATTTATATCGTTAGCTCCCTTGGAAGCCCGTGCTCTACATGTTTCCTGGAGGTTGCGGAGAGCTTACATTATGCTTTCGCTGAAGAAGGGATCAGAGCCCCCATTGTTACAGACCCCAAGAAAATAGAAGGGCGACCAATAGTTTTAGGAGCCAATGAAATAGGGCTGTATTTCGACACTAAATTGGAAGTGTTGAATCTACCAGATGATTCGATAATTTTGAATCTAGAACAGGTGGACACAGATTCAGTATGGATGACAGATAGTTACATCGATATTTTGAGAAAATACCGTACATGGGACTATAGTGAGCAGAATGTTGTAAAATTTGCTCTCATGGGAATCAATGTTGAACGGATCTGTCCAATTGGGCATGTCAAAGAGCTTGAGCGAGTCCCTGTCATCGCAAATAAGGACATTGATGTGCTCTTTTACGGTCTCATAAACGAACGCAGAGAGAAGATTATCGAAGGGTTGAGAGATAGAGGACTAAAAGTTGTAGCTTCGACCAACCTGTTTGGTGAGAATCGAGATGCGCTTATTTCGAGGTCCAAGCTGATCCTCAATGTTCACTTTTACAAAGCGAAAGTCTTGGAATTGGTGAGGATATCCTATTTGCTTACCAACGGTTGTGTTGTGGTCTCGGAAACTGGTGCGGAGTCTAAAATAGAGGAGGGGCTGGTTGATGCTGTAGCGTTTGCGCAGTACGACTCATTAGTAGACACCTGCGCTAGGCTAGTAGCCTCACGAGGTGCACGAGACATGTACTCTAAAAACGCGCGAGCGACGATGAGGGCTAGACCTCAGTCGGCGTTCATACAAGATTTGTTGTCGGGGGAGTGAATCTCTGTAAGGTTCCCAGTATTTATGACGATTACTTAGGTTAAATATCGTCTTTCTTTCGAAGAGTGTGAAATGTTGAAACCAAACGCAGCTTGGCCTCTTACTGCAGACCCGATTTTGTCGCCGTCTGCCCAGATCGTGGTGCCCGTATTGGGTATGCACCGCAGTGGAACTTCACTCGTTACTAGGCTTTTAGACATATTGGGAGTGGAGCTAGGCTGGCCTCTTATTGCCCCGTATTCCGACAACCCCAAGGGCTTCTGGGAGCACGAACTGTTCTTGAATTTCAACCGCCAAATCTTGGGTAGGATGGGGGTCAGTACTGCTGGTTATGGCGAAATAGAAAAGCTTGAGGGGATCGCCAACAAGTCCAAAGACATCGATCTTGGACCCGACGTTATGCATCTTATCGAGCAGAAGCTTAGCCGTGGTTTCATGAGCCCTGTCTGGGGTTTTAAGGACCCTCGCACATCCCTTCTCTGGCCAATGTGGTACAAGGTTTTTCGCGATCTCGGTTACAGGGATTTCCGGCCCGTAATAGTGGTGCGGCAGCCATCGGCTGTGGTGCAGTCCATTGTGAAACGCGGCGACTTTGGAGGGCTAAACAACACCTCGCCGGATCAACTTGTGATGCATATTGAGAGGATATGGCAGGTCTATTATCAGGCGATTATGAAATCCAATGTGAGGGAGATGAACCCAGTTGTTGTATGTCAGGAACACCTGCTCGATCCTGAGTTGGCTCCAATTGAAGTGTCGAGGCTGGGCTCCTTGTTGGGGGCTGGCGAGGCTGAAATAGCAGCTGCCATTGACTGGATTGACGTCACAATGGATCACAGAACAAATGGTCGAAAGACCGTTACACCCTCAGCTGCCAAATTGTACGACGGTCTTGCGTCGTTAGCTGTAAACCAGAGAGATAAATTTGTAGCGGCTCATTCAGGGAGTGTGTTTGAACCGACATCAAAGGTTATCGAGCTAAATAGGGGCAGGACTGCTGAATGGTCGATCTATATTGTGAGCCCACTAAACAACCCGTTTTCTCGCTGTCTCAACGAGGTAGCGGAAACCCTACAGTCCGCGTTCGGAGATTATGGGCTGTCGGTTCCGATCGTTACAGATCCTAAAAAGATTGAAGGGACGCCAATAGTTCTCCATCCGAACTACATCAACAGATACTTAGACACCATGGCTGCAGATCTGGATCTTCCAGACACAGCTATTATGTACAATCTAGAACAGATCGGCTCTGATTCACCATGGATGACTAAGGGGTATTTAGAGCTCCTAAAGCGCTATAGGACATGGGATTACAGCGAACAAAATGTATTGAGACTAGCCGATATAGGCGTACAAGTGGAGCGCGTTTGCCCTATTGGGTACGCACGCGTTTTGGATAGGATTCCGGAGAACCACGACAAAGATATAGACGTTTTATTTTATGGTGGAATAGGTGAGCGGCGGGGCGCCATAATCGACGCATTAATCGCAACTGGCCTTAGAGTCGTCGTCTCAACAAACCTATACGGAGAGAGCAGGGATAACCTCCTCTCTAG
>CAWVYO010000205.1:0-6115 GCA_963934385.1 uncultured bacterium
GAGCGTGAGTCAGGATGGCGCGCGGTTTTGAACCTAGGTCACACCATCGCGCACGCTCTAGAGAAAGTTCTTGGGTTTGGAAAGATACGTCATGGCGAAGCGGTGGCTGTTGGCTTGGTCGCCGAGGCAGTGATGGGCGTGCAGATGGGTGTCTGCGAGCCCTTAGTAGTCAATAGAGTGAGGGATTTATTGGAGAATTTTGGTTTACCTGTAAGCATTTCAGGAGTCTCGCCTGAGGATTTAGTTGCGGCAGTAAATAGCGACAAGAAGCTTAGGCGTGGTAAACTCTCGTTACCTGTGCCGATTTGCGTCGGAGAGGTTAAGTTGTTGAGCGTTGAGCCGTCTAGTATAGGCGGAGCGGCAGTAGCCGCGGTTATTTAGGAGAGAACATGACTTTTAGGAACTTATCAGTGGTAATTGGAACAGCTTTGTCTGTCTCCGGTTGTGTGTCAACTTCGGGATGGGAGGCGCCAGCGTTTGCAGCCCTTCAGATGCCAGAGGATGTGACCCTTACCGTTTCATCTGTACACGAAAGCATTGACAACTCAGGCTCACTTTTAATCGCAGATGTTCTCGTATACAATGAAGACGATGGCATGCCTATGGACAACATTCAAGTAGAGGTGATGTCTAACTGGTACGGGGCATACTTGATCCCCCAGTGGGCTGTAAAGCAGGTCGATTACCCAGGAGCACCGGACCTTGACGATTGTGACTCGGATGGTGACGGAATTATAGATTCCGATGCTCCAGATGAGTGTGCTTGGGTGTGGGACGTTGAGACTTCAACTTATGTAGAATTCGCCGTAGATATAGCTGAGGGCTACCAGCCGACTTATCTGTTGGCTCCAACAGACCACCGCGGTTTGTTGCGTGTCTACGTCTATATCGATTCTATGCCATCCTCAGTTGATACTAGTACCGGAGACGGAGAAGAAAGCAGTAGTAGCTACAGTGATATCGCTATATCGGCGTCGATAGGTCACGATAACGGCTCCATGTTGATATCAACAAGCGAATGAATCAGCCTCGGGACCTTCCAGGACTCGATGAGGTAAAACAGCTACTTGCGGAAGAAATTGATAATGCCGATAGTGGTGACGATGCATTCGTGTTCTTGGTGGAGGGCAAACAAGCTCCCAAAGTGAAGACAAGTCGTCGTCGTAGTATTTTGATGCGGTTGGCGCGAAAGGTTGGAGGTCTATAAATGCGAATACTCGTAATGCACGGGCCAAACTTAAATATGCTTGGCCAGCGAGAGGCGACAATTTACGGAAAGACGACTCTTTCGGATATCAACGCGGCAATGAAAAGTCTGGGCAGTGAACTAGGTGTCGAAATAGAGACTTTTCAAAGTAACCACGAAGGTGACTTGGTCGACAAAGTTCAAGGGGTGAAAGGTCAGTTTGACGGTGTTGTCATTAATCCGGCAGCTTTTACTCACACGTCTATAGCTCTGCGTGACGCGTTCTTGGCAGTCTCGATTCCATTTGTTGAGGTGCATATTTCTAATGTGTATTCACGGGAGCCATTCAGGCACAAGAGTTTACTCTCTGATGTGGCGATTGGGGTTGTGGCGGGCTTTGGTCCTTTGAGCTACAACATGGGTCTTAGAGGGCTGTTGGAACGTATTAGGGCTGATGGTTAGACGGTTTTATCAATTCGCGTGGAGGCGATGTGGATTTAGATCAAATAGAAGGGCTAATTAAGTTTCTCAAGGACAAGGAAGTCGCTGAGTTTGAATACGGTGAGGATGATGGAGTCTATCTTCGGATAAAACTCATTCCAGATCCGGTGACTTCAGCATACGCTGCCCCAGCTACTCCTGTTGCTCAAGTGGCTCAGCCCGTTGCTCAAGCGGCGCCTGCGGTGACGCCAGACAACGATCCGTCCTTGCATGATATCAGCTCGCCTATGGTGGGTACATTCTACAGCGCTGCATCGCCTGATTCACCGCCTTTCGCTAAAGTTGGCGATAAGGTTCAGGTGGGACAAACCATCTGTATTATCGAAGCTATGAAGCTCATGAATGAGATAGAGGCTGACGCTTCTGGTGTAATAGAGGCGGTTATGTTGGAGAATGCACAACCAGTGCAATTTGGACAGGTTCTATTCAAAATTCGAGCGGGGTGATTCGTGTTCAAGAAGGTACTCGTTGCTAATCGAGGTGAGATTGCCCTACGAGTAATCCGAGCATGCAGGGAGTTGGGGATTAAGACCGTAGCGATCTACTCTGAGTGTGACGCCAGCGCGCTACACGTCAGGTTTGCGGATGAAGCGGTCTGTGTGGGACCTCCCTCAGCACTAAAATCTTATCTCAATATTCCCAACGTTCTCTCTGCCGCTGACATTACCGGGGCAGATGCGATCCATCCTGGTTACGGATTCTTGGCTGAAAACCAGCAGTTTGCGAGGTTGACAGCAGATCACGGGATGACATTTATTGGTCCAAGCCCAGACACATTGGCGACGTTTGGTGACAAACTCACAGCCAAGGCTGCAGCGCGGGCGGCGGGTCTACCACTTATTCCTGGCTCCACCGGCGAGGTTCCAGACCTGGAGACCGCCATACGAGTTGCGAATGAGGTTGGTTACCCTATTATGCTGAAGGCTGCGGCGGGCGGCGGCGGCAAAGGCATGCGAGTTATCGAGAATGATGCTGGTCTTGAAGCGGTGTTTGCTATCACAGCAGCCGAGTCTCAGGCAGCGTTTGCTTCTAGCGCCCTGTTTATTGAACGCTTTTTGAAGCAGCCTCGTCACATTGAAGTCCAAGTAGCTGGTGACGGTAGAGGCGGAGTGCGCCACTTTGGAGAGCGAGACTGTTCACTTCAGCGCCGTAATCAGAAACTTGTGGAAGAGGCCCCTGCGGTTGGGCTAAGCGACAAAGTTAGGGCAGGTCTGCGTAAGGCTGCTCTAGGTATTGTCTCTTCAATATCTTACCGAACCGTTGGGACAGTCGAGTTTTTAGTTGAAGGTGAGGAGTTCTTCTTTTTGGAGGTGAACCCTCGAATCCAGGTTGAACACCCAGTCACCGAAGCGGTCACAGGCGTAGACTTAGTGCAGTTACAGATTCGCCTGGCGAATGGCGAAGAGTTTGACTTTGTGCAGGAAGATATAGAAATAAAGGGTCACGCCATCGAGGTCAGGATTAACGCTGAAAACTCGTGGACGTTTGCACCGTCACCTGGGCGTATCACAGGCTTTCATCTTCCAGGAGGTCCAGGTGTGCGCATAGATTGTGCCGTCCATGACCAAGCTGTAGTGCAGCCCTATTACGACTCGTTGATAGGCAAGCTGATAGTGTACGCTAACACTAGAGAAGAGGCGATCGCCAGAATGCGCCGAGCCCTTGCCGAAAGTGTTGTTGAGGGGGTGGAAACGTCTCTCCCTTTGCATAGAGAGTTGATTTCTGCGCCGTTTTTTGCGAACCTATCATTCCACACTCGCTTTCTTGAGAAGTGGATATCGGAGCGCCACGGGTAATCAGGCGAATTCCTTGTTTTAGTTGGTTCAGGTAAAGGAGAGTTCGACGTGGCGTTTGATAGGAACAGAAAAGAACAGGAGGCGCTCTCTGCACTGGGAAAGGGGGACTTTGAAAAAGCCGCTAACCTATACGCTGCTTTGTTGCGTCACGATCCTAGAGATCGTCGAATTCGCCAAAAACTCTCAGACCTATATCTAAGACTTGGACGATCCGGTGACGCCGAGCGTCACCTCAGAGAGCTCGCTAAGCTCTATGCCGCTGACGGTAACAACAGAGCTACTATAGCTGTCTACAGAAAACTGCTCCCCCTCGCACCTTCAGATTATAGTCTGCTGTCCTTGATCGCCGAGGCTTTTTTATTGTCTGGGTTTACAAATGATGCGATCTTGCACTTTCAACAAGCGATTACTGGCTTGGAGCACCGGGACCCGGCAGAGGCGGCGAATGTATGTCTTCGCTTGATCACCCTAAAGCCATCGGACACACCTCTAAGAATAAAAGCCGCGGAGCTATTAGCAGAAGGCGGAAAGAAGAGTGAAGCCTTTGAAGTTTACAGAGAGATCATAAGCGAGTTGCGACGAAGAGGTCGAGTCGATGAGGTTGGTCGCTTGGCATTGGCTGCTCTTAAGCTCGGTACAACTGCGGACGATCTGTTACAGGACGCGGCAAACGCTTGCTTGATAGCGGGTGACCCCGAGGGGGCGCTGCGCCACCTACAGTTGGCTTACCAGAGCAATCCACAGGACCCTAGGACTTTAGACCTTTTAGCCCGCTCTTTCGAAGTGGGTGACGAGCCAGAGAAGGCAGGTCCAATTCTGATCGCTTTGTCGGCGGAATTGGTCAAAGAGCGTCGTTATTCAGAAAGAGTTCCAGTTTTAGAGCGAGCATTAGCTGTTTCAGGTGGTGATAAAGGTTTGGCGGCTGATCTCTTGACCGCTAAGGAGGCAGAGAAGCTCGCGTTATTTAGGTTAACTATGTTGAGTGAGACCGCTCCGGCTAATGATGACCAAGTGCGTGTAGCGGTCAGGATGGCGGTCCTGTCACGATATGGGTTTGGTGAGCGAGCGCTTGGCGAGCTGTGCGATTTGGATCAGGATATCACCAACTCCCCGGCTATTCAGGCACATGAGGCCGAAGCTAGAGTCGAGTTGGGACAGGTAGAGGAGGCCTTAGAGCTGTCGGCGATGATTGCGAAATCTCTCTCTGAACAGGGGCAGGATCAGGTTGCACAGAGGGTAGCGGTACTCACTGGTGGAGATCTGTCTAAGTGGCTCCATGGTTTACAAGATGATCTCGAAGAGTTCGGTGACGATGCCGAACTCCCACCCGAGAATGATTCTGATCTGCTCGATGCTGCCTTTAGTGGTGATGACGATCTTATCGATGACGACATTATCGACGACGAGGATATCGACGACGACATTATGGGGGATCCAGTTGAGCCCGAAGACGTAAATGAACCGTCGTTGTCACCTGAAGCCCCAGCCGCTGATTTCACAGATATGGAGTCACTGTTGGGTAAGTCAGATGACGGTTGGATAGATGAATCTCTCTCTGAGTCGGACCTTGGAGGTCTTTTCAGTGGAGATGGCGTATTGGAGGTAGATCCTGACGACATTCCAGACGAGTCCTCACCAATTAAATCTAATTCTGCACTCTTTGACGAGGCTGAGGGGCTACTGTTATTGGGTATGGCCGATGAGGCTCTGGCAATGGTCTCAGGAGTAAAAGGGCTAAGGTCTGCGACCTTAGCCGCTAGGTGCATGAAAGAGAATGGTGACCTCCCTGGGGCGGTCGCACTGTTGAGTGATGCAATAGATTCAGTGGCAGAAAGTGAAGCCGGTATGGCTGATGCGCTATTCTTGATCGCAGATTTAATAGGAAGAACTAAGAAACACAGAGCGGCCCTTAGATACCTTAGAGAGCTGCAAGATCTTCACCCAGGCTACAAGCCCGATGACGTTGAACGCCGTATTACAGCGCTAAAGATGGTGTTGGGTCGATAAATAGAGAGCTTTACGCACGAAGAGGGGTATAAAAATTCCTCTTCGGCTGTTATTTGTTAACAGTGGAAAACGAAACTCCAGCCAAGCAAAAACGAGCCAAATGGTCGAAAACCAAGAGGCGCGTTGTTGTTTATTTGTCGATACTTACATTTGTCCTTGTAGGGGGGAACTCTCTATTTAGAGGTGAAGGGTTCAAAGGCTGGTTGGCAGACCTCTCTCAAGCCCAGCTCGAGGTAATATTGGGTGAGGATGTACGGGTAACTTCTGCCGAAATCCATGCCTTGGATCTCTCTCTAGAACTAATCGGTGTAGAGGTTGTGTCGGATAACGGGGTACTGTTTCGTGCTGAGACTATTCGAGCAAATAGTTCAATTATTGGCGGGAAACCTGAGATGGAGTTTGTACGGCCCGTTGGAGAGATATGGATAGTCGACGGTGTCCTTCGTGATTTTCCAGGACTTGGTTGGGCTGCTGCTTCGGGAGACTCCAAAGAGTTGCCTTTTAAGGAGCTAACTATAATTGATGGTGAGTTTGAGATTGTCATCGTGCAGGGCGCAGCTGAGCACCGCCTGCATTTGAGTGGTGTAAACATCCAGACCGACGACCTTTGGGGTGGCTTAGGTTT
>CAWVYO010000206.1:0-6038 GCA_963934385.1 uncultured bacterium
CCCTAGCTGGCTAGACGGGAGTGTCATCAGAGTGGTGGGGTTTAGGGCGCCGCCCTCTACGGATGTGACCTCATTACCAGACAGGTGAACTGCGTCGGGTTGTGATGATGCGTTGATGTAGTGCTGTAGCCGGCAACCTAGGTCTACCTCCCCCGTAGAGATGACGCTGTCGGTCAAGATTATACGGTCAGCCTCCAAGACCATTTCGCGGCTCCAGCTTAGCTCTGGATTGTCGTTAGAGAGCTGTGTGGCGATGGTGTATGTGTCGTCACCGATAGATATTGTCACCGAGCCATCCTCGCCTAGTTCAGCCTGGTAGGATCGCGGTGTACCTGTATCTTCAGTATCGGTAGTGTAAAGACCAGTCTCTGTAGCGCTGTCGGTGTCTCTCTGTGTTGTGTCCGCCGAGCCTGGTTCCTCGCCCTTACAGCCCGGGAGTGTGAGGAACAGAGATAGACAAAGGGGGATAACACCGTTGGTGTTAATCTTTGATAGGAATAGACGTCGCGACATACTTTAAAAGATACTGCATTAGTTAGTTTAGTACACTTTCTATCTTGAGATATTCATCGGGCTTAGCGAGACGCTGGTAGGTTAGCGCCCCAGTCGCCAGTGGCTGTGGTTGGTCAGTTAAGCTGGTCAATTCGTTGTGGGTGCCTTTCGATCTCTCCTTGTGCATGGTAAAGGTTTGCTAAAGAATCAATGAGAGAACCCTAGTTAGAGGAGTGGCCGTGAATATTAGATCTGTAATCCTTGTCCTGTTGATTTCCGCATGTGGCTCAGCCGATGATGACAAAGAGTCGACTGATACGTCAATAACGACTGATACAAGTGCGACTGATACAAATGCGACTGATACGAACACAACTGATTCTGGAACTAGCGACACTGCGCCCGAGCTGCTTCTTCCTGAAGCCGGGACATGGGATATGTCTGAACAGCGGGTTGTTTCAGATAGCTGTGGCATTGGCGACTATCAGGATGTCCTAGAATTTGTGCCAGGTGAAATTGAGATCTCGAACGTAACTGAGGCTGGTTTTAACCTGGATGAAAATGTATATTGTGACTTGAGTGACTCAATCTTCTCCTGTACTACACAACTGTTGGAGGAGAGCACAATGGGCGGTACTGCGACGATGATTATTGACTCGACTATGTCAGGTATTGTGGAAGACTCGAATTTGATCAGCACTGACATGGATGTAGTCATCACCTCATGTGAAGGTGCAGGCTGTCTGCTTGTTGAACTGGCGCTCACGTTCCCGTGTCCTATTGAACTTGAAGCGACGGCGGTCAAGTTCTAAATTGGTTTCAACATAGCAGTGTTTGTTAGACGTCTATGGTCAATCGCAGACTGGGCAAACTAATTAAAATTACTTGAATATGTTATGAAAATATTCTTGTACCCACATAGAATTCTACCCTGTATTCACGTCTGAATCGGTCTAGTGAGGTCCCTAATGAAAGTTCTAAATCTGATTGCCTTCGCGCTACTGGCTGCATGTGCCAAGGATACAGATACCCCTAACGACACTGGGACCAACGATACTGGGATCAACGACACTGGGACCAGCGACACAGCGACTTCAGTCGATATATCCTGCCCCGATGGTACTCGACTCGGAATCAGTAGTTCGACGGGCTGCATCACTGGCGATAATTATGGAAATATCGAACAGTGGATTGGGGTTCCGTATGCCCAGCCCCCCGTTGGAGATCTGCGCTTTGCTCGCACCGTGCCTGTAGATCCATGGACCGAGCCTTTTCAGGCCGAAAGTTACGGGGATAGCTGCCTTCAGTGGTTCAGTGACGGGTTTACCACAGAGCTCATCGGCGACGAGGACTGCCTGACTCTTAATATTATTCGACCCGAGGACACAGAGGCGGACGCGGGGCTGCCAATCCTCTTCTTCACACACGGAGGCTCCTATACGGAGGGAGCTGGGAGCCTGGATAGTTATGCCCTAGAGCCAGAGCTGGCGGAGCGCTCAATAGTTGTCACTCACAATTATCGACTAGGACCCATGGGCTTTATGCCACATCCAGACCTAACTAAGGAGGACGATGCTGCTTATGGCGATGGGGGGAGTTCAGGTAACCAGGGGCTGTTCGACACTTTGACGGCGCTACAGTGGGTGTTCGACAACGCTGAGGCCATGGGTGGTGATCCCAGCCGACTACTTGTCTTCGGAGAGTCAGCAGGGGGCACCTCAACCTGTGCGCTTCTCGCTAGTCCTCTCGCCGAGGGGCTTTTCAGCGCGGCATTGATCCAGTCGGTCGGTTGTGGCTTCATGGAGTGGCCACTGAGTGACATATCGGGTACCGACTTCACCTTTAGCGCCGAAGACTATGGGGATTATATTGCCTATGAATTGGACTGTGGTGGTTTTGACTCCCTTCAGTGTCTACGCGATATGGAACCTGAAGACTTCATGACTGCCCTGGCTTTTTACAGCTTCTCTGTAAATGTGGATAATGTCTTTATCACTCGCCCAGCCCGGGAGGCGTTCAGCGCCGGAGACTTCAACGCGGTACCTGTTATTGCTGGTTTTAACGGGAACGAGGGGGTGAACTTCACCTTTGATATGGGTATCTGGACTGAGGGGCAGCTACTCACACAACTAGAGGATACTGCTGAGAACTATGGTCTAGGTGATGCCGAGGTTCTCTCACAGACCTACACTAGTGACACTTTTGGATCGCCTCAGCAGGCCTATGATGCATTCTACGGGGACTTGATCTTTGCATGCCCAACACGTTCATTCTTACAGGCGGTCTCAGCTCACGTGGATACTCGAGCTTACTTCTTCAGCGAAGCGCCAGACTTTCTTGAATACTACGAGGGGTACGAAGAGTGGGGTGCCTTTCATTTTGCCGAGGTTCCCTTTGTCTTCGGCACTAATCCCGACCATTACTCGATCCCCGAGCGGGCTCTATCTAAGATCATGCAGGCCTCGTGGGTTAGCAGTCTAGACAGTCCGACGGTAGAGGGAATAGGGGACTGGCCTCTCTTCGGTGAAGGCGGAGGGGTCTCGAGCGATGGTGGTACGTTTGTGGAATTCAACGGGGTACAAACCGAGACAACTAGCGGTGTGTTTCAGAGCCGCTGTGACCTGCTAGAATCGATGGGCTGGCAGGTTTACTAAGCAACTCTGAAGGAGCTTAGCTTTTTAGGCCGCAGTCATAAACCCCAAAGTCTGGTGGATCGCCACCTATCATGCGACATTCGAACACCAACCCAGCCGAAAACGACTGATGTTTCTGAACAATTGATGGTGAGTTTGGAGGTGGCGATGAAGTCACGTAAAGAGAAGCCTGTGATGAATACTGGCTCTGAATGGGTGTTATTAGCTCAAGGAATTTTTTCACAACCACTTTAAGCCGATACTGGTTCTCGCTCATCGTGTTACTCGGGTGTGCCTTACTTATATCACCGCATCCAGTGGTCGAAATTGTAAGGTACATCGTATACAAAAAGATCGTATACAAATAAGGACAACGACAATGGCTGAAGGTACAATTAAGAGAGTTACAGACCGTGGATTTGGTTTCATCGATACTGGCGACAAAAAAGACATGTTTTTCCACATGTCAAACGTTGAAGGCGCCCAGTGGGACGAACTTCGTGAAGGCCAAAAGGTCACATACGAAATCGGCGAAGGTCCAAAAGGCCCACGTGCTGAGAAAGTTCGCCCCGTATAATTACGTAGCGCACCCTTTTTACACCTGATTCATTAGGTGAAGGTTCTTGACCCAAAGCTTCCAGCATTAAGCTGGAAGCTTTGGGGCTAGAGAGTGCAGTAGAAGAGTGAGATGGCGGTAGTCACCTCGAGCACCATCATCAGAGTGCACTCTATCCTCACCTGTCTAGTGAATTATCAATTACCTTATTCGTCTCACCCCACCATCGTTGCAAAGTCGCGTCTATTGCCGAAGACCAAACTGGGTCATCTTCAACGGTGTTTTCACTAGATGTCACCCACCACCGATCGATCAGATAGGAGTCAGACAGCTCTACAGACCCTCCTGGTCTGGGACTGATAACAGCGACCCCTTGACGTTGAGCCGCTGAGATCACTCGCTCGATCGGCTCGCTCCAGCCGTGATTTGCCAGATCGAATAGCCCCCAGTGAACGGGAAGTAGCACACCTCCACCTACCATTTGATGAGCGATTACTGCCTGTTCTGGACCCATGTGTACATCTTTCCACGTGCTGTCATAGGCTCCACATTCCATCATGGTGAGATCAAAGGGTCCAAGACGATCTCCAATTTCCTCGAATTCTGGGTGAAGTGCTGTATCTCCGCTGTAGAACACCGAGTGGTCGGGACCATTGATCGCCCAACCAGCCCACAGAGTGGAATCGAATCGATCAATCCATCGCCCTGAAAAATGCCGTGCTGGTGTCGCGGTGAGAGTCACCTCATCGATTGTTATGCTCTCCCACCAATCCAATTCTGTGATTGTTTCGGTTGCGACCCCCCAGTGTTCCAAATGAGCACCGAGACCAAGAGGCACGAGCCATATCACTGGGAGTTCTTTCAAGAGAGAAACAGTAGTGTAGTCCAGATGGTCGTAGTGGTCGTGAGAGATAACTATGACATCGATCGGGGGGAGATCTTCTAAGGGAAGGGGAGGCTGGTAGAAGCGTTCTGGTCCCATGTTATTCCATGGAGAGGTTCGTTGCCCCCACACGGGGTCTACTAGCACTCTGGTGCCGTCGATCTCTACAAGTAAGGTGGAGTGACCCAACCAGGTTACCCGTAGTCCAGAGCTTGGTAGAACATTTAGGTCTGAGGAGTTCGGGGAAACAACAGGTATCGGCGATTCAGGGCGCTGTATTCTATTGTTTTCACGTAGACCTTTGAGCAACATGTCCATCGCTGGACCATCAATACGAGTCAGGCGATTTGCAAACGTCTCTCCATCCCATTGAGGAGAGGCAACCATGCGCTCTAGGCGTTGACCTGATGCTATCGCGCCAATTTCTGGCGTTGCGGTCCACCATGCCAAGATCAATAAAAACGTGAGTGAACTTAAGATGCCGATCATCCACCGCAACCATCTCCTTCTCATTGTGATCCCTCGTTCAGAACATAAAGGCACTTAGAGAACCCAGTTAGCTTTATCTCCGCGACCAACTCTAACCTATAGTGAGAGGGGTTCTGCTGGAAGTTTATGTTAATCTCGGGCGTGTCTAGGGGGATCGCGGGGCGTTTTCAATTGAGCCGAAGAGTTACATAGCGGACAGACAAGCTCAAAGACCCCATCGATCTATGCAGGCGGTCTCGGTCTCAGTCTGGATCGATGAAGTCGTCGAAATCGTTGTAGTAGGAACAGTTGTTTACGGTAAAGGACTGCCCGCTAGATGCGTGGTACCGCCATTTATGATCACCATCGCCTCCGCATTTGCCGCGGTACCCCAGGTCGTCAAAGTTGTCGTTGTTGTAGTCCCCGACGAACAAGGCGAGGTGTTCTGTGTACTCAGCGCCGTAATAGTTGTCACCCCAGGACGTTGCTTCTGAGAATGCAGCACCTGTAGAAGTCTGAACGACAAAACAGGGCTCTCCGTTACATTCACCACGATACGCGAGGTCATCGCGACCAGTGGTGTCCCCGTCGAAATTACCGATGACAAATCCGAACCCGCGGGTCTGGTCGCTTTCCCAAAAACTATCACTCCAAGCTTCTGCTACAAATCCAGTTCCAGTTGAGCGTTGGAGAATCCATTGGCTGGAATTGGATTCCGTACCGCGGTACACCAAGTCGTCTCTGCCGTCACCATTAAAGTCTCCAACTTTAATCCCGTACTTAAAGGTATCAGAATTCGCGCTAAAGTGCGTGGTCGACCCCCAGTTTTGGCCGGAGCTGAAACTAGAACCATCTGATAAGTGAACGCGAAAACACGGTGTGTCAGTGCTGCATATTCCCCGATACACCAGGTCGTCATAGTTATCGCCGTTGACGTCCACAACGTGCACTCCGTACCGGAAGGTTTCGTAGGATGCGTTGAGGTCGCCTCCCCAATTGGCAACGT
>CAWVYO010000207.1:0-6025 GCA_963934385.1 uncultured bacterium
CCTCAATCTAGCCTTGCCCACCGCTAACGCTCCAGGAGGCTGCATAATGTCTAGTTCAGATAGAAACTTATTGAACCGGTACCTGTCCTCACAGAGGTCGATAGCGTCTGGGCTTGTACCCAATACTGGTCCTATCTTGTGGGCCAATTTCAATGGCGTCTGCCCACCAAACTGCAGTATGACGCCGAGAGGCTTCTCGCGCTCAATAACAGCCGCCACATGCTCCCATGAGATCGGCTCAAAATAGAGCTTGTCGGAGGTGTCGTAGTCTGTAGATACGGTCTCAGGGTTACAGTTTATCATGACAGCGGTAAGTCCCGCAGCTCGTACAGCATAAGCCGCATGGCAGCATGCATAGTCAAACTCAAGCCCCTGACCTATTCTGTTTGGCCCATTTCCAATGATTACAATTCGATCCGACTCTGATTCACCTGACTCACACTCCTCTTCGTAGGTCGAATACAGATAGGGCGTGAACGACTCGAACTCGCCCGCGCAGGTATCAACTCTCTTGAACACAGGTGTGATACCGTCGCTACGCAGTCGCGCCATGAGCTGCTCTTGCGTACAGGCAAACATCTCTGACAGGTGTGAGTCCGGCATTCCGATACGTTTTGCTCGCAGTAGCTCCATCTTGGAGATGTTGGATAGAAAACGCCCATCCAATTGCTTCTCCAGTCCAACAATCTCTCCTAGCTCACCCAAAAACCAGCGGTCTATTCCAGTCATGCGAGCGATCTCAGAGGGATCATTACCTCGCCTAAGAGCTTCGAACACGGCGGCTAATCTATCAGGGGTGGCTATATTTAAGTGCTCGCGTACTTTAATGTCACTCCAGTCTGAAGCTGATGGGTACCCGCCTTCTAAGGATGAGATAGCCTTCAACAGTGCCTCGGCGAACGTCCGACCGATCCCCATCACTTCACCCACAGACTTCATTACAGTGCCCAAGGCGTGGTTATCCACGTCAAACTTTTCGAAGTTCCAACGAGGAATCTTCACTACAACGTAGTCCAAGCTAGGCTCAAAGCATGCCGGTGTAGCCTTCGTAATATCGTTGGGTATTTCGTCTAGCGTTAGTCCCACTGCTAACTGTGCCGCTATTTTTGCGATAGGAAACCCTGTCGCCTTAGAAGCTAGTGCGGACGATCGGCTGACCCTTGGGTTCATCTCGATAACTCGGACGTTCCCGTTCTCGGGATTGATTGAAAATTGAATATTTGAACCGCCGGTCTCAACTCCAACCTTTCGAATAATCGCCTTAGACATCTCTCGTAGGTTCTGGTACTCGACGTCCGATAGGGTCTGTGCTGGCGCCACAGTAATAGAGTCACCGGTATGAACGCCCATAGGGTCAAAGTTCTCAATCGAGCAGATAATTATGACGTTATCTGCGTTATCGCGGATCACCTCTAGCTCAAATTCCTTCCAGCCGATTAACGATTCCTCTACCAGCACTTGATTTGTAGGAGAGCAATCGAGACCGTTTTGGATAATCGTTCGAAATTCCTCGATGTTATAGGCAATCCCGCCGCCCTCACCGCCCAAGGTGAAACTAGGTCTTATGATTGCTGGCAGACCAACGGTATCAATCAACGCTTCTGCCTCAGATAGATTAGTCGCGACGCCCGCTTTCGCACAGTCGATCCCAATCTCCTCCATTGCTGTCTTAAACAAGGCGCGGTCCTCACCAACCTCAATAGCCTTCGGCTTCGCACCTATTAGCTCAACCCCATACTTTTCAAGCGTCCCTGCGTGAAAGAGATCCATAGCCAAATTCAAGGCAGTCTGACCACCCACTGTAGGCAGAATAGCGTCTGGTTGTTCACGGGCGATTACCTGCTCCACAAACTCCGGAAGCAGAGGCTCTATATAGGTAACGTCAGCTACCTCAGGATCTGTCATGATTGACGCAGGATTAGAATTAATGAGCACTACCTTATACCCTAGACTTTTCAGCGCCCTACAAGCCTGGGTACCGGAATAGTCAAACTCACAAGCTTGCCCGATAACAATAGGGCCGCTGCCAATGACAAGTATTGATTTAATATCGGTGCGCTTAGGCATGCTTACTCTCCTAATCTACGACTTTGAAACATCTGCGGGGGTGGCTTTGGCAAAGGCAATGAAACGCTGCAACAGCAGGTACTGAGCATCCCACGGCCCTGGAGAGGCCTCTGGGTGGAACTGAATAGCCATTATGCGCTTCTCGTCGTGCACGAACCCCTCCAACGTGTTGTCGTTGAGGTTTACATGCGTGACTCGAGCACCAGAAGCCTCAATCCCAGCTTGATCAACACAGAAACCGTGGTTCTGAGATGTAATCTCGATGCGGCCGGTCTCTAAATCTCGGACTGGGTGGTTCGCACCGCGATGCCCAAACCTCAGCTTAAATGTCTTCGCTCCGAGCGCTTGCCCTAAAAGCTGATGCCCCAAGCAGATCCCGAGTACTGGTATTTTTCCAACCAGCTCTTTCACGACCTCTACAATCTCAGGCAGAGCCGACGGATCACCCGGACCATTCGACAAGAAAACACAGTCGGCGCCGTCCATTAACTCCGCTGCTGTGGTTCTTGCGGGGAACACCTCAACCCTCGCCCCAGCCTTAGCGAACAACCTCAAAATGTTAGTTTTGACGCCACAGTCAACCACTGAGAGTCTCACAGATGGGTTTTCTGGATCTGAGAAAACATAGGAGTTGGCGACACTCACCTCTTCGGCTAATGCCCTCCCCTCCATGCCAGGCCACCCTATAAGCAATGCCTTTAGTTCAGCCTCTGTAGTCCCATCAGTCGACACGACAGCCTTCATGGCGCCCTTGTCGCGGATGTGTCGCACAAGAGCTCTTGTGTCTATCCCCTGGAGACCGGGTATTCCCGCCTCTTTTAAGTAGCGGTCTAGACCCTCTGTAGCCCTATGATTGGAGTGAGCCCTTGAGAAGCTCCGGGCAACAAATGCCGATACCTGAATCTTTCCAGACTCCAGATCTTCGAGATTCACCCCGTAGTTACCCACGTGAGCCACAGTCATTGTGACGATCTGCTCTTTATAAGAGGGATCTGTCAAAATCTCTTGGTAGCCCGTCATTGAGGTATTGAAAACAATCTCTCCAACAGCTGTGCCACGAGCACCAAAGCTCTCGCCGCTAAAGGACCGTCCATCTTCGAGGAGCAGCACTGCACCCATCCACGTCTCCCTGTATCGTAATGACATTTGATATGACCATTTACAAGCCATCAAACGTTCGCGAGTTAGCCCGAAAAGCAGTTTTTGTCGAGGGCGTAAGACACCTAGATTATAGAGACACCAAGAGGTGGCAAGTTGACTGTTTGAGCGATAGTTGAGGGCTATCTAACTCTCAGCCTAAATTGAGAGGTGAATTCTACAGGGAAATACTCCATGTCAAAGAACACAACCGTCACCGATCTGGCACAAGTCCGCAACATTGGAATCGCTGCTCACATCGACGCGGGAAAGACCACACTCACAGAGCGGATTCTTTACTACACAGGTGCTAGCCATAAGATCGGAGAAGTTCACGATGGCGAGGCCCACATGGACTACATGGCCGAGGAACAGGCTCACGGCATAACCATAATGGCGGCCGTGACTCAGTGCCCGTGGAAGGACCACATGGTGCAGATCGTCGACACACCAGGGCATGTGGATTTCACCATAGAGGTCGAGCGATCCATGCGTGTCCTTGACGGAGCCGTCCTCGTGTTGGATGCCGTAAGTGGCGTAGAACCCCAGACCGAGACAGTCTGGCGACAAGCTAATAAATTCAAACTACCAAGGGTGTTCTTCATAAATAAGATGGACCGGGCTGGGGCAGATTTTGAGCGGGCAATGGAGTCAATTACTGCACGTCTCAATGGCAACCCTCTCCCTGTTGGAGTACCCATTGATGGCGGACTGCTCAACCTAATCGATAAGACATACACCACGTTCACAGGTAATCTTGGGGTGGACGTTTCAACTGTGCCAGCATCTGAGGAGATGTGGAGCCAAGCTGAAGACTTGCGAGAGAGCCTACTTTTAGGGCTCGCTGACTATAACGATGACATCGCAATGGCCGTGTTGGACGACGGTAAAATTCCTAATCCAGAGGTAATCTGGGAGACCCTCAAACAGGCAACACTGACTGGTGATGTCCAGCCATGCTTTGGGGGCTCAGCTCTAAAGAATCAAGGGGTACAGTGCCTACTCGATGCCGTTCTCAAAATTCTGCCATCGCCACTGGAAGCTCCCGCCTCTATAGCGAAGAACTTAGCTGGTGAAGAGGTCGAGATTAGCATGACCAGCGAGGGTCCATTGGTCGCCCTAGCCTTTAAGGTGCAACTGCTAGAGGGTCGTAGGCATGTATTTGCTAGAATATATAGGGGCGTCCTTGAGCCTGGTGCAACGTTGGCAATTGTTGGCAGCAAGCACAAGAACGAGCGGGTCGCGAGAATATTTGATGTAGACGCAAACAAGAAAAAGCGCCTAACCGTAGCGAGAGCTGGGCAGATTGTCCTGTTAGCTGGGATGCGATACGCGACAACAGGCGATACCCTATGTGACCCCGAACACCAGCTCACGCTTGAGAGTATCCAGACTCGTGCACCTGTACTAGGTCTAGCTATCGAGGCCAACTCGTCCAAGGATGAGGTCAAACTACTAGAGGCCCTCAACAAGTTTCAAGAGGAAGACCCAACACTCAAACTCGAAGAGGACCCCGAAACAGGCGAGCGAATATTAAGGGGAATGGGCGAGCTGCACCTTCAGATCGCTTTCGAGCGCCTCAAGAGGGAATTCAATCTGGATATCCGCGCGGGAAAGCCCGCCGTTGTTACGCGTGAGACTATTAGGAACACTGGCTCAGCAGATGCCCTCTTCGACCGAGTCATAGAACAGCCCAACGGCAATATGAAGCTAAAAGCTGGTGCCTCTGCCACAGTAACTCCCAGAGAGCGCGACAGTGGCACTGAGTTCACAATTGAGCCTGTAATTCTACCTGAGGGGACGGAGCTAAACGACGAGCAAATGGAGGCTATCGCAGCTGGCGCAAGAGACGCGGCGTACGCGGGACCAATACAGGGTATGGCCCTTCAAGACATCTTAATATCTGTTGAGAAGGTTGAGATTTTTGGGCCCTCATCTACTGCTCAGGCCATCAGGGTCGCTGTCTCAGAGGCTGTTCGCAATGCGATCCAGGCCGGTAACGGAGTTTTGTTACAGCCTATTATGAAGACAGATGTTGTTGTTCCTGAAGAGTACATGGGCGGGGTCCTGGGCGATCTGCAATCTCGCAAGGCTATGATTCAAGAGACCATAAACGAGAACGGAATGACCACCATCAAGTGTGACGCTCCACTCTCTGCACTACTTGGCTACACCACATCATTGCGATCAATGACTCAGGGGCGTGGTCAATTTACAATGGTCTTTGATAGGTTTGACACATACTAAGGTGCGTCCTCAGAGGGAACCGATAAGCAGATCAAATCTGGCTCATCGGAGCTACAAATTCTTCCGTGTAGCACGGGTGTTATTGGCGATCGCGACCTCAAGGCTGCGCGTACTACATCGTCAAGTTCACCTAAAGTAGCAACATTTTGTGTGGTATTGAGCATGGTGTAACCATCCTGACTGCCCGTCGGATCAATCAAGTACTCAAGGACCGCCAAGTGGACCGTCTCTTCGTCACCTAGCGGCCTCCATTTACCACCGTGAAATAGTGACAACTGCGAGACCGTACCACCGACAACATCGTGTCGGAAAGCTATATTCGACACCTGAAGCCAGTGTCCAGAACCTGTCCAGTCACTCACTGAGTGCTCTAGCACCTGCCTGAGGATAGAGCCGTCAATCTCCAATAATTTCATCACGGTCGGAAAAGCAAAAATCTCTGCGACATCCCGCTCTCTCAATTCATAGCCAGCCTCGTAGTCGCCGTTAGTCCTAAGGGCACCAGAATTTACGACTGCCAACAGTGGAATATCGCTATTTCCCCATTCGGTTTCAAATTGCTCTCTCAACAGAT
>CAWVYO010000208.1:0-6019 GCA_963934385.1 uncultured bacterium
CCTCACCAACGTTGATACCTATGGCGACACGCTCACAAACGGTGAAGATTCGGCATTAGTATCTGGGCTTCGATTAATAAGTAACGGTAACCAGTCATTTGATTGCACTCTTGATCTGTGGATCACAGACCTCGATTTCTCCTTTGGCAACCTGTCTGTCACACTCCTGAGGGCCTTTTCAGAAGAAGACGCTGCCAACAATGGCGTCGATCTAGTCTCGTCTATTCTTGGTGGAGTAATATCTGAATCGATTCTATACCTAATGGCAGACTCAGGGCTATGCCCCGCCTTTGATCGGCAGATGGTCAATGACCTAAATGCAATTGATCGCCTGAACGATACAGAGACCACCGACTTATTAGCCGTCTCAGTAGAGATACTAGCTGCTATAGACCAAGAAGGTAACAGCTCAAAGATGGTTGAACTTGTCGACCTGCTCTCCATACCAGATCGACACGAATGGAGCCGACCCGCCTCTGAGCTTCTCCGCGATACCGCTGGGACGCTCTTAGTAGAGACTGGGATCAACCTCATTGAGGCCATCGTTGCCAACCCAGGAAATATTGACCTGAGCGGTTTTCCAGAAGGGACACCAGTCCTGGACTTTCAAGAGATCTGGAAGGCAATCAAGCACTCTACTGACAACTCCTACAATGGAACAAGTGGAATCCTAGCTTTGGAGCGACCGATTATTGCTTTCCTTAATGGTGATGAGATGTCTATGGTCGTATCAAATCTGGCTACCATACTATCCAGCTCCAATTCTAGATCGAGAAATGCTATGAATTGGCTATCTGAAGTGGTCGCATTCAACGCAGAGCTTAGTTGGCGACACACGTTAGCCGACACTCTCTTAACAGATGAAAACTCAAGAGATCTGGCTTTGTTGCTTGAAAACCAACCAATCGTATCTGGGTTGACTGAGCGTCATAACGGAGTGGAAAGCCCCGTAGAATGGATCGCTAATATGCAAATAACTGGTACCTTTGAGAGCTTTCTTTTCCTAACTGACTGGCTGCTTAGGACAATGGGTGCCACAACAAGCAGTGAATAGAGGTAATAATCGATGTCTGACGTACAATACAGTCCCCTCCCGCGCCCCGTGGGTGAAGTAGAACACAACTACGGGGACTCAGTTCACATCCTCTCCCACCCTTGGGCTATGTCGATGCTAGACCAATTGTGTTCACCCGACACCACCCAACCAGCAGTAAACGAGCTAGTTGAGCAAGCTTTCGGCTGGCTGATGACAGAGGTGTCGAGTCGAGAACTAACAACCCACTCAGTGGAATCGCCCACTCGCATGGCACCACTCCACCCAAAAGAGGGGGTCTATCGAGGCGAGGTGATTGTCAGAGATCAACCTGCTGTTGTAGTGGACATAGCTAGAGCTGGAATAATTCCAGGGCTAGTGTTCTACAACCGGCTCAACTACCTACTCGAACCTGCTGGCGTGCGACAAGACCACATTTTCATGAACCGCGTCACTGACGAATCAGGGCAGGTTATCGGTGTCAACCTATCGGGAAGCAAGATCGGGGGAAGTATTGATGGTTCCACGCTGATAATACCAGACCCAATGGCAGCGACAGGTAGCTCAATAGCGTCAGTCCTACGCATGTACAGAGATAACGTTGAGGGCACCGCGAGACGCATCGTTGTTGTTCACCTCATCATCACTCCAGAGTATATCAAACGAATCACCGATGAATTTAAAGAAGTACAGATCTACGCAATCCGTTTAGACAGAGGGCTTTCAACAGAGAGAGCACTTCAGAATATTCCAGGTCACGACACAGATGGTGAGAGAGGGTTAAACGAAAACCACTACATCGTCCCTGGCGGGGGCGGACTTGGAGAGGTGATAAATAATGCTTGGGTATGAAGCACAACTAGCGAGAACAAAGACACTTATTGACGAGGCCAGCCTACAAGCCAGAGTTAAGGAACTCGGTGCACAAATTCGGGCGGATTACAAAGGGGAGACGATCACCTGTATCGGTATTCTAAAAGGTAGCTTTCCGTTTATGGCTGACCTAATTCGAGCGATTGGTGGTCCTGTAAAGTGCGAGTTTCTAGGGGTATCAAGCTACATGGGCAAGACTAGCTCATCCGGTGAGGTACGCATAACGCATGACCTTAGACAGACTATAGAAGACCAACACTGCCTACTTATAGAGGACATCATAGACACAGGTCTTACGATGGAGTTCTTACTCAACATACTTCAGGTAAGAAAGCCTGCCTCAATAAAGGTAGCCTCTCTGTTAGACAAGCCGGCGAACCGCAAAGTAAACGTAGATGTAAACTACGTTGGATTCACAATCCCCGATGAGTTCGTCATCGGTTACGGGCTTGACCTCGACGAACTATTCAGAAACCTCCCCTACATTGGAGTTTACTCTCCATGAGCAATCTAAAAAAACAGATCGTCCAGACCGACGCTGCGCCATCGGCTATTGGCCCGTACTCACAGGCGGTAGTCGCTGGTGGGGTCGTATACTGCTCTGGGCAAATCCCCATCAACCCAAGCACCGGAGAGCTAGTCACAGGCTCCGTGGCAGACCAGACAAGACTGGCACTAAACAACCTAAGGGCTGTGCTAGAGGCGGCGGGTTCGAGTATGGAGCATGTTGTGAAAGCAGGGGTCTTCCTTAAAGACCTCTCAGACTTCAACGAAATGAACAAGGTGTACGCTGAGTTCTTTCCGGAAAACCCTCCAGCGAGAGCCTGTGTGGAGGTCTCTAGGCTACCTAAAGATGTCGATGTCGAAATCGACTGCATAGGACTACTAAGAGAGTAAAGCCTTTACCTTCTTCGGCGCCTTGTACCACCAACCTTTCCCGGCACCGAACTATCGCCAAATGACGCTATTATATCGAGCCACTGGTCACCGTAGCGATCAACCTGCCAATTACGGATATCTTTGAGTCCCCTGAGATCCTCTTCGGTCTCAGGGCGCCATCCCGCCAGTATCTTAAGCTGAGAATTTGAGGCCAACATAGCACCCGGCAACGACTCATCGTTCATCATTCCCACCCTCCAACTCTTTAACTTCTGAAACAGCCGCTCTGCATCGCGACCACCAAACGGAGCCTTTACTACATCTTCGCTACTCTTGCGGCGAGATCTTGTGTCTGGCAGTGGTGTCTCATCGACCAAGCCCTCCTCAACCGCTTTCAACATGGCTGAACCGTGGCGTTTTACCATTGTCGAACCAGCCCTAACCAGCCCCTTAAGTTCGGACATCTTCTCGGGACGCTTCCTCGCCAAGAGCAACAACACCTGATTAGGTATTACCTTGTAGGGAGGTCTATTCGCCTTAAGGGCACACTCATCCCGATATGTAAATAATTTTCGCAACACTCTAAGGCTGTCGTCGTCCATACCACTAGAGTTCTTAATCCTCACAAAGTCGTCTGGATCAAACTCTCGATGAGTCCACTCTCGGTTCTCTAATAAGGCAAATTCCTCATCGGCAATCTCTAGCCTACCAAGTGTCTTAAGTTTTAGAGTCAACAGTTCTCGCAAAGACAGCAAAAAATGGCTGTCTCCACGGGCATACGTGAGGTGCTCTGACAACAGTGGTCGCAAAGACCAGTTGTAGCGCTGGTACTTCTTGTCCAACTTCACACCAAAAAAGGTGTTCACCAAATCAGCGAGCCCAACACGAGGAAGTCCTAAGATCTGACTGGAAACCATGGTGTCAAAGATGTTGCGTACCTGAACCCCTAGATCTCTTTTCATAGAGACCACGTCATAGTCGGCGCCGTGAAATATCTTAACTATGTTTTCGTTTTCAAGAATAGCCCCAAACGAAGACATGTCTTTCACTTGCAAGGGGTCTATAATATAGTCTTTGTTTCTATCTGAGACCTGTATAAGGCAGAGCTTATCCGTATATGAATACATTGAATCAGCTTCAGTATCTACACCTAAGACTGGCTCTTTTGCTAGCTCGCGGCAGACCTCTTCCAGGGTCTCGGTGTCGGTCACCATTATCAGGGGGGTATCTTGCACTTATCTCTCGTGGTGTCCCCATTCCCCAGCGGGATGGTAACTCAGAAAAGACTTACTTACAACAGACCCATGCGCTAACTATCAATTTTGTGCCTAGTTTTAAATATTTTATCATAGACCATAGGCGCCATCTACTCAATCGAGGTTATCGTTCATAAGTGAACTCGACTAAACAAGAAATATCCAAACTACCACTCACAGTTCTCGCGCATCGGGTCATTTTGACCATTGGTGGCAACGCGCTCATAAGACCCGAAGAGGTCGGGAGCGTAGAGGAGCAGTGGGGTCGAGCGATCAGCCTGGCCAAGATCTTAGCCAAGATGCCTCCTACTATTCAATTGGTGATCACCCACGGAAATGGACCACAGGTAGGTCGAGTACTGTTGCGTTCTGACCTATGCGCCAAAGAAGTACCTCCTATTCCCGTTGATCTAGCAGTGGCTAATACCCAAGGTGAAATAGGGCTCATGCTCCAGCAGGCGATACACACCATTGGCAACAGGCTCGCTATTGCAGTGCTTACACAGGTGATTGTAAACAAGGACGACCCTGGATTTATAAACCCAACAAAGTTCATCGGCAGCCACTATAGCGAGGAAGAGGCCAAACGGCGGGCGACATCTCTTGGATGGATCGTCAAAGAGGACTCTGGACAAGGATGGAGGCGTGTAGTCCCATCGCCTGAACCCCTCGAAATAGTAGAGCAGCATGCCATAGAGGCCCTGTTGGTACAAGGGTTCACAGTCATCGCATGTGGCGGAGGAGGAGTACCCGTAATTCGGAAGGGTGACAGACTAAGGGGAGTCGAAGCTGTCGTTGATAAGGATCGTAGTTCAGCACTTCTTGCCCACAAGATAGGAGCCAATACTCTAATTTGCCTAACAGGCGTAGACGAGGTGATGCTTGACTTCGGCAAGCCTACGATGCGACCATTGAGGGTGCTTCCCATGGACGACGCCCGCCGCTATCTGGAAGAGGGTCAATTCCCAGAAGGCTCAATGGGACCTAAAATTAGGGCTGCCCTTAAATTCTTATCCGACGGAGGGAGTGAGGTATTAATTACATCTCCTGAGCTTTTAGATCAGGCGCTAAAAGGCGAGCGAGGAACTCGTATCGTTAGAGGCGACACCGAGGCTACTTAGCCACCTTCACACACAAACTACGCAGGGCATCCCTGCGATTCTCGAAGGTCTCAGCCCCCCACTTGTCCACAATCGTCGCTGTGGTCTCCAGAGAGCCTATGACGTTACCGAACACGTAGTCAGCGTCCACCCTCTCCAATAGCTTCTTTGCAATCCCAACTAACTGCTCTGCAGATGTATTTGGTCCTGCCGCCTTAAACCCTATTAGGCGTGTGTTCGGGGCCCACCGCTTGATGTGGTCTATAATTTTAGGGGCTCTTTTGAGAGTTATCGACAGGTCGCCCTTGCCTGATGGGATTTTACCCTGCTTAGGCTCAGTCTCGTAGTCACCTACTGCGGCCGCATGAATAACTACTCCACTCGGATTTTTACCTATCCACTCAGCCATTCGGGTCATTAAATCACGAGTACTGCCAAACTCTTCTGTAGTTACCCCTTCACCCACTCGAAGGCAGGCCTCTGGCGAGCCCAACATGTGCACCTTACAACCGAGCTCATCTACGAGATGTCTGGCGATCATAGCGCCAGTCCGCCCAGAAGAATACGCCGCCAAATGACGCATTGCGTCGATTGGGTTTCGAGTTGATCCCGAGGTAATTAGGACGTTTCTGCTCACGTTCGCTCCCATAGAATTGTCTCTCTTCAGCGAGGCTTAACAAACGTGATACACAAGTCGAGCATTTCAAGGCTATATTTGCTGCGACTCATCCCTTATAGGTTAAAAAATACGTGATTATTTCAGACATTAACGAGACAGCCCGCAAGCTTCAAGACAGATTTGGGACGGCGCCTTCAACAGCTATAATCTTGGGCAGTGGTCTTGGAGCCCTGACTACCAGCTTAGACAATTCTGACAG
>CAWVYO010000209.1:0-5950 GCA_963934385.1 uncultured bacterium
GCCTTTTTCTTAGCTTCAGCCGCTGCCTTTTTCTTTGCTTTCGCCTCAGCCTCGACTACTGCTTTTGCTTCCGCTTCCGCTACTCTTTCTAAAACAGCGATTGCTTCAGCTTTGGCTGAATCGGAAAAACGTTCTAGCTCTTTTTCTTCTTCAACATTCTGGTTATCGAAACCGTTCTCTGATTCATCTGTGATGTCTGGGAGCGGAGCCAAAACATCAATAGAGTCTAAATCCATAGCAAAACTTGGCAGGGTAGCCTCAATTTTGGGAGGAGAGTTAGACTCTGGAATAATCATGCGAAATGGCTTTGTAGATATTGGTGTCGAGCCAGGAATAGCCTTTACAGAGATCTCATCGTCGACAGAGTCTTCTTCAGAGTCTTCTTCAGAGTTTTCCAGGGGGGGTAGTGCTACCCTTATCGGTGATGTGGGTTCGGTTTTGACAGGCTGGGGGCTTTTATCTGGGGAACCAAGATTGATTGCAACGGGAGACGAAGTACCCTCCCACTTTGGTTCAGAGGTCGGGCTCACTGAGTTGGTAAAGGCCTGTATTAGATCGTCGTTAGTCTTGGAGTCAGTCCCCATTGGCAACACGGGCGTGTCGGATCTTAGTGATCCATTTATTCCCAGCTTTTCCAGTGACTCTGTTAATACTTTTTCAGTATCAATTCCTTGCAGAGCAGCCGATAGGGCTTGTAGTGCATGTCTCGCGGGTTGAAGCCTGACGTTGGCGTTATGACGGAGCATTCCAGTAAGACTTAGCTTGGCTCTAGAGGGGTCAAGCGGTGAAAAATCCAAATCTGCATAGCGCTCTGTTGGAGGCCATTCACCGCCCATTAGTTTACTAATGACACCGCCAACCATGAGACAGTCTGTGGCACGAGGATCGCTGTTTTCACTTGGATCCTTAAATTCGTCGCCGTCTAGGATCGGTCTAACTGTAAGGGCTCCGGACCGATCAAAACCTATTCGGCTGGGCTCAAATCGCCTGTGGGCTTTCCAGTTGACGTGAAGAGGGTCGAGTGCCTCCAGCAAGATTAGCCCTACGGAAAAGGCAGCGGGCGCCGTCAGTTTTCCTTGTAATTGATCTAGATTAAGAACAATCTCCCCTGGAATTAGGACCCAGCCCTTTCCTTCCTCAATTCCCGACAAAATAACTGCCCAGATACCACCTTGAGGAAGGCTTTTTGCGGCAGCTAGTAGATCTAGCCCCCCAAAGAATAGTTCCCCATGCTCGCCTTTGGCGTTAGCCGCACTCCAGCACTCAATTCCACCGTCTGACGAAGAAAGAAGTTCTAGTTTACTGAATCCCGCGTAGTGTCCTGTAGTCATTGTTTTTAGTATAAGCCGTGGGAGAGATCTTGTGGTGTAGAAAGGTTGCCTGTCGCAGATGTCCTTCGAGTTTGTTAGGTGCGCTGGATAAAACAGTGGTTGGAGTAGTAAAGATGAACAGAGTTCATTCGGCGTCGAAATTAGGAAGATGTATAATCGTTGTAGGCGGCAAGGCTGTGTCCGAGTTGTCCGGTAGCGACAAATTTGCAGAGTGTAGTGGGTATTCTTGGCTTTCACTAAGTAAGTCAAATGATCAGATACCTGCCATCAAAGATGGTGCTCTTGCTTCTGTTACGTCAGGTGACGGCGGGCTTATTGTGATTGTGGAGCCAGATTTTCTGGGCGATAAAGATGGATTTAAGGCCCTTGAGACCGCGTTGGGTTCCTCAAAGCCAAGACTTATGGTGGTAGCTAAGAAATTTAATCAGTTCCTACTTCCGAACTCTTTGAGGTCATTGAAGTTACAGCACATGAAGCTTCGCGGGAGAGACTTTCTCTCTCAACTAGACCCGCTCAGTGGTGCGGGTTTGACTGAGAAAAAGAGCAAGGGCAAACCAGCCAAGAGGCGAGCACCTCAGGCAGTTTTTGTGGGGCGCGAGGAGGAACAGAAGGAACTACTCAATCTCATTGAAGGCGGCGGGTCTACGGTTATTGTTGGTCCGGAAGGTGTTGGGAAGAGGTGGCTTTTAACTAAGGTTTTATCATCTGAGACAATCAAACAATTAGAGCCTTGTAATCTAAGCGACGGTGCGGATTTTGATACGCTTGCCGCTAGGCTAGCTGAGATCGCAGACAATAGGAAGATTCTGACAGGTCAGAAGAAGAACCCTCTTCATCCAAAAGATTTGGTACATGGCTTGGTTGCCGCCCTTGGCGCACCAGAGTTGAAAGGTATGGTTCTACCTGTCTTTGGTTTGGAGCGTATTTTACGAAGGGACGGTACTATTCATCGCGACGACCGCCTCGCTATGTTGGTTCGAGCTCTATATGAATCCGACTCATCGCTGTCTGTTGTCTTTACCTCTACTTTAGCCCCTAGGTCATATAGAGAAGAAACCTCAAAGTTGAAGCTGTTAGAATTAGGTGGCTTGGATGTACCAGCGACAAAAGCATTGTTTGAGTCTTGGCATGTTTCCGATCTCACAGAAGAGCAGGTAGAGGCAGTCAACAGTCGTACATGTGGACACCCATTAGCTATTCGCTTGTTTGCGGCTGCTTGGCGTGATTCCGAGACCCCTGAAAAGTTGCTCGAGAAAAAGTTTTTACTTCAAAAAAATGCCGCTCAGCTAGATCGTTTGCGTAACCATATTCGTGACTTGGTAGCTTCTGTAAGCGCAACTGTTCGTCAGGCGCTTATCGTAGCGGCCCATGCGCCAGCCCCTGTGCCAACTGGATTACTTACCCATATGGGTGTCGCTCGAGCTGATCGTTTAGCTTTACTGAGCATGGGCTTGTTGGATGTTACCGCGGGTGACGGAGACAAGTATTACTCGGTAAACACAGTAGTTTCAAACAACCTCACTCGAAGAGAGTCACAAGACTTCTCAATCTTTGGAGCTTTGGCAGACGCATACGACAATTCGGCCCAGGCTTGGGAAGGGGACATGAGGCTTGTACGGTCTCAAGAGGCCAACAGGCTCTACCATCGTGCCCGTATGCACAGAGCAGTCAGGAACCTAGGTGTTCCTGATGGTGACGGTGCAATTGAATCAATCCTTGGGGTAATGCGCAAAAAACATAATGATTTGGCTACTCAAAAATGTAACGAATTATTGAAACACAACTCACTTCATACTGAGGGCAGATTGCTAAGGGTGGAGATTATGGGGTACGCCAAAGCTCCGGTCGGAAAGATCGAGAAGGGCTACGCAGATATGGAGCAATTGTGTCCTACGCCTGAGGTTTTCCACCAGATGGCTACGTGGACACAGGGGCGAAAGAAAGGTGGTTTGGCTCGAGCCGCTGATGTTTTACAGCGAGGGATGAAGCTTTTCCCGGAAAACGGACGAATCAAACGCCGTTTGGCTGGTTGCCTAATCGGCCTCTCGAGGTTTGATCAGGCCGAGAAACTATTGCGTGAGTCAATATTACTTGAGCCAAAACTCATCGACGCCTACGGTACTCTTGCAGAGGCTGTCTCTAACCGAGAGCAAGCACCATGGAGCGGCGCTGAAAAAATCCTGAGAGATGCTGTTGCCGTAGAGCCCAATAACGTCCATGTTCTAATTCGGTTGGGCGGATTGTTGCACCGTAGGGGAATGGTTGAGGCAGACAACAGGATAGCCATCTGGGCAGAAGCAAAGACTCAATTAGAGGCAGCTCTATCTATAGAGAGCCGGAACACAAAGGCAAATGGACACTTTGGGGTACTTCTTGTAGATATGGCCCGGGTTGGGATCGAGAGCGATCTCTCAGTAGCCGAAGAGGCTCTGAATATAGCGGCCCGTGTGTCGTCAGGCTCAGACGTAGCGGTTCAGGTATCTCTAGCCCGCGTATTTATGAGAACAGATAGGATTAAGGAGGCTTCTGCTGCCCTTGGAGTGGCTCTGAAGCGCCGGGCAAACCACGTGGTGTTGGCTGGTCTTGGAGAGCTATACGGTTTTCAGGGTCAAATTTTTCGAGCCGAGAAAGAGTTTAGAGCTGCTTGGCACGATGCCCCGGACAATGCTCCAGAGCGACATCTCTACAAGTTGGAATTGGCTAAGTTCGAGAAGCTTATTGCTACTGGTGCCGCTGTCGATATCGAGAAACAGGCTGAGGGTGTTGAGGTTGTAGCCCCTCTGGAGACTGTCTCCCATGGTGAGGCGGGTCCTAGGAGAGACCCAGGTAAGACTGTTGTTCGTAGGAAATCAGCCAAGAGTGCAGTCAGCGAACCAGAAGCATCGGAACCTGAAGTAGCTCAGCCTGAAGTTGTGTCGCCCGAAGCAGCAGAGCCTGAAGTTGTGTCGCCCGAAGCAGCAGAGCCTGAAGTTGTGTCGCCCGAAGCAGCAGAGCCTGAAGCAGTTGAGCCATTAGTAGAAACCTAATGGAGCCCAGAGCTTAGAAGCACTCATCCCAGAAGTCATCACTAGGGGTTGGTGGCTCCGAGTCGTTTACATCGCAATTAGCCACGTAATCATTTGCCCACGAGCTGACTTCATTCCACGATACTGGAGCGTCTAAGTCAGCGCAGGAGTCCCATAAGCCCGACTCTTCGTAAAGACCAAGCTGAGCGTCTACGCACTGATCCTGCTGAGAAGGTGAGCTACATTCGCAAAACGCCTCCGTAATATCCTCTAGGTAGTCGCCAGTTGAATAGCAGGCGATGATTGTGAAGAACAGCATTATAGGCTCCGTTTTCGGTTCGGCTGACACGCAGGTATCACACTAACTGGAGTCGCGCCTCGTCCCTCACGCTGGAAGCTCACCAGTTGTCTCCATGATCCAGCGCTCAATTGCCCGGAGTTCATCCCTAATAGCGGCAGCCTCTTCGAACTCGCCCCTTGAGGAATAATTCCATTTTCTTCATTGAATTGCTCTTGAATAATTCTGCGGCGATTGATCCCACCCTTTAACAGACCGGATGTCCAAGGCTAATGCAGGATCGCGATCCCGACAGAGTACGGTTCGAAGAGCCCGTCTGCGTCCTCCAGCGTTGCGGTGAAGAGGGGACTGAAGCCGTCGAGGTTGTCGTGTACGCCGAGGGTCAGGTCTGGGTAAAACCTCCCGTCCCAGCCCTCCACGTAGGCGATCAGCAAGGTGCCGTCTGGCAGGCGCTCCTGGTCCTGTCCCCCGCCCCCGTAGGAGTGTCGGCCAGTCTCGATCCTGACCAGCCGCTCCGCCGTGTGGGTGCCCGCGAGGTCCGTGGTCAGGGCCCACCGCTCAATGGTCGAGTTGTCAGACGGCGGGTCGGTGTTCCAGTTGTTGAAGACCCCGATCTCCAGCCGAAGGCGGCCGTCTTCTGCGCGCTGCAGTCGCTCGGTCTTCAAGGCGTGAGCGCCTTGGGGTGGTTCCTCTCCTTCGGTCGGTACCACCTGGTGCAGGTCTATCAGGTGCCCAGGACCAGCCCCGAGTCGGAACAGAGGAGTGAAGGTCTGGTCTCGGTAGGTCAGAACCACAATCGACCCAGCGTTGAAGAGGCTCATGCCTGCGAGCCACGTGTCGTCGTCGATCGGTAGGGCGTCGATCGCGTTGGTGTGCACGACCGCATCCTCTCCCGTGTAGAACAGCGACAGGACCTTCCGCTCCGGCTCGAACACGACCGTGCCGGAGTACTCGGGTCCCCAGACCCGGTAGTTGGCCAGCACCTTGTCGGGGCCCGCCAGGAACGCCAGGTTGTGGTCCGGACTCCCATAGCTGCCCGCATCGAGGGACGTCATGTCTGGGTCCAGGCTTCCCAGCAGTTCCAGGTCCCAGCTCCGGAGATCGAACTCGTAGAGCGCGTCGACAGAGGCCCAGGGCTCACCCGTCAGCAGATCGATGACCTCTCCGTCCAGGGTGATCGCGACGGGGCCGTGCACGCCGCAGTTCATCAGCAGCACCCGGCGAGGTGTGCCGTTCACCTCGAGCACCGCCCACCGGACTTCGGAGGCCTTGTTGGCATTGGGATCGGGAGCGGGCAGATGCAACACAGTGCGTCC
>CAWVYO010000210.1:0-5935 GCA_963934385.1 uncultured bacterium
CTGGATAATTGGGCAACGCAAAGCCCCGAGCCTGTAACTCGGAGATCGCTTCCTTCATCTGGGGAACAGAGGCGCTAATGTTTGGGAGCTTTATAATGTTGGCGTGAGGTTGTTGAGCAAGAAGCCCTAGTTCCGCTAAGTCATCATTAATCCGCTGTTCATCTGTCACGTAGTCAGGAAACGCAGCCACTATTCTAGCTGATAGAGAGATATCTCTCGTCTCAATATTAATGCCTGAGCTCTTGGTAAACGCTTTCACAACAGGAAGAAACGAGTAGGTAGCCAGCGCGGGAGCCTCATCGGTTCGGGTGTAGATGATTGTGGGTTTAGAGGACATTTGGTACTCCCTTTTCGTATATTTGCAGTAGAATGCGGGAGAGTAACCTATTTTGACGCGGCACCAGATATTTCAACAGGAAAAAAAGCGCACAGCCTACCTATTCTTCATCAAACATAGCGGCGTCTATAATCTTTTTGGGTGGGTTTTCTATTACATTTTGAGACCCCCGTTGGGCTAACTCCCCCTCCTCGGTGGCGGGATTATGCCTGCGAAGCTCCCAAGGCTCCGGAGGATACTCTATAGAACACGGGCAAGCCGTGTCATTCAAAGCCATTGCGGTCACATCGTAGCACCCATCACCTAAATCTTCGACAACCTCCAGAGCGTATCCTTCAATAATATAGAGATCGGGCGGCTCGTACCACCACTCCCAGTCTTCATAAGTATATGTCTCATCGCCCTCTTGAAAAATCGTAATGTTCCAAGACTCTGAATCCAAATAAACACAGTAATCCGAATAGAAAAAACTCAACTGCATCCAGGTGTCACGCAAACCAACATCCAAATCTGTATCGTGAGCCCCAGAGTCGGGTACATGACCACCGCATGCGACCAAAATTGTAATAAAGGATATGAGCATTTTATATGGCAGGCTGAAAGATTGTTACTCTGCGATTGTCGTTGCAGACTGTAATCAATCTCTAGTTTTTCATCCACAAAATGACGTGCATATGTTCAAGCTTACAATTGGAGGTATTTTACAGAAGCCCTAGAGTAAAACCTTAAGTTTAGAGCCGAGCTAACGACATCACCGTTTCTATACTAGAACTACCGAGCACCCATTCTTATCGAGCTTGTACACTGCATTCTGCTCAAAGAGTCGAGCGACGTTTCTTATTTCATCGAACCCTATCCCAGATACTGCAAAAGAGGCTTCGCTCCAGTCTCCTGACTCGCTAGAACCTAAGGCCGGGTAGATCGCAACCCTCGGCATCCCCTGTAACAGCTCGTGTAGCCTTCCCTGCCGCTTGGTGTTGACCTCAGGAGACTGGACTCGGGAGCGAGGGTTATGGGCTGTTATTACCCAAGCACACGGCGCTAGCTGTTTGGGTAAGGAGATCGTCTTCATCGTCGGTGAAGTTTTGAAGTCACCGCTAGCCAGGTACACGGTCACGACCGAGTTTTCGTAGGCCGCGATAAGGTTAGGCTCAACCTCGTTCACTTTAGGTCTGGCTCGTCGGGAGGAAGGTCGTCGGGATCGAGATGGACTAACACTTCGGCGTTGCCGATTTGATCGTGAATTAGCTGCTCAACCTCATCAGAAATTACATGGGCTCGGGCCAGCGTCATTTCGGCATCTAACTCGAGATGAAACTGGAACATTGGCGACCGTCCGGATTGACGTGTTCTTAGGTCGTGAACCCCCCTCACCTCTTTGTGGCTCCCGATTATAGCCAAGACTCGATCGCGCTCCTCATCGGGCAACTCACTGTCCAGCAACATATCAAGAGCACCCTTGCCAATGTCTACAGCAGACTTCATAACCCACGCTGCAACAGCTAAACCACACATAGGATCAGCCCAAGAGAACCCTCCCCAGACTGATAGCCCTATTGAAAGAAGCACACCTCCGTTCATAGCGAAGTCGCTTTTGTAGTGCATTGAGTCGGATTTCACCGCTAGTGAGCCTGTTTCGCGAAACACATATCGCTGGTACCTAAGCAGTATCCAGGTCATAGCCATAGAGACTAACAAGACCCCCACAGCGATCCCACCAGACTCAACTGGGGTAGGCTCTGCTAGATGATAGATGGACACACCGGCTAACGCCACTGCTGAAAGCGAGACGACTATGGCTTGAAGTAGTCCTGCTACACCCTCGGCTTTACCGTGTCCAAATCTATGCTCTAGGTCAGCAGGCTGAATAGCAGTCTCAATCGCAATGACGCTCATTAGAGAGACTAAGAGGTCCAGACCAGAGTCCATAAGTGTTCCCGCTAGGGCCAAAGAACCTGTATGAAATGCAGCATAAGCCTTAAGAGCTATAAGTGTGAGCGCAGTTACAAACGACGCCCTACCAGCTCTTCGCATCAGCTGTTCTGGTGACGGTCTCATTTAGATCATCCCTTTCAACACTGTCCTAAATTCTCTGTGACACGATAGCGCTTCCAAGAATTCAGCCTGTGTGAAGCCCAACTGACGAGACACTGCTCGCACCTCTTCCTCTTCTGAGAACTCAACGGCGCCATCACAAGCTGCTACCTGCAACATTGCTGCAATGACCCCCGCCCGCTCTTCGCGAGTGGATTCCTCTTTTAAGAGTCTAGTGACTAAGTAGTCCTGTGTGCCAGCGTGCTCCTTCGCTTGGAGCTCAGCCAACTTCAACACCAAGGATGCCTCTGACTCAGAACATCCTCCGACGCTTGAAACAGCCTTGAGCATCTCGGCGGCCTCAGACCTGCAGATCTGCCCGTCAGAGGCTGCGACTCTAGCCAAGAGATATGCGAAAGCCGCAAGAAACCGCCCACGACTGGGTTCGACCTCTGAGAAAGCTGCGGAAATAACCTCTACAGCCTTTGGTGCCGCCTTGACCTCATCACCTTGGTTAATGCCTAATAATCTAGTAATAAACGACACTCTACCTCCTATGTCACCTACCCTATAGTGCTAATACCAACCGTGTACAATCATGAGAAGTTCCGAACCTGCTGCCGACATATTGTCCGAGTCAAAATTGACCAGGCCTGGGGTGTCATTGATCACAGAGACACCACCACCTGCAAGGCTATGCCTATAGATACCCTCAATATTCAGATAGTTTACAGGGTTCCATTCAAGCTCTGCGGATAATCGGTTTCTATGATCACCAAACGCGTCGGCGTTCGGATCAATCCACTCGTGCCTAAGTCTTACGGCAATACCCTTTGTCGGCTCGTAATTGACCTCTTGAAAGCTCGCCAAAGAGACCACTGACTCGTCGCCATCTGATTGGGAGCGCAGGTCGTATTCTCCTAGCAACACTACAGGCTGCAACATGACCGCCCACTGAACACCCCCGCTAACCTCACGACCTCCGTCGATTTCATCCAGGTAGTGAAAACTGGAGCCCGCCTGCCAACCCAAGGCTCGATAACCAAAATTGACTGTAGTACCAGCCCCTCTTTCAAGCCCCCTACCCAACAGATCGCTGTCGTCCTGGTAAAAGGCAGAGGCGTTCACGTATAGATACTGTGGGTTGTAACCAACCTCGACACCCTCAACTAAACGGTCAACACCAAACCCCATGCCATCGCGAGTAAAGTTACTGTGATCGGGCTGATTCCAACCATAGATAGGTCTAAGGCGCCCCGCCCTAACATAAGTAAGATTTGGGTAGCCCTGCTTCATCACAAAGAGCTCTTTAACTCCTAAGTGATCGATTATACCGGACTCCAATGTCCCTGAGCGCCTGCCTCTGAATCCCACTGCACCATATAAGACGAGATCATCATCGAAATTCCTGACGCCATACAGATCAGCCTGCATCGGAAATATCACCGACTCTCCATCTCCAAATGGTGAAATACTCATAACTCGTACATCACCACCAATATTTACAGTTGGTGTCGCTTCTATTGACCCATACCGTTCCTCTATATCAGTGTGTGGTGTGTCTCCAGGCCACCAACCTGAGAACCCATCAAAGAGTCCATATCGACCCTCATTTGGATACCCCTCCTGAAGGTACTGATCTGGGTCTGTGCCTTCCGACGGAAGCGTACCCCACATCGGCAATGCCTCTCGACCATAGAACTCACCCGAAGGAGTCCTAAGACCTCCACCTGCTGGACTCACGTGACACCCTGAACAAGACAGCGTACACCGTCGCTCAGAATCCTCTGGGTTCTGCCAACCTGTGGGCTCTATATGGCAAGAGTCACACTCGTAACCAGAGCGAATTGCGTAAACGGGAGTGGCGTCTGCCACATATGCGCTACCTAAAATGGCGGCAAATACCGCTGTAGAGACTGCTGCGAACTTATAATGACTCATTGCTATTCCCCACCCGTTGTGGCCCCAGTAGTGCCTGTGTCAGAAGTGTCCACTGTACCTGTGTCACCAGTATCTGTTGCACCTGTTTCTATTGTGGACTGAGCATCGAACGGCGCACCGTTATCCACCCAAAGCTGAAAAACTGCCCCGACAGTCAAAGTCGGCTGGTGCGAAAAGGACAGCGGCGGCATTGGGGAGGTTGTATCCAAGATTCTAGCCAAGGAGCGATCCCGCTTCTCATAGCTGCCAGGCTCGTCGACCGACTCATAGATGTCTAATCTAAAGGAAGATGGAGCCCCCTGAGTACCCGTCTCTCCGTGACACTCATTACAGTACAGTTCCATCATTGGAGAGATGTGTTCCACCCAATTAGGCTCGGTGATATCAGCCCAAGGATCCTCGACTTCACTACCAAACCCATTACACCCAGCAAGCAAGGCTACAGATAACAGACTGACGCTGAAAATTGACGCGTTTACAAAAACCATCCACAACTCCAAATATTCAAACGTTGCATCAACGATGATTGTACATCATTTTCGAGCCTTGATCACCATCTCGGCAAGCGCTATCGAATAGGCAAGAGAGAAAACATTAGACCTCAGAAAGGGTAGACCAGTGGTTCCATTCGTTACCAAGAGGACAGGCTCAACGACAATGAGCCGGCTATTATTACCTGCATGTTCGTTGAGTATGACCATTGTGTGCGCCGATATTTTTGTGTGGGCAGAGCCCCAGTCTAGCGTAGAGTTTGTGCTAGACGCCAAAACGGACCGATACGAGCCCCTATTCCTGCGGTATCCCGTTCAGACAAATGTTCTGGTATCAGATACTTCTGTGCCATCTCAATGAGTCTAGCTAACTTATTATCCAAGCTGGAAAAGAGCATGACAGCACAGCGACGCCGTCACCGTACACTCAACGCTTCTGGGGTTAATAAGCAACAACGAAACCCCACTGACATGAAGCAATCCCTCGCAGCGACTCTTCACAATTTACCGGCAGAGACTACACCTACATTTTTGACCTGGCTCAACGGCAGAGACGTAATGGTAAAGCTGTCCCGTTCTAGAAAGACAAAGCGAGGAGACTTCACGGCAACGGGAGGAGGGCGAGCGCCTGTCATCACCGTAAATCGCGATCTCGGCTCATACAGCCTCGCGGTTACCCTTACCCATGAAATCGCCCACTTTTTCACCTGGGAACGACACAAGCGATCCGTCAAACCACACGGGCCTGAGTGGAAGAGGTGCTTCGGTGAGATGCTCAACGAGCTTGCGCAGGTAAATTCCCTGCCAGAGGAATTCAAAATAGCCATACGGTCACACGCCGAAAAACCAAAGGCCTCATCTTTTCGCGATCTCAACCTCTATCGAACCCTGTGTAAGCTAGATGGCACAGATGATGTCTGGCTTGAGAACCTAAACGATGGTGATGAGTTCTTTCTCAAGGGTAAGAAATTCAGAAGAGAGAGAAAGCGTCGCACTCGGTGCCTCTGCGTTGAGGTGGCAACAGGTCGAAAATACCTTGTCTCTCTCGCGGCTTCCATCAGCCTTTCTGGCTAGACCGTAAACTCAAAAACCCCGTTATCCAAAAACCCCGTTATCCAAAAACCCCGTTATC
>CAWVYO010000211.1:0-5935 GCA_963934385.1 uncultured bacterium
AGAAGTTTCAAGTATCTCAGATGAGAGCTCAGCAACACCACCCATACACAAGAAGGCTACTACATGCGGCGGGCATGGGTAACGAGACCGACTCTACGTTACAGTTTCCCAAAGTAGCCCCACCTAATGCGAGTGGATGTGCTTGGGCTAACTCCTGTGAGCTTGCCAAAAAACAGTGTTTTGACGGCAGCCCAAAGCTGGGGAAGATAGCCTCACAACAGGAAGTCGCCTGCTTTTTATTGGAGGGCTCATGATCGGTATCTTCACAGCGTTATGTTTACATAGTCCGATTTTCATAGATCAGGCGTACGCTGGAGACGTGGAGTCCAGTATCAGTCAGGCGGAAAATTTCCTTAGACGTGGATGGATCGACGATGCTTTAGATGAGTTGAAGCTGGCTATTGATACAGATGAGGGTCAGCTATCATTCGAGGCTCACAGTATTCTGGCCCGGGTGCTGTACGAGACTCGAGACGCCGAAGCCGCACTTCACTACGCCAGAATCGCTGAACGACTAGCTATGAACCCAACAGAAGCTGCGGAAATGAGCCAGTTAGCTGATTACATCGATTCCGCATTCGGCATTGTTACAGTCAATCCTCCCTACCCAGGTATGAAATCGTTCCTACAGCTCGAGAGTATCACACCAATTTTGGATCCAGAACTGCGGGAGTTTATAGACGAAGTCGCTCTAAAATGGAGTGATTCCACGCTTCTACCCGCCAGAATAGCTCTTCCAAACGGAGGATACCTAATCAATGGTCACGAGCTTCGGGTTGCCGCTGGCAGTGAGGTAACAGTAGACCTACCAATGGGCTCAATCGGCAGCGCAGCCTTTGCCGCGCTACAGGTTAGCAGACTTGAGCTGTCTACCGGGACATCTGCGCTTCTCTCAAAGCGAGGACGCAACCTACGCCCCTCACTTGAGATGCAACTCGCTGTGACACAACCTGTTGGTGTCTGGCTTATTGGAGCAACCATTGACTGGTCCCTAAGAGGCTTTTCAGTCGCTGGCGCAAATACTAGCACTTCGCCATATGCTGTAAATACTGGTGTTCGTGTAGGTCGTGAAATAATGATTGGCGGTCCACTGGCCGTACAAACATCTGCAGGGTATCGAATAGGCGCTCTACCGGGCATAGAGCTGGGCTGTGTACCAGCCGAGGAAACGGAGATCACCGGCCCTTATCTCTGCCAGGTGCCGGTAGCTGATGACAGCACAGACGTACATGTCTACGAAATAGCTACCACTCACGGTATCTACTCGGAGCTTTCCGTAAGCTACAGGAGAGCTGGTAGAACAACTGCCTCAGGTGTGGGAATAAAACTTGTTAGTGAATACTTCTTTGGTGGAATACCGGATAGCGGTGTTGCTAACTTTACAAACGGCGACGCTGGGATCGAATACAGTTTGATCGATCCAAAGAGCGACTCTGGTGTCTCTGGATTTAATCTCAGGATGTTGGCGTCGTTCTCATACGCCTTCTAGAATTTATTTGGGAGAAAACTTTTATGAAGAACATATTCTTAACGCTATGCGCAATGTCTCCGGGCATTTCTTTGGCCACCCCCACCCCTCTAAGCCCTCGCTACGAAGCCAATTGCCAGCGCCCCCAGTGGTCGCCAGACGGAGCGAGAATTTCTTACGAGGTGAACTTTCACGACCGAAAAGTGATCGAGCAGTACCTTATCACAGCAACAGGCAGCGTTGAGACCGTAACGCCGACCTCTAGGGGAGCCTCGAGCTTGACTGCGGGATTTGTTACCGCTGGATCCGAGTCCGTAGTACACGAACTGACCTTTTCGCCGACTGCACTAAATACATACATTTACTCCGCGTCAGGTGCCGACTCAGACTACGATCTTTACCTTCAGGGAGGAACACGTCTAGCCTCAAGCCCAGGGGCTGACGGAGGACCGTCATGGAGTCCTTCTGGCAACCATATTGCCTTCACATCGGCTCGTACTGGCGAAGGCGACGTTTATTTGCTCAACGTTGCTGACTTGTCTCAGCCACCCACACGCCTAACAAGTGACGAGACCGCATCTGAACTCTATGTGACATGGTCACCAAACGGTCGCTCACTAGCATTTGTAGGTCACAACAACATCGGCGACAACATCTGGGTGATCGACAACATAGCAAACCCTGGACAACGAGCGCTCACAAACTGGGAGCGAACCCAAACCAGACCTAGTTTCTCGCCCGACGGTAACCACATCGCCTTTTACTCCAACCGCGAAGAGATTAACAGGTTCGATCTCTACGTCTCACCAGTGAATGGAACTCCCAGGAAACTGTTCAGTGGGGTTGTCATGAACGAGAACGGGCCCGTCTGGATGCCCGACTCTTCAGAGATTCTTTTTGTCGCCGATCTAGATGACCAATACGACCCAGTCTACAGGACAGATCTTAGGGGTGCTTCGAGCATGATCGACACTGGCACTGTAGGAAACGGGGACATGGATGTCACCGAGCTTGGAGACGGAAATATATACCTCGCTATCACAGCGCAAGGAACCACAAACGGTAGCAACAGGGACTTCAAACAGCTCTATGTGTTACCGATCCCGTGACCGATCCATTACCGATCAAATAGGGTAGACTAACGAACCTCTACCCCACCAGTTTGGCCCGCATTTTCCAAACAAGACCACCACCCACCACGATCCATATGAGTCCCCACATGACAGTGGGAAGACCAAATTCAGCGCTCAACATGGCAGCGTCACTCATCGTGCCCGAAGGTGCCCTAAAGACATCGTCCTTTATGTCAACCAAGGCGTACATTACGGAGAACAGCCCCACTGTACGAACAATAGAGAGCCCCATGCCCTTCCCTATTTTCGTCCCAACGAAAATGAAGCCAGCACCAGCAAGCAGACAATAAACGAAACCAAAGTCGAATATTGGTCGCACCCACCCAATGGCCACAGCAATCAAAAGCAGCCCTAAAGCCACCGCCGATCGCTCCCCCGCGCGTTCAGTCCTCACCCATCGCAGGATGGCAACGCCAGACAAAAGAGACCCGAGATATCCAGCATTAAGAATTAGGAATCGATTGCCTCCAAAACTGAGTGTATGCCCACCCTCCATTTGATTAAGACCCAGTTCTGCGACATTACCTCCTGTAACGACAGTCATCAGGGCATGACCCATCTCGTGAAAGAACACCACTAGAATTCTAAAGGGATAGACAAACCCGCTGTCCCAAAAAAAGAGTAACAACGCCCCCGTAATAATCGTCCCGGTAAACTTGCCGTTCATTGTCTGAGCTGCGCTGTCCTTCACACTTTTCGCCGCCTAACTGTTATTGCCAGCGTAACAAAAGCTAGCGCCAACCACCCCTTCGGTGCAGTTGGCGAAATGCTAGTACACCCGCAGCCGCCACCGCCCGTAAGGTTCACATCTCCATCGCCCGTGTCTGAAGGGGTCCCTGTGTCCACTATCCCCTCTGAAAACTCACCACAGGATTCTGCCCCAAACTCACCTTCTCCCTCTTCTATTTCGCCTAGCAAGACTCTTCGAGCGGGGTCTACAAACACACGCTGCACCTCGTAGTCCAGACAGATAGAGAACACCTGGTCTTCATTCTCAACCCAAAAGGTGGAGAGGTGTTCCTCACCTTCGGAGTCCATTAGTACTACTTCTAGGGGGAAGCCCCAAAGCTGAAGCTCGCCATCAAAGTCATAAGCTGTCTGCGACACTCTAAAGTCGAACTGGTAGTCGCCCGATGCAAGCTCTCGGACCTCCGTACCCCACAATATGGACGGTTCACCCACTCTGTAGACCCAAGCATCAAAGAACCAAGTGAGACTCTCACCAGTAAATTGCTCCACGGCGATCTCGAATTCCGCGGTAGTAGCGTTTACATAAGCGTACTCTTCTCCATAGTACCGAAGTGCCCCAAAGAACATATCATCGCCAAGATGAGTCCTGAGCATGTCTAGAACTACAGCGCCTTTGTCGTAAACAGTACCGCCCCAGTAGTAAGATGGATCGTACAGGGAGAAATAGCCCTCGTATTCATGCCACGCCAGGTAGCTATCAATTTGACTGCCAACATAATCTCTCAGCCCGCTCTCTCCATGCAGGGACTCGTACCACAAAGCCTCTGAATAGCTAGCAAACCCCTCATTCAACCAAATATCAGCCCACGTAGCAAGGGTCACCCAATTACCCCACCAATGGTGAGCAACCTCGTGTGCATTTATATCTTCAGCTCTGGAACTATCTAGTACTCCCTCTCCAAAGGAGGTCATAGTAGTGTGTTCCATAGCTCCCCCCATTGGAGCTATGGCGTTGCCATATGAGTCCCAAGGGTATTCACCAAACTTGTCTGAGAGCAGCGTCAGTATCTCTGGAGTGGTAGCAAAGGCGGCCTCTCCTTGCGAGCTACTTCGGGGTAAAAGGTAGTGGTTGATGGGTAAGCCCCCGTCCCCCTCTTGACTAAAGATCACATACTCCGCGGCATGAACCACCATAAGATACGTGCTTATGGGCTGATGAAACTCAAAGGTCCACTCGCCTCTATCACCAAATTCACGGTGAGAAGTCAGGTCGCCATTCGCCGCGACCACAAGGTTGGCTGGTACCTCTATTATCCAATCCAACGTGGCTTTATCCCATGGTTCATCGCGTGTAATGAGCCATCGCTTCGCACCGAATGGTTCGTGGAATGAATTCAGCACAGTCCCGTCCCAATTAATACCGTACCCGTTAGTCTCGTTTATATTCGACACATATGAGAGTGTAAGAGTGAGCGTATCTCCCTGACTAGGCGCTCCTAGATCGAGGGTGTAACCATCAGCCCATGTACCGAACTCGATCGACTCGCCGGCCAACAAAACTTGACTCAGATCGATTTCATAAGCGTTTAATTGTAAAACAGATGGGTTGTTGACCAACGCGGTAACAAGAATGGTTGTCTCAATAGCTACAGAGAATTCGTCCAGGTTAAAGTTTAAATCGTGGGTGTAGTGCTCTATGTCCCAGTTACTCGCCAAAAGAGTCTGCTCCGCAGTGGAATATGGAGGAGCCGTCGTCTGTTCAAGCTGTGAATAGTGAGGGTGCTTAAAAACGTCTCGTAGAGGGTCGCCACCAATAAAAGGGTTAGTCGCATTTGCTACTAACAAGAACCATCCTGCCGCTATATACATCTATATTCCCCGTCTTTTTTCAGCTTGACCAAATCTCAAGCTAACTCTTGTTTATACCCTCTATCTTTTCTGTTTTCGGCTACTCCCAAGTGTTTACCTCTCTTCGACATTTTACTCACAAAATCAACCCCTTGATTGGGTTGTTTTCTATAGGCCTCCTATCGACTGCCTTGGTAACGTTTACTGGCTCAGTTTTGGCTGAAGAACCAGCGCAATCTGCGCTCACGGAATCAGGCTACAACGAAACGATAGATTCCTCGACAATTGAGTCGTCTATAGAGATGACGGTGCTATCACCAGGGATACCAACTCCCCTTTTCCCAATGTCAGAAGAATTACGCACCAAACTCTACGAAAGGGAATTCTCAAATGCATTGACCCTAATAGAGGCGATTGACGAGAGTACTCTGCGGGGTCCTAGTATCGCCAACAGAGCATTTGTAATGGCATGGTTACTTATTCGTCTGGACAGGCGAGATGAAGCCGCACCACTCTTGGAGAGAGTACGCCACGCGACTGGGGTCCCCTCCGACTACAGAATACTAACGGAAGCAGAACTCCTGCTGGAGTTAAACCAGCCCGTAGAAGCCGCTACTGTTTTACAAGATTTTCCAGTCGATTCAGGGCTGGGAATCAGGGCTGGTCTAATAAGAGCTGCGGCACTCCAAGATGCTGGTAGATCATCAGACTCAATTGAAGCATACGAGCAGATAGGGCTAACCACCGATCCTACTATAGGTGTTGATCGAGCGCTATGGGCGTTAGCTCAGAGGTT
>CAWVYO010000212.1:0-5918 GCA_963934385.1 uncultured bacterium
TAGACCAACTATTCTCCCCAGCTCACTGGGTTTGTCGTTGCACCCCACCAAGAGATACTGCTGTCGGCAGCCAAAATGTCAGCCTGACCAGTCGATGGGGAGATAGAAGCGATCTCACCGTCGGAGTTAAAGCCATACAAAGTACCGTGGTGATAGCCCAAACCATAGAGTCTATCGACACCGATCTTACCTACCCAAGCCCACATGCCTGTGGTTGGATCAAGTCGCACAAGCTCATCCCCTTCGTCGTCCTCTCCGCGAACAGTCCAGTACAGAAATCCATCAGGGAGCCCCACGAGGTCTCCCGAAGTCTCAAAATAACCGCTGGAATCTATGAGCAGGGCGGTCTGACAGGTGTTGAGGTCAATAGTGACAATTGTTTCGGCGCCGCCGGCAACGAGTACACCGTCGAAAGTGAACGCAAGAGCCATCATGTCTACACTTGTATTGCAGATCTTATCTACATGAGCCGTGGTTGGATCAATCAAATACAGGGCGTCGTAAGTGCCCCCATACATAATGCCGTCCATGTTGATGGCGATATCTACGAACTTATCAATCGGACCAAATTCATTCTGAAACAAACCAACCCAAACCGTATCACCTGTCGTGGGCTCTACTTCGAAAAGTGATTCAGAGGTATTGGCATAGACTGGAGCATCCGCGATTGGCACAAGCTCCGCGGCGGTGTCCTCTATGGGGTCTATGGTCTCTGACGCGGGGTTCTGTATTGAGTAATCAATACAACCAATGAGCAGTAAAGCTATCATCCCAAACTCCCTGATTATTCGTGCCCAAAATGGTCGTGGTAGAAAAGACCATTAGGCAGTGTGGCGCCAGTTACCCGATTATTTATAGATTGGCGAGTAGTTTCTTTTTAGAGAAAACTAAGCTCAATGGTTGTAATCCAATTACCAAGGCTCAACGTGGCTTTATTCCCTCATAAAACCCCTTGAAGGCATCCGTTCCGCCGCCTTCGCGTATCAGCTGTAACCCAGCATAAAAGATCACTAAGGCCCGTTTATATGGTGCATCTTTCACAAGCCGAAGGTGTCCTGACACACCCCCAGAGACGGCTCTACGGGAACGCCTAGAGACGGTGCCCCCACCTTCGTGAAAAACCCTGGCTTCAGGCGCTATCAACACAAGTTTTCCAAGTTTAGCCATTCGCATGCAAAGCTCATAGTCTTCGAATCCGTGCTCGAAGCTCTCATCGAATCTCTCAGCGCTAGATAACAACAAACAGGCACCAGATAGAGCTACTCGCTCCTCAACACCCGAGGGTATGTCACTCCTCTGAACAGCTCTCGCCGTACGAGGTGAAAAACACAACCCTGCAGACTCCAGCCCTATTTTATCGTAAAGCAACGGACCCACGGCCCCGACGTTATCTCTACTATCAAAAACTCTTTCGAGCTCTCTTAGGGCTCCTGGCTCCAGTGCAGCATCGTCATTAAGCAAGAGTGTTGTAGAAAAACCGGCTGCCTCTGCTGCCTTTAATCCTGCGTTAGCCGATATTGCGAAAGAGTTCTTTGATTGATCATGGTCTTGTCCGCTATCAAGGACTCCAGCACCAATCAGTGTGGCATCAGTAAGAACCCTAGGAGCCCCACCACCCGATCCATCCACAATAAAAGTAGTTCTACCGCCAACTGATCGCAAGGCACGTACCAACCCCGCCTTGTTGTTTAGGTGAGGAATGACAACACAGGCTGCCACACTAAAGCTCGGCTCCGACACCACCTGGAGGCGCCTCTTGACGAACGATTTCAATCATCAGTCCGCTCACTAATCCATTCGAAATATCTATTGGATTACGAGCACACAGCCCCGAAGGATCCCTTGGTCCTGGTCTACCGTCACCATTTTCATCGTTTGAGACCTCGATCCAGACCTCCTCTAAAATCAATGGAACCTGAATAGTAAACGGACCTGTAGAGCTAACGGTTTGGCTCATCACGAGGGCCGGTCTCTGCCCTACATGGCTGCGATGATCACCATCAAAAACATCGATACGCAAATCCCCATGGCGATAATCAGACATTAAAATCTGTCCTTGTAATGTGACCATTTCAGAGTTCGAAGGGGGTGAATCGCCCCCATTCACTAATGACGGCTGACCGGGCTCTCCGACCTCCACAGAACCTGGGAGTCCTGGAGGTGGTTGGTCTGGGCGACCTATCGCTGGGTCGCCAGGAACGCCTGCTTCATGGTTTCCCGCTACTCCACCGTTTCCATTGTTTCCAGCCACACCGCCATCTATTGGGTGTCCACCGTGTCCAGCTTCTTCAACGTCGACCGAACCAGCGGCATGCGACTCAACAGCACTTCCGGATGCGACATCTGCCTCTTGCGCTAGCCGAGCAGCTCTCAAAACAGGATCCTCTCCGCCGCAACCAAATCCAGCCACAAAGCAGAGCCCAAGAGCGTATCTAAGAACGTATGACAATTTCAAAAACCTCCTAATCAATGAGACGCACTGGGCAAACAGGTGTCTACCTAGTTAGAATATCCTCTATGGCAGGACTGGTCTCAAAAATCATAAAAGTAGGGTTATCAAGCCCAATTATATTAATGGTCTGTAAGGTCTATATTCCCGTATTGTTCCCTCTTACCTTTATTATTGCGCTCGGGGCTATCAAACTTGATGGTCTATTGGGATTTGAGGAGGGGTTTCTTCCAGCCCCAGAAAACTTAACAATAGCTATTTTTACGTTCGTAATTGCCCTTGTACTCTGGCTTGGCACCTACATTCAACTGGTCCAGATCGGTAAAGGCTCTCCATCACCTACCGCGGGTCGGACACAAACATTAGTTTCGAGCGGAATTTATGCATACTCTAGAAATCCATCACTTTTCGGCAAGCTCTTAGGTGTCCAATCGGTAGGCATCGCCTTAAATTCGATATCTTTTTGTTTTGTTTTAGTGCCTCTCTTGTTAGCGTTTTCTCTTGTTGAAAAGGTAATAAGACAAGAGCCACAGCTAATTGAGGTTTTCGGCGACGATTATTTGAGATATCGTAATGCAGTCCCTCTGTTTATTCCGTGGGGCTTATTTTTCAAAAAACGACGGTTCCTATCTGCTGAGGATCAATAAAATGGACATTACACTATTAAACCCACCCGAGAAGATGCGCGTATGGGCTGGAATACCAAAAGCCCAAGCACACGGCGTTTACGTATTCCCACCGCTCGGGTTGCAATATGTTCAGGCATCGGTAGAGGCACATACACCGTGGAAAGCCGAGATCTACGATCCTGTCCTAGACGACCTCGACTACCCTGATTTTGAGCAACAACTCAAGCGCTACAACCTTGACGTAGTTGGTATCTCAGCCTTCACTCACTGCGTGACCGATGTTCAATTGACGGTCAACGCTGTAAAAAAGATCAACCCCAATGCCAAGGTAATACTAGGCGGACCACACCCAGTGATGTTCCCAGAATACGCTATGGGTATGGATGGAGTAGATGCCATAATCACTGGAGATGGTGAGGATGCATTCGTAGAGATCGTAAACGCCTACGACAGCGGTAAATCTCTAGAGGGAATACAGGGAACATGGTTCATGGAGGACGGTCAAATAGTAAAGAACGTCGACCGACCATCTGTGAAGCGACTTGACTCATACCCATGGCCAGACCGAAGGCGACTACCTCGCTTTGACGAGTACTACCTACCTGGTATGAAAGAGAAGATGATCACTACCGCGATCACATCACGTGGCTGTCCACACTCTTGCCCATTCTGCCTCACATACAAAAAACAGTACCGCATCCGCGCAATCGACAACATCCTCGACGAAATGGAGCACTGTATATCCCTTGGTATCACCGAGGTAATGTTCATAGACGACCTATTCACTCCAAACTCACAGTGGGTAATGAAGTTCTGCGACGCTATTGAGGCACGCGGACTAAAGTTCCGCTGGGGATACAAGACTACTATCGCTGGTACAACTCGCGAGCAGATCAGGCGTTGTCGCGAGACTGGCTGTACAAAGATTCACTTCGGAGTAGAGTCAGCTAACAACGAGGGCTTGGACGCTTGGGGTAAGCACTGCGACACTGAAGATGTACACCGCGTATTCAAGTGGTGTCGCGAAGAGGGTGTACGATCTGTTGCATACATCATGTTGGCTGGTCCACACGAGCGCACAATGGACGAAGCCATCACTAACCTTGATGAGATGCTTAAATTGGACGCGGAATACGCAGTATTTGCAGTATTCTCTCCATACCCAGGCACCGACACTTTCGAGGCTGGCGCCAAGAAGGGACTCTTTTCAGCAGACTGTTGGGATCAACTAATGAAGGATCCGCTCTGCGGTGTAGATGTCCCCGCTTGTTGGGAAGAGCACCTGACAAAAGAGCAGATCATGGATCTATTAAAAATAGCCCACAGAAAATTCTACATGAATCCAAAATTCATTGGTCGTCAGATCATGGGGCTATCGGGCCGTCACGAATTTGCTAGGTTAGCTCGCGCTGGAATGTCCATCGCTAGACTTGAAATGCTCAACTCGAAGAGTAGAACTGCTCCAGTTTAGAGCAGAGCTAGCCCTTAGAAACAGTGGTTCTGCTCTAGTTTAGAGCAGAACTCATCCTAAGTAGTAATCACACGATCTGAACTAGCCCAACGGCGCCAGAGCGTTTTGGTCATCTCTCCGCGCACGATCATGCCCGTAGCGATCTGCCCCATCTTTACGTAGTTGGTGGTGTGGGCGAGTTTCACAAGTGGCCATGGGTGCTGCTTTAGGAACTTGGACTTGGACAGCTCCCTCAAGACAGGGCGCGGCACAAAGTCCTTAGAGAGCATCTGAATCAACGTAATCCAAAAAGTATCCTCGACGGGCCTTGGGTACTCTAGGTTTACCCTGTGCTGGTAAAACACCCGAGTGTTCTTACCCTCGATATCGTACTCGCTAATAGCACCTTCCTTAACGAGCTTGCTAACGAGCTCTGAGCCAGGGAATATGGTCAACGAGAAAAGGTAGAGATCGAACGGTCGAGGGAACTCCATGATCATGTCAAACAGCGCCTGTTTATCGCCGTCTGTTGACCTGGGATCATCAAATATTAGCTGGTAATGTGGCTTGACGCCTACCTCGATGAACAGCTTGGATATATCAGCCAATGTCTGGGTCTTTACTGTCCGATCATAGAGATCTTCCGTTACCCTCTCGGAGGCCTGAATACCCATATAGACACCGGTCAGACCAGCTGCCTTTAGCTGGACTAAGCGTTCTCTGTTTACTAATTTGGGCTCGATAAATATTTCAAACGGCAGCCCTATTTCCTTTGGAAACAGCTCGCAGAACTCGGCAAGCCACCGCTTCTGAAAGAAGAACACCTCGTCATCAAATCTGACACGCTTGAAGTCCCAGTGCTCTCGCGCGGCCTTAATCTCATCGACCATCGACTGGGGAGAGCGAACCCTGAACCACTTCTGTTTCGGGTATATAGAGGCCTTGTAGGTCGAGTTGTAGCAGTACGAGCACTTGTAAATACAACCGCGGCTTCCCATCATCTGATAGACTGGGTCCCCGTGCATTGGATCGCCCACCTCGACATTATCGCCCCATATAAAAAATTTGTCGTCGTGACTTGTGTAGTCGCGAAAGGCCAGAGTATCGAGCTCTGTGACTAGCGGGCGAAGCGCATTCGAAATGGTGGTACCGTCTTCGTTGTTCAATCTGAGGTTAGGCGTATCATCAAGAGGTGTGCCATCTCGAAGACGATTAGCCAAATCGGCAAAAGCCACTTCGCCCTCACCCTCTAGTACCAAATCAGCCTCTTCGATACACTCATCAGGCACGAGCGTTGGGTGCATCCCCCCCCACAATACCGCGGTGTCTGTCGATCCCTTTAGATGTTCAGTAATGACCTTGGCCGAGTTGTAATAGGCAGAGGCTCGAA
>CAWVYO010000213.1:0-5886 GCA_963934385.1 uncultured bacterium
CTCGACCTGAGATACAACGGGGAATTGAGCTACTTCCAAAGCTAAACAGAGAGGTAAGCGGAGTTGAGTTTCGCTCTAACGGAGAGCATGTTTTTTTGGCGTTCACCACACTAAAAGGGCGCTCCAAAGTTGGTAAACGGAGCTTAAAGGAGCTTAATTATGAGGGGCTTGGAGTAGAAGCCGCCTATGTTGATGGCAAGCGCATCCACGGCCCAAAGACCATGTCCATGACCTCGGGCGGTGTGGTTCACGAGATCTCATGCAGCAGTTTTTATCAGGTCAACCTGGAGATTAACGAGCTGCTCATCGAGAGAATAAAGAGCTACGTCTTGAGCCTAGAGCCCACAAAGATTCTCGACCTCTTTTCAGGGGCTGGAAACCTATCTCTTCCATTGGCAACAGAGGGTCTGGACTGCGTTTTATGGGAATCGAACCCAAGCTCAGTAAAGGACGGGACTCTCACTATTGAGCGGTTGGGACTATCGACCGAACTGACTAAGAGGAACGCCTTTAGGTTTGAACCGGGCGATGAGTTCTTTGATGTCGCCCTGCTAGACCCTCCGAGGGGTGGTGCTAAGGGTGTGCTTGCTAGTCTTGCGGTCACACGCCCCAAAGCCATAATATATGTCGCCTGTAGCCCGACCTCTTTTGCTAGAGATCTAAAAGAGGCCAAGGCTGCCGGCTACAAGTTGAGCCGCCTAACCATTCTAGACATGTTCCCTCAGACAGAACAGTGTGAGCTACTAGCTTTCCTAGAGCACACTTAGTTCCTAGTCTACAGACGGGATCTCCTCGTCAGGGCCCTCTTTCCACGCTGATATTCCATCGGCTATGGCTTTTGAAAGCTCGACTAAAGCACTCGGCTTTCTCCACTCAACGGCTCTCTTAGCTGCGATAGACGAGTAAGTCGCCAGGAATAAAGGCAGGTGGTTTACTCCTCGGTATTTAAGCACAAAGTAACAACAGTTTCGAAAACGCCAATACTCTGTCCGCAGAGCGTCTTCGACACGAACTCCCCCTTGCAGCGCTGAAAGGTGAACAAGTTCTGCTTTTGGCTCAAAGAGTAAACGCCAACCAGCCCGGCGGACTCGCTCTGAGTAATCTGTGTCCTCTAGGAGAGCAGTACCTGTGTATTGGCGGTCGAATCCCTTTACAGCTCTCGCAGCCGTAGCGCGATAACTCATATTAGCCCCTTTTAGGGTCTGAATATCACAGGGTTCCGCTCCCCACAGATTGGTCAAAACTCGACCTCCCGAGCTTATCTCGTTTTTGGTAACCTCTACATTAGGGCGTACCGTACGCTCTACAATTCGTCCGGTCACCCCGCCGACGGTAGAATCTCTATAGCATTCCACATGAGCACCCAAGACTTCGCCAATAAAAATCACGTCATCGTCTAAGAAGAGCCAGATCTCCCCCTTAGCTATGGCCATGCCCTCGTTACGAGCATTGGGTAGTCCTTTCTGGGTAAGGTGCATATAGACAATACGAGTGTCACTCAATTCCGCAACGAGAGCCTCATTCGCCTCCCTCTGAGCGGGATCGGACTGGTCGACAATAATAAGCTCAAAATCCACAAAGCTGGACGCCATTACCTGCCGGACAGTATCGTGAAACAGCTTTCCGCGGTTCAAGGTTGGAATAAGTACTGATAATTTTGGATTAGGCACCGCTAAGGCTCCATGGCGTTGTTGTAGAGCTTCAATAGCCTGTCCACGCTGGTTTCCCATGTAAAACGCGTAGCCACCATTTTGTATCCGGCCTCACGCAAGTCGTTTAACTGCTCTACCAACCCTCTTTTTAGGGCCGCCCGAAGGGCTTCCACGTTTTCAGATTCAAACATTAGCCCGTTTTCATCATGCTTAAGATAGTCGTCACGAGCAGCCTCAACAGCATCCGACACAACTACTATGGCTCCCGCGTACATACCCTCAAAAACAACGCCTCCGACGGTCTCGCCCCGAGATGGCAGAGTTACAACAGCTGCGGACTTCATCAAGGCCAGGAGCTGATTTCTAGGCAACTTGCCAAAGACAATCTTGTCTCCATATGGTTCGGCTAGTTTACGGACCTTTCCATAAAACTCCTCGTCATTTACTGGTCCTACGATCACAAGCTTTGTGTCGTCGTCTAGTAAAGGTCCAGCTGCCTCAATGAGAATATCGGCCCCTTTCTGCACGGAAATACGCGAAGGGGCTAGAATGATCTTTTCGAATTTCAAACCTAAGGACTCTCGAGCTGCTGCCTTGTCCTGGTTTGTGATTTCGTCGAATTCTGCTGGATCAACAGCCATTCCAATATGACATATGACATTGTCCAGCTTCAATCGATTAGAAAGAGCCGATGCAGCGCTTGGTGAGTCCGCCAGCACCAGCTCCGCCGCCCCCAACTCTCTCCTAACGATATTCTTCCAATAATTTGAACGAATACGCTTATTCACACCACCATCTTTAGACAACAGTTCATCCAAAAATCCCGCCGTTACGTAGTTCTGTACCACCAAGGGTATTCTTTGAATTTTGGATTTGGCGAGTAGTAGGTCTAGGTGAATGGAGGGGTACCCAACAGCAACCAACAGGTCAGCCTTTTTAGTCATCGCAGCCACAAATCCCGGCGTCACAGCGTCCTTTTCAAGAGGGTTCGAAAATGGAATTACAACCGAACTGTAACGATGTACATTAACGCCATCTTCCAGTGTCACCCCAGCATCGACCGTAGAAGTCAGCGCTATGTTTGAATAGTTAGTACAATGTACGTGCACTTCGTGACCGCGCGATGCTAGGACTCGCGCCTGATTTGCCAAGATTACCTCTCCCCCTCCAATACACGGCGGGTAGAAGTAGGCGAAGAATCGAATAATCAAGCCGTGCTCCTTAGCTTTACATGTTTTTAAGTTAGCGGTTTCTATAGGCGACTCAATCGGCTACTAACACGGGCATGGATTGGTTGAAACAAGGCATTAGAAGTTCAGGGGTTGGAATTTGGTGGGGTCTTGCGTTCTTCACCTTTGAGGAGGTGTTCAATAGGGCATTGGGGCAGCCTCCGCTCTCCCGTACCGACCTCGCCACAATAATGCCCATTTACCTAGCCATACCCGCGATTATAGCCCTTGTTTTGAGCAAGTTCGCTGTCGGTGTGGAATTGGCATGGGGTATATGGGGGGTCATTGCAACCCTCTTACTGGGAGGTAAATTCGCACATTTTCTTGGTGAGATGGCGCTGCCCAAAGGGCTCGGCTTCGCAATAGCAGCCCTCTTTATCGGCGTTTTTGTATGGTTCTATATTTACATCACCACGAAAGCACCTAGATTCAGATGGGCGGGGCTGATAGGCGCCTGGACTCTAATGGTCGGAGGACTTGTTGTAAACTTGGGGGCTACTGCCAACCCCCTCTCTAAAGAAGCCCTAATATGGGACGTCATTGTCTGCTTTTTTGCGTTGTTTGTTAGCGTATTAGTCCTCTGGTTTTACAGAAATATAAGACCTACTAGATTTGCCATGTTCACAGCGCTTAGTGGGTTGGCTCTATTGGGTCTTTGTGTGGCCTATGAATCACCGGCTGTTCCAGCAGAATCTTCCAATGATGGTCCGCCAATAGTCCTTGTCGTAATCGACACTTTAAGAGCCGACCATCTCGGGGTTACTGGCCACGGGGGAAACCTCACGCCAAATATCGATCGCATAGCTAATGAAGGGTTCTTATACGAAAACGCCCAGTCGGCGTCAAGCTGGACACTGCCAGCTACAGCATCACTATTTACAGGTCTAACTCCATCCAGCCACGGTGCTGGAATCAACCACGGTACAGGAAATACTAACCGTGGGCTAAACGGACAGACTGAGACTCTAGCGACAAGCTTAAGTGAGGCTGGATACTCAACTGGCGCTTTCGTAACAAACGCTTGGCTAAAGCGACTATTTGGGTTGAACGCGGGCTTCTCTACCTATGATGATTCACTCGGCTTGGGTCACGAACCGCTTTTATTACAGCCGCTAGACCACCTCGGGTTCGCAATCATGCAGGACAGGTACTACACCAAAGCAGCTGTGCAGATCGACAAGGCCCTTAATTGGATAGATTCACAGGGAGCAAATGGATGGATGCTCACGGTTCACCTCATGGACGCCCACGGTCCTTACAATCCTCCACCGACCTATATTCAAGGTGAGGAATCCGACTATGAGGACCCGCTGGAGCGACTCTATGACGCGGAGATCCGCTACCTTGACCACGAATTAGGACGACTCTTTGATATTCTTCCCGAAAATGCCTGGATATTCATCACCTCAGATCATGGGGAGGAGCTAACTGAACACTCAGGGGCGTATTCAGATCAGCCGATACCTGAGGGTACTAGACACGGACATACTCTCTATCAAGAGGTCGTGAACGTCCCCCTTATAGTGAGGCCCCCCACAGGGACCTCCTCCACTAGGATCCCCCGTGTTGTCAGAAGTTTTGATGTTGCCCCAACAATAGCTAGGATCGGCAACGCAGAACTAGATGTCGACGGTGAGAGTTTTGTTCTATCAGAGCTGTTTGGGGAGACCCCGACCATATCCCCCGCCATCTCAGAGGCTCTACGTTACGGTGTCGAAAGAAAAGCCGTTAGATTGGAGGGCGACAAGCTTATCTCAGATGAGGTCAATTTTGAGCTTTACGAACTAAGTGTTGACCCAGGTGAGACAGTAAACCTCTCAGCCGATTTAACGGAAAAAAGAGACGAGTTATCTGAACTCTTAATCTGGGGTCAAGAACCCACTGTAGTTGAAGAGACCCACCTAGATGAGGCCACACAGCAGCAATTAAGGCAGCTGGGATACCTAGAGTAGGTAGACTGACCAGTCAGCGATACTCCTCTTAGTACCTGAGTGCACCCATATCAAAGGCGCCATCGGTACGTTCATTTCCCTCAAAGTCATCGGTGAAGATCTCACTTAAGTTCTCTCCTGTCGCGATGGCTGGTGAGCCCTGGTCTAAGTGATAATCGCCACCAATGGCGTCGACAAAGCCGACCTCAAGTGGGTTCCGGAGGTAGAGGTTACCCTCTATTTGATGATTATGATCAAGGTCGTTTCCATGCACAAGACCGTTGATTGGACAATTAATAGCGCTCCCCCCACCGACCAAACCGGTCCAGATTTCCCCATCACTCCCAGTGTAGATGTAATATCCGACATTCTCATAGTTTGAGAAGATGTTGTTCTTGAAATAGAAGTTCTGAACCCACTCCTCTGAACAGAACAGCGTCATCGTGTGACCACTGTTTCCTTGGTTGACAACTGTATTGTTTAGAAAAAAGACGTCGCTATCGGCGCTCCCCATTCTCGAGAGGGCTATGAAAGGTGTCGCGCTACCTAGCACCATATTGTTGTAGATATATGTCGGCCCATCTACCCCGCCTGCAAACTGAATAGCGTTATCTGATCCCCCGCCTGAAACCGACTCAATTAAGTTCCCATAAACCCACCCTACAGATCCTGGGTTTATCTGAATTCCCCCATTATGACCGAAATCACCTGAGAGGGCATAACGACGAATGGTGTTGTTATTTATAGACATACCCTCTATAGCAGCGCCAACCTGGATACCGTCCCGACCAACATCTTCGACTATGTTGTCGTGAACCTGCACGCCTATAAGAGCCGCCTCCGGAAACCCTGGAGAGCACTCCTCACCCGAGGTCGGCGAATAGTCTTCAAAATAGTGAGATGGACCAATATAAAGTCCTTCTCCGCTCACATCATGTACGTAGTTGTGGTGAATAAGTGTGTTGTGCTGGGTGAATACTGATCGACTCAGGCTCTCGTCACAATAAGGATAGCTCCTTATCGCAATTCCAGAGTAGGCAGGGCCCTCGACCTCCAAATGGTCTAACTCAATGT
>CAWVYO010000214.1:0-5873 GCA_963934385.1 uncultured bacterium
TTTTTATATTTTTTTTTCATAGCATTTAAAATAAGATTGACCACGTCCTCTGCTGTACGTCGAGGAAGGTTTCTCTCTGCTGCCAAAATGTCTACTATCTCTGATTTGGTCATGTCCGTCTCTTTAAACCTACCTGATTATAACACTAACGAAAACTGTAAGTATCCCAAATGAATCTATGTTTCAACCAGTAAAGAGTACTAGATTTGCCAGTCTTTTCCAGACAAAGTCAAACATCGACAATGATAACGCAATGAACAGCGTCCCCAAAATGACTACGTTTGATGAGTGCGTGGTCTCTTCGCGATCAGGCCAACTAGTACGAGCGAGTTCGGTAATTGTCTCGTCTGTAAATGCTACAGCTCGCTTGTGTCGCATCAACAAGAAGAATGTAAGCGAGCCTAAGATTATTGAGAAGACACTCGACTGAGGTCCTAAGCCCCACATTACTTGGTCAACATGTCCCAACGCCACCATAAACGCCGATATCGCGCTTCGGGCTGACAGAGCCATAGCGACGCCCGCGCCGAGAAACGCCAGCACGATAAATCGCCTGTTGTTTGCTGCCCGCGAGCGTTCTTGACCTTCGCTTGTTCCCTTAATAGTCTCGCCAGCCTTATCAGAAGGAACGAGTAGTCGACCAATAGCTGGCTTCAATTCCTCCATGACCAGAATCATAGGAGTCGCCACAAATACGGTTGAATACGTACCTACAACAACACCGATCATCATCGCGAGAGCAAACGTCTGGATAACGGGTCCGCCAATGAACAGGAAGGCCATCAACGCGGCCATGGTAGTTACTGAGGTTGCTACCGTCCTGTTTAGGGTCTCGTTAATAGAGTCGTTGATTAGTTTTGGCATCTCAGTTCGACGATACTTGTTCATATTCTCTCGAATACGGTCATAAATAACGATGGTATCGTTCAGCGAATAACCAATAATCGTCAACAGGGCACCGATCATGGATAGGTTTACCTCCTGCTGTATCACCACGAAGATTCCCATTGTAATAGAGACATCGTGAACGAGCGCTATGATCGCGCCTGGGGCGAAACCGAGGTCAAACCTGAACCCGATATAAGCCAAGACTAACAGTATCGTGAAGAACATAGCCTGAAAGCCCTGCTTTCTGAGCTGACCACCGACTTTTGGTCCTACAGAGTCCACCTTTTGAACAACAAACTCATAGCCAACCAAGGCTGTCGAAATAGCTGCTTGAACCTGCCGCTCTATTGTCGGCAGCCTCATATAAAAGACTGTTGGATCCTGAGAACTCTCCGCAACGACGCCGCTATCTTTAAGTGACTGGGGCAGCACAGCGTTAATCTCTGCGGCGCTACGACGCGGTACACCGTGTTCGATTGTCATGCGCGAGCCTACCTGAGACTCCGTGCTGTAAGACAATATCCATTCAGCGGAGAATGAGTCGCTAAGAGCCTCCAATACTTGGCTCTCTAGCTCTGATACGGCAAAAGATGTGTCCCTTACTCGAACAACGAACTCATGATCATCATCGCCGTTCACCTGTTGAACCGAGTCACCAGCCATGCCTAATTCAACGACAGCCGCACGGATCTCAGAGATCTCCACTTTATCGTCAAACTTCATCAAGATCTCGGAGCCGCCCGTAAAATCAATACCCCAGTTCGGGCCAATGAAGAACATCAACATGACCGAGGTTAGAACCAACAGCCCAGAGAAGACACCCGCCTTTCCGCGTTGCCCAACAAAGTTTACATTCACACCAGTTTTTATTAATTGCATATCTACCTCAGAGTCCCAAGCGACTAGTTGATTTACGGACTACAAAGTCCATAAAAGTGCGAGAGACGAAAATAGCTGTAAATAGTGTCGTCACTATTCCTATCAATAGTGTGACAGCGAAGCCCTTTATTGGACCAGAACCATAACTATACAACACGACTCCAGCGATTCCTGTTGTGATGTTGGCATCAAGGACCGCCGATAAGGCACTTCCAAAGCCAGCATCCACCGCTGACCTAGATGTCTTTCCTAGACGAACCTCTTCTCGAATACGCTCAAAGATAATGATGTTCGCATCTACCGCCATACCTACTGTAAGAGCTATTCCAGCGATACCCGGAAGGGTCAGAGTAGCCCCAACAAGAGAAAGCAGAGCCATAATATAGAAGACGTTCATCGCCAAGGCGACATTAGCTACCAAACCCACTTTCGTGTAGAACATAAACATGAAGAAGAGCACCAAGCAGGCGCCAACCATGGTGCCTGTAATTCCCTGGTTGACCGAGTCAGCCCCGAGCTGAGCACCAACAGTTCTTACCTGTCCGATTGTAACTGGCGCAGGAAGAGCACCTGTACGCAGTACCATAGACAACAACTGAGCCTCACCTTGCATGGATGAAACTTCACCAGACCCTACAGATATCTGAGCTCGACCACCACCGATTTTCTCACGAATAACAGGGGCTGATCTTACCGCCCTATCAAGGACAATAGCAAATCGTTTACCAACGTTGTCTTCCGTTACTTGGGAGAACACTCGCCCGCCGGCTGCCTTAAACTCTAGAGAGACGTACGGGTCACCAAGGCGGTCCCATTGGATGAACGCATCATTAATGTCCTCGCCTGTGAGGATAACAGTGTCCACGAGAACATATGGTGTGTCTCGTAACTTGCTCCCGTTTTCAGACTCCCGATACTCCCACAAGAGTACATGACTTGGGGTGATGTGCCCATTGTCGATGAGCCACTCGTTGAGGATCTCATCATCATCGTAATCAGTAGACGCCATTTGATCGCGAGCACTCTCTAGAGAGCGCTCTAGCTCGACCATCTCGAATTCTTCGTCCACCAAGAAGAACTCTAGAACAGCCGTCGTGCCAATCACCTCAATAGCCTGCTGTAAGTTATCGATACCCGGGAGCTGAATGTTTATTTCGCCGTCTCCCTTCTTTACGATACTCGGCTCCTTTACACCCGTGGCGTCCACGCGGTTTCGAAGCCCCTCAAGTGCCTGCTCGACTGAGCGATCGGCTATTTCAATGTACGACTCATCCGACAGGGTGTATTGCCACCACAGTGCGCTTTCGCCTTCTACTCGTTCACTAACCCAAGTAAACGCCCCCAGTTCCGCTGCGAAGCTGTCAACCAAACCTCTGCTCGCGCCCTCTGATACGGAAAACTCAAAGGCATCCTCACCTTCAACCCTAACTACCTGAGAGACCCAATCACGACCTTCGCCGTTTACTCCAAGTTGAGCCATAGCAAAGATTAAGTCCAAATCAATAGGCTCCAAGTCCTCTTCGCCAGCCTCGGTTACCGACGGAGCCAGGTTATAGCGCCACCATTTTACCTGTGTATTTCTGTCGCCTGAATGCCTGTAATCACCACCTCTGCGAACAACCTCTAAGACCTGCTCTTGTGTGGCTGTTTCGCCAGGAGCGACCTCTAACATTGTCTCGCCGCGAATACGTCTAACGTCTACGATGTCGATCCCGTCATCCTCAGCCTGTGCTCGGATGGTCTGAACGTCGCGACCCACTGCCGACAGAACTGCCTCTCTGGTCTCAACTGTTAGAGTGATATCGATACCGCCCTGAAGATCCAGACCGAGATTTATTCGGGTATCTGGCAACCACGCTCTAAATCCTGTCGCCCTTAGATGGAGGTAATATTCTGCCTCGCGTTCACCTACCTCAACAACTACCCCTTCAACATCTTGAACCGCCGCTGAAAGCGAGTCGAACGAATCCTCGTCGGAGCCGATAACTTCCAGTCTCGATTCATCGCCTTCGAAAAAGCTGTACTCAACCACCCACTCTTCTCCGAGTGCGGCGTCAATAAGAGGTGTAACCTCTGCGATGAGTGCGTCACCCACAGCAGATCCTGTACCTCCACCTTCGACCTGATCGATCTGGGCAGCCAACCTGTCCTGAGCACCCTCACCGAGAAATGACGGCGCTAGCACTAACGCTGCACCAATTGTGACAACAGTAATAAAGGCCATTCTGACCCACCATGATCTTGTCATCGTCTACTCCTTTTCGGCGGACTGAGGGGCCACCGCACCGCTAAGCGAGCTCTTTACAAAGGTCACCCGTACTCTGTCACCAACATCTAGCGTCACTCGGTCATCTTCTACTTTAAAGACAGTTCCGAAGACTCCGCCCTCGGTAACAACTTTGTCACCCTTTTTTAGCCCAGCTAAAAACTGCGCGTGCACCTTTCGACTCTTTGTCTGGGGGCGAAGCACCATAAAGTAGAAGATCCCAAAAAAGATCATCAACAAAAACATGGGGTTTCCGCTTTGGGGCTGAGCCTGAAGCGGAAAATTTACCGCCTCTGCGTTATTTATCGCTAAAATGGCTAATGTGGATGTCATCTATTCTCTCCGGAATTTTCGGTTTCTCCGAACCTTGACTGCCACCCCCAAGCTTCGACTCTAAGCGCTTCAAGTTCTCCTTTTTGTCCCTCAATCGCTGCACGTATACGCTGCATCAACTGTTGGTAAAAGGTAATATTATGAAGAGAAAATAGCCTCGGAGCGAGGGCTTCTTTGGAAATATGAAGGTGTCGTAGATAAGCACGACTGAATTTTGCGCACGTATAACACGTACAGAGAGGATCGAGTGGCTCAGGATCGTCCTTAAACATCGCATTTTTGATATTTATTCGCCCCTGACTAGTAAATAGGTTGCCGAACCGACCGCTCCGGGTCGGAATTACACAGTCAAACATGTCGATTCCTCGGATGACCGCCTCGACGATATCGCAGGGGTAACCTACACCCATTAGATATCTGGGTTTGTCTGCAGGCAAAAGTGGAGCCCCAAATTCCACCATCGACAGCAATTCGTCCTTCGGTTCCCCTACCGAAAGTCCCCCAAGCGCATAGCCATCTAAATCAAGAGATGACAATTCTTGGATATGTTCAGTTCGTAGATCCTCGTAAAAACCGCCCTGGACAATACCGAATAACGCAGTCTTGTCTCTATTCCTTCGAGCATCATTACAGCGCTTCAGCCATCTAGTTGTTCGAGCAGTAGACTCGGCTACTCGCTCCTTTGACGCTGGCCATTCTATACACTCATCGAAAGCCATTGCTACATCGACGCCTAGCGCCTCCTGAATTTCCACTGCCAATTCAGGACTCAAAAACCTCTTGGACCCATCTAGTAAACAGCGAAAATTCACGCCCTCTTCTGCAACTGCCCGTTTTTCACGCAGCGAGAACACTTGGAACCCACCAGAGTCTGTGAGAATTGGTCCACTCCAACCCATAAACTTATGGAGCCCGCCCAAAGACTGAATTCTCTCGTGTCCAGGTCTAACCCACAGATGGTAAGTGTTGGCCAGCACTATGTCTGCCCCCGCGCCCAGCACATCCTCGGGGGTCAAAGCTTTTACACTGCCGGCTGTCCCAACGGGCATAAACGCAGGTGTCTGAACTGTCCCATGAGTAAGGACCAACTCTCCCCGCCTAGCCTCACCGTTTTTACGTTTTACCTCAAAGGATAAGCATGGCGTCGCCGTAGGAATAGAACCTGTACCTCTTTAATATGGCCTCTTTATAGGCACTCGAAATCTTTTCTCTGCCGGCGAATGCTGAAACCAGCATTAACAAGCTTGTTTTGGGCAGGTGAAAGTTAGTCAAAAGACCATTTACACACCTAAATTTATATCCCTCTTGAAGGAAGATGCGGGTAACATTGTCACCAGCTACAGGCACGGATTCATTGGGCTTTGTTGCTGCCTCAAGTGTCCTGGTAACTGTCGTACCAACTGCGATTACTCGCCCTCCTTTGGCTCTGCACCTGATTATGGCCTCACGGGTGGAGACTGGGACCGAATACCACTCTTCATGCAATTCGCCTGCTTCAATATCCTCA
>CAWVYO010000215.1:0-5837 GCA_963934385.1 uncultured bacterium
CCGGTCGGGTGGCTTGAGGGGGAAAGACCAGGCCTTGGGATCGCATATGATCGCCCTACCATGTCTCACAGAGGCTAAACCACTCACGTAAAGCCCACCTAATCAATCGTCTGGGCAGTGCTAAATAAAAGTGTTGACCGCTGCGCTATTTTGACGCAGCGGCCAAGCTCTCTTAATCCTAATAGTGTAAGGAACCGCCTAGACCAAGGTAGTTTGCCCCTGCAAAATCGCCTCCCACAGTCTGGGTACCTAGCTCGGTGTAAAAACTGAACTTATTCCATGGTCTTACACTCAAGTGCAACCTAGCTCCATACTCAAAAGCACTTCCAAACTGTTGAGGTCCATCGACCTTTACTGATGGCTTCAAGACCACCGCTGTTAGCTCGGCTTCAATAATATCCGTAATATCAAAGCCCCGACCAATGCGAAGGCCTAGGTTAGTGAACGTCCAAGAACGGTCACCTGCTACGGATAGTTCCATGTTGGAAGTAGCGAAGCTCCTAGATGCCTCAACTCCTATCCTGTTTTTACGACCATACGTTAGAGCTATCGACCCAGACGGAAAACGAGCTCCATTTTCGAATGCCCAATCATTGCTGTAGTCAGCGTACCCCATATTATAGGCGAGACCCAAATCGAGGCGTAATTTTGTTATGATTACGGGTGCTTGGATACCTACTGGAATGTAATTGAGGTATCTATAAGCAATCGTACGCTCAACTGTCTCGATCTCTGGCTCTTCTACAACCTCCACTTCAACAGCCCCATAAGCATCATAAGCGCTTATAATCGCCTCCGAGTCTACTACGATCTCATAACCGTCAGTGGCTTCAATAGAGCCATCTACGACTGACGAGGCTGGTCGCGGAGCAAGGTGAACATTTTCACGGATTAACCGCTCTACAACACCTGAAGGCACTCGTTCAGTCGAAGGTACTTGCGGATTGTCAGATGAGACCTCTTCTGACGAAGAGTCACTACCGCCTCCTATAGGGTTAAGTCTTTTAAGAATTCGTCCCAAGAAGTTTAGCCTACCCCCATCAAATACCGCTGCCACCTCACCGGCTACCATTGAACCCAGAGCTACCTGCTCTACTTCACGGGTCTCACTACGAATAAACTCAGAGTCAACTGCCACCCAGAGTAATGGCTCACCCCGATATATCCAGCGCCCAGCACCCTTTCTCAAGCGTGCTGTAGAGTAGGCTTCACCTGAAACCATCTCAAAGTCTAAGTCATCAGATGGACCATAACTACCAGCACCCATCGCTAATAACGGGTCAGCTGAATATTCTTGTTCGGAGAACACGCTTGATAACGCCGAAGGTGTTCTGTATTCACTTCGCCCTTCAGTCAACTCTCCATCAACAGTAAACCCAACAGACAACTCGTAAGCATTCCCTGGCAAGATTCGATCGTTGTTATTTCCGTCACTGGAACCTGGCACGTCTGAGTCAAGCAGGAGATCAACGGTTCGAAGATCATCTGTAGATCGAGGAGACAATACTATCTCCACTCGCTGGACACCGCCTCCAGCTCGAATCGAATCACGAGCTTTCACTACAATGGACGCATCACTAGAGCAATCCTCTGAAACATAGGCCCATGCAAAGACTTCGGATGTGCCACCATTGGCAGCCATCTCATCTAGTATGAATTCTCCATATTGTGGGACCCAAACACATGCATTACCGGATTCTGGCCACGCCGACGTGCTAAACCACGGCAAGTCATTTGTGTTTACCAACTCAATATTTAGTTTAATCCACTCTCCCGTATCAATCACACCATTACCTTCACCTGGTCCACCCTCATCGGATACCAGGGTGGCACCATTGGGAGATAGCGTGAGTCCGCCAGACGATTGGATTGCTGTAACTTGTGATGCATGTCTAGGTATCGAAGAGTTACCCTCAGCTGTCGACATGAAACCGCTTCTCGGTGCCCCCAACCACTCACCAAGAATACGATTCGCATAACTGCGGCTAGTGATCCTTCTTAGAAGGGTCAAACGCTGCTTGTTATCCTCAAACTGGTTATCCGACATGGCGCCTATCTTGGCACGGACGAACCCAAGAAAGTCATCTGAGTCTAACCGCATTGTATTATAGGAATCAGTTTCTCGAGCTATTCTTGAACATTCTCCCAAGACAATTTGCGACAATTGTTGAACTGAGTCAAAGCTTCTGCCCTCATCTGACATTATTTCCCACGCTGCGTCTATTGCCAAAACGTCATCTGGGGTCACAACTACAACTGGTGTGCTCCTTACAGGCACCACCTCTTCTTGTACTTCTTCTTGAATAGTGCTCGCCCCAATGTCTTCTGTAAGATCTTGCGCACCAGCTATTGGTAATCCACTCAATATTAGGACTGTAGAAATCCCTAAAACTCTTCTAGTCATCACTCTCTCCGTTTCTGATTATGTACTTGGACTAAAGAACAGACCCCAGCAGAATAGTCACCCAAAGTATTTGACTTCAGGCAACTAAAATACAGCGGCTTGTACTTGTGTAAGTAAAGACATACATAATTAAAACCAACCGGTCAATAGTAATGCATGAACTTGTTTTATCGAGTTTAGCCTCTTTCAACTCGGTCAGCGGTCTCTTGAGAATTGCGAACACGTTGATTCTCCCTGTATCTAGACTTACATGGCCTATTCACATAGCGACCAGCACCACGAACAGTCTCTAATTCGCCCCCTTCCCACACAATGTTACAACGGCTCATTGTCACCACTGGGATGCCTTTAACCTCCCGACCTTCATAGATAGAAAAGCCGATATTTAATGATGGGTATCAGCAGAGATAGAACTGTGCCAACGTGTCAACTCGAGTCCCAACAAAAATGGCCAACAACAAACTCACCGACGCACAGACTCTGATTCCCGCGTCGATAAGCCTCACCTTCCCTCTCTACACTACGGCAGTTGCCCACCGGTCCCGTGGTACGCACAGAGAACGAATTTACCTAAATTAACAGGTATTGGTGATCACAGAATATGTTGTCAGCCGATCTAGTTAGTACTCTCAGCAAGGCTTGTTAGCGCTCTCGCGCTACTCACTTTCCCATTTGTAAAAACCAGCAAGATCACCGTCTGTGTTCGGTAATCCATCTGGACACACCTATAATACGATGCAGAAACTAACTTCGTCCCATCGTGCCCCATTGTGCCTACAGAGGATGATTTCGCAAGCTAAACAAGCTACAAATCTGCATGGGAAAAATTCTAATAGGCAAGCCTGGTAATTTGCGCCAATTCGAGCTCATGGAAACAACCCTTGTAGGTCGACATTGGCAATGCAACGCGGTCATATCCAACATTGAGGTTCCACTGTACTGGCTCGAAATCAGGTGGCTCAGCGACCATTGGACTTGGCGTTGTCTAAGCTCTACAGATAGAACACGAGGAAGCGGTACAGTAACCTCAAACGGGTGGAGAGACTGGCGATCAAAAAACTCGATCGCCCCAACTATTTCTCTTCCAACGGGGGCTTCCATTGAATTGATCGATCCCTCACCACCAACCTTTCAACTACAAGATCAATACACGGGTGAACAGTTCAAGGATGATGCCCTCCTCGACCTCGTTGAGCTCACAAATGACGGATACATACTCTACGATGCAGAACGCGAAGACGGTCAAGACGGTCAAGACGCTAAGTTTCTCCAAGATGGAGCACTGCTACATATAAAAGGGAGAATCTTGCGGGTTTGGCGACCTAAGGGACCGCAGCCCACTAAAGTACCATTGATTTCACTTTCGGCTTCGGGGCTATTTCTAACAATTGACTGTGAATTACTCACAGCAACTTTCACACAACATGACGCAGAGGTGACCATTGAAGGATCTCCCGTCAGGTTACTGCTCACTTACGCACAGTCGGTTGTGGACGGCCCTTGGGTTGAGTCAGACTCATTTCTTGCCACTTCTGTCGCCTTTGACGGCTGGCTAAGTAACGGTGGTCATGCGGATAGCGAGCCAAAACGGCTAGCGTGGGAGCGTGCTAAGCTCCGATCACTGCTCGTCAAAGCAGGTGTTGTCGGGGTCAACAATCTATTCGAAAGACGCCGAGACGGGGCATCCTGGAGTCACCGTCTGTGCCTGTCACCGGCTATGATTACTATTATCTGAACCGCCACTTGTACGTAGGTCTAAAATTTACGTGACTTAACCTCGTGCCCCTACCCTCTATCGACACGCCCTGGGGTCTCTTGAGAATTGCGAACGCGTTGGTTCTCCCAGTACCTAGACTTACACGGTCTGTTTACATAGCGACCAGCACCGCGAACGGTCTTTAGTTCACCGTCTTCCCAAACAATGTTACCTCGGCTCATAGTAACTACTGGTATGCCCTTTACCTCCCAACCCTCATAGATCGAAAAGTCGATATTCTGATGGTGGGTATCAGCCGATATAGTACGGTGCCCCTCGGGATCCCAAACGATTAGATCTGCATCGGCACCTACCGACATTGAGCCCTTCTGCGGATGCATGTTGAAAATCTTGGCAGTATTCGTTGATGTCACCGAGACGAACTCGCTTGGCGTAAGCTTGCCAGTACCAACACCGTGGTGCCACATAATACTCATACGGTCCTCTATGCCTCCTGTTCCATTGGGGATCGAACGGAAGTCCTCTAGCCCAGCTTCCTTTTGAGGAGTACAGAAGCAACAGTGATCGGTAGCAGTTGTCTGTAACATGCCCGACTGAAGACCTTTCCAGAGAGCTGTCTGGTGCTCTTTAGCTCTAAAAGGAGGACTCATTACGTGATGAGCAGCAGTGCGCCAATCATCTGAGCGATACACCGAATCGTCGATGACTAGGTGTTGCGCGAGAACCTCTCCAAAGACCCTCTGCCCCGCGAGCCTCGCACGGGTAATCGCCTCCAATGAGTCGGCACATGAGTTGTGAACGATGTACAACGGCACACCCAGTACTTCGGCAATGCGAATAGCTCGGTTGGCGGCCTCGCCTTCACAGGCTGGAGGTCTAGATAGTGGATGGCCCTCTGGACCGGTGATTCCACGCTCAAATATCTCTTGCTGCATGCGCCAAACAAGCTCACCGTTTTCAGCGTGAACTGTACATAGAGCCCCGAGTTCACGAGCCCGAGTAAAGCTGTTAACCAAGATCTCATCATCGCACATTATGGCGCCTTTATAGGCCATAAAGTGTTTAAACGAGTTCACACCGAACTCGTCGCATAGCCGACCCATGTCGCGACTTACTGTGTCATCCCACCAGGTAATAGCCACGTGGAATGAGTAATCACAAGCAGCCTTCTCCGCCCAACCTCGCCATTGATCATATGCCTCAATAATATTCTGCTGGGGTGCTGGAATAACAAAGTCAATACATGTGGTTGTACCTCCAGCTGCTGCCGCGGAGGTTCCACTAAAAAAGTCCTCGCTTGCAACGGTTCCCATAAATGGGAGCTCCATGTGTGTGTGAGGATCGATACCCCCTGGCATTACGTAACAGCCACTAGCGTCAACAATCTTAGCGCCCGCAGGAGCTTCTAGATCTGGACCGACCTGTTTAATTACGCCATCGGCCACAAGCACATCCGCTCGCACTTCACCTGTTTCGTCAACAACTATCCCACCTCGAATGACTGTAACTGACCCCATTTCCCTTCTCCTTTTTACTAATTTCCACACCGAATAGAGATTCTAATGTTCCAACATCTATAGGATTTTGCTCATGTGCGCCTTTATGAACCATAAAGTTTGTGATACAAGTTCCCATGTTGCTCAGCAACTCTGGAGGATTCATGGTTCGCGCTGGCTTTTTAATATTTTCTTTACTCTTACTGGCATCTTGTAGCAC
>CAWVYO010000216.1:0-5813 GCA_963934385.1 uncultured bacterium
CCGCCCCAACAGTGTCGCCGTGATAAGCCTCACCAAAAGATAGAAACCTAGTTCGTTTTGACTCCAAGCCACCCTTGTGTTGGGACCAGAACTGTAGCGCAATTTTTATCGCTACCTCGACAGCCGTTGAACCACTGTCAGAGTAAAAGACTCGGTTCAAGGGCTCTGGAGCCAAGTCGGCAAGGCGCTTCGCGAGGACGACACCTGGAACCGATGCATTTCCTAAAAATGTGGCATGCGCGACAAGGGCGAGCTGCTGACGAACAGCTTCATCTATCTCTTCCCGCCTGTGCCCCAAAATATTGCACCAGAGAGATCCCACTCCGTCGAGGTATCGTCGCCCGTCGACATCAATGAGTTCATGGCCTTCAGCAGCCATCACCATCAGAGGCGACTCCGAACGATAGACCGAGTGCGGTGTAAACGGATGCCACACATGAGCGTCATCCCATTCTTCGAGGATTTTGCGCTCAAATATTGTCACAGTCTCAGGCTCCCCGCGCCACATAACCAGAATTGTCGTCAGCAACTGGAGCTCGAGCAGCAACGACTACAGCCTCGAAGCCCGCATCAGCGAGCATTCGCGAATCTGCTGACTCACCCTGCCCCGAAGTAGTCAGGTACCCGTTGGCGAAGAGCGAATTGGCCGCATACAGCGCAAAGGGCTGCATTGCACCCAATACAACCTCGCGACCTCCAGCGATACGCACATCCCGATCAGGGTGTACCAAGCGAAACATGCAAAGGGCTTTGAGCGCGTCGTGAGGTCTGATCTGCTCCTTATTTCCCAGCGGTGTACCGGGACGCGGGTTCAATAGATTGACAGGCACGGAATCAACATCGAGCTCCCGCAGAGCGAACGCCAAGTCAACCCGATCCTCAAGCCCCTCGCCCATCCCAATGATCCCACCGGCACACGCTTGCATACCGGCGGACTTGGCAGTGCGCAAGGTGTCGACTCGGTCTCCCCAGGTGTGGGTGGATACCACTTCGCTATAGTATCGCTCCGAGGTCTCAAGGTTGTGATTGTAGCGATCTACACCAGCACTCACTAGGCGGTCAGCTTTGGAGCCATCCAGCACACCAAGTGAGGTGCAAATACTGATGGGTAACTCGGACTTAATGCGCCTAACGGCCTCACATATGGTGTCGAGGTCTCGGTTAGAAGGACCGCGGGTTGCTGTGACCATGCAGTACGTAGACGCCCCAGAGGCGTGTGCAGCGTGAGCCGCGGCCACCAACTCATCGGCAGTCTCGGTCTTATACTTCTCTACATTCGTGTTGTATCGAGAACTCTGACTGCAAAATGAACAGTCCTCGGAGCATAAGCCACTCTTGGCATTCTCAAGGACGTGTACGTGAACCATTCGCCCGTGGTACGCACGGCGAACCATAAACGTAGCGTCCAACAACCCTAACAGCTCGTCGTCAGGACAAAGGAGTACACTCAAAGCCTCATCGCGACTCAGCGCGTGCCCCTTTAAGACCTGCTCTGCTAGCTCACTCCAATTCATGGCGACGTTCTAACTCGGCGTATGTGGGGTGTAAAGAACGGGTGTTGAACCTGAAAATAAAAATGTGTTTTTGTCGAACAACGGCTCGTATTTTGGTCACGCAGTAGCCAAGTTTTCGGTCCCGTTACACACGTTTGGGCAAGAGTATTCCCAGCATTTGACAAAGGCTCCCCCCTTCTTCACCCGCCCGACTCTCGCCAAACAAAGAGGTGCCTCACAATGTAGCGCTTCTTATTGTAAAACCATCATGTTATGCAGAGCGTGATTTACGGAGAGAACAATGGCAATTCCAGTATTAAAACCAACCAATTTTACACTCACAGTCGACCTCCCCACTACGTCCTTTGCTGACGCAGTGACGAAGGTAACAGAGGCCCTTGCATCCGAAGGCTTTGGGATTTTGACTGAGATTGACATAAAGACAACCATGAAAGAGAAGCTCGATGTAGACGAGCGAGACTACATAATATTAGGTGCTTGCAACCCTAAATTAGCTCTTAGTGCCTTAAGCTCCCTACCAGCTATTGGGCTCCTGTTACCATGTAATGTAGTTGTTGCATCAGACGACAAGGCGGGATCTACCGTTGGTATTATTGATCCTGTCGCTATGTTCTCAATGGTAGATGTCGAGGGTTTTACATCTTTTGCCAAAGAGGTGCGTGAGATGTTGAACCGCGTTTTACAGGGACTAACCTAATGGCTAGTCGCAATCATCTGCCTGCATACTAGTATCACAATCACTCCACCCAGTTGGGATGCAGGTGTTCGTGAACAACCAGCAGTCGCTGGGGTCTTCACTTGAAGCAGCATACGTAAGAGCAGAACCACAACCCATTTCAATTGACATGCAGCCTTTGGCTACTGGCTCCTGACTCCAGTCTACACATGGCTCAGTATCCTGGTTCTGGATCTCTCGACCATTGACATGAACGCACCCAGTACCCGCTAAACACTGGGCGACGGAACGCTCATCACACTCTAAATCTAATGTATCGGTGGTGCCTGTTTCGGTGGTGCCTGTTTCGGTGGTGACCGTATCAGTGGTGACCGTATCAGTGGTGACCGTATCGGTGGTATCTGTGGTTGATTGTCCCGAGTCCAAAACTACATCATCGGTTGGACCACATGAAATGAGCCAAAAAAATGAACTGACCACTGCAACACGACTATACTTCATCACACTCTCCCTTCATTGGCCAATTCCAACTCTAGGCGACACATCGCCTCATCGAGCCTTTCATTAACTATAATACCACTATAAATGCTAATCTTGGCGAACGGTAGAGGTATTTCAAATCTATCCCAACTCCCTAAGCGCCACCTAAAGGAGACCTTAGTCTTTACCCAAACAAGCGGCACACCACCTCTATGCGCTATAACAGCGGCACCAACTTTCGAGACACCTCGAGGGCCACGTGGACCATCCACAGTTACGCCAACGGAGTGACCGTAGGCCAGCGCCTCTTCCGACTGCCGCATAGCCTCTCCACCACCTTTAGAGCTGCTGCCCCTAACCAGGCCGTACCCCAGCGCAGCCATTACACCCGCTATAAAATCTCCATCTTTCGATTTTGAAGCCATTCCATAAATCTTCTGCCCACTCTCACGCATATGTAGAGAGTGGGTGGCAATCATCGCGAGCTGCTCGCCATGAAGAAAAGCATAGACTACTGGCCCTGACTTCAAGGCGACGTCTCTCTCGGAAACATCTATCCATCGCACGCGCCACGTAAAGCAGAGCGCTCTAATTACCCACACGGTAATTCGCTGAAAAATACTCATGCGAGTTCAGTTAGCCGATTCCAAGGCGCTCTCACAGAACAAAACAGATCACATCGTAATAGTTTCCTATTATGCCTGCTCCGACAAGCTAATGAGACTGCCATTAAGTTACCTAAACAGGGTCTCTCTATCACTGGCTGGCTTGGCTTTCTTGCGTCGCCGCCGCTAGGTTCCACAAACCAACTGACCAAGCAGTGTCGGTGTGCCAGCATTGAATCCAACAAGGTGAGTTCCCGTACCGCCGGCCCAGTAGGTCTGCAGCAGTACTACAGTAGCTCCTGACCCAGTGCTCCAGCTACCGACCAGCTCGATTGAGCCATTGTGGTCGAGCCCTTCAGGTGCGAGCCACTGGGCTGTATCTGTGACTAGTACAAGCACCGACGGAGCTGGGTCCTCATCTCCGTCGGGTCCAGAGACTTCTACGAGTAGGTCCTGGCGCCCACTGTGGTCCAGATCGCCACTATAGACTTGCTCGAACGTCAACTGGTCTGCCTGGAGATGTTGATATCCCCGCTCAATAAAACCACTTTCACCTGCCGCGGAAACCATGGGGAGCAACTCGGGGCGAAGGGGGGAGCTAGAAGCGGGTAGCCAGTGGTTGGTGCTGGTTGCGGGGTGCCAACTCAGAGGTGCTACGCCTATGGCGGGGAGCGGCAGGTGGCCTTGTATCGTCTCCTCGGTCTGTTCACATAGAAGGGTCTGAACCGGCTCAAGCGACAGTGTGTATCCACTGGGCAAACCGATCTCCACCGCTGCGGAGGGCTCTAGCGAACAGTCTTTGGCCTCGGTGGCGACGCCCTCTGCGGTGAGGCAGCCCAGCCCTATCCACCCAATGGGCGTGGCGGCGAAAAAGAGCGTGTCCTGAGGGGGAGCTTGATCTGGCACAGGTGGTGGTTCAAGGGTTGGAGGCGCTTCGATCGGTTCCCTATTCGGATGCGCTTCCGATGGTGCGGGGGCACAGGCCAAACCCAGTGTGATCAGTGTAAACATTGGTTGCCAGGGTAACATATATTTAATCCTTAGAAGGCAAGTATAAGAAACCTTAGACGGTTGCCCAATTCTCCTACCACGTCCCGCGCCACATAAATCAAAGGGCTCTAATTACCCACACGTTAACTCGCTGAAATATACCCATACGAGTTCAGCTAGTCGATTATACGCCGCTCTCACAGAACAAAACATTTCGCATCGTGATAGATTGCTAATATGACTACTCCAAACAGCGAAAACGAACGCCATAAAGTTATCTATACACGCACAGGTGGAGATCCAATAACGCCTGATTCAATAGATAACAGCAAGCGCCGTGCGCTCAAGACTTTCGCTGTCTTCTTTGGGGTAGGAATGCTCGGCGCGGCTGCGCTTGGTCTGGGTAGTTTGGCGGTAGCAATCCTAGTAGCGGGGCTTGTAGGCAGCATAGGGATAATTCTGTCGTCGAAGAAGGCTCTTGCGAGCAGCCAAAGTAAAGCCATATCAGGTGGAGCATCCGGCGCTTTAGCTAGTGTAGACTCGCTTAGAAAAGCGATAGATGAAGCCGACCTGCCAGATGCTATCACCACGGACTTAACCAACTCACTGAATGATCTGGTTGAGAAGGGAAACTCCTTAGCAGAGTCCAAAGTCTCAATGCAGGCCGCTTTGAGCCGAATTCCAGTAGCCAATACCGAGCGACAACTGAAGGAGGCAATCGACAAATCCGACGCTTCGAGCGCTTCCATACACGTGAGAACACTTAGTCAGGTTGAAGAGATTGAAGCTCATATTGAGAAGATCGAGGCGGGATTGGCTACAGTTAGAAATGGTATTCTCACATTGCAGTCGGCGGTTCGAACTGCCTCACTTCCCACTCCCGTTGATACGAACGTAGATATCTCCGAGATCGATCTTCAGGCTCGTGCGCTAGCTAAAATCAACAACGACGAGATGCTCGCAGAGCCCAGCGGCGAGTCAGGGGACACGAGTAACGATATAAACCTCGCAGCGGCCGCAGCTATGTTGGCGAAGCGCCAAGTGAAATAGGTGAACCGTCATCAGCTAATAATTGAGATGACCCCGCGCGGTGAAGTCGTAATAGATGTGGGGTGCGATCACGGACACCACACCCGCGCCATTGGAGCTATTGGGACCGAGAGAGAACCCAACAGGCTGCCAGCGCGAACCGACATTCCGCTGGTCGTGGCTGACGGTCTGGCTCCATTCCGAAGAGTAGACGTGGCAGTAATCACTGGCATGGGGGCACATACTATATTGAGAGTCCTGAGAGAAGGGCCAACTCCAAAGGAGGCAATAGTGCACGCTCCCGAATATTCAGACAGGCTGCGGAGAGGTCTAGCGAGCCAGGGGTGGAGGATCATCAACGAGCGGCTGGCACCTGAGGCGAACAGGTTCGCTGAGGTCATACACATTGAACGAGGAGAGGAGCTAACTTGCGGCTATGAGCTAGAGTTCGGTCCTATGCTGCCAAAAGACCCCCTGCATTTAGACCACGCCAACCAGCTGTTGGGCCACAAACTTACA
>CAWVYO010000217.1:0-5800 GCA_963934385.1 uncultured bacterium
CATCGATGACACCCTTCTTCGCTTCCTCACCATTCGTCTTTGCGAAGATGCAGATGTTGAGGGTCGTAAGGCTGAAGCTGTTGAGCTCAACGCTAAGCGTACTGAGGAGGCCAAGGCTCGCGCCGAGGCTGCTGCAAAGGCTGAGGCTGAACGCGAAGCTGCTCAAGCTGAGAGGGCTGCTAACAGAGCTGCGGAAGAGGCTAAGGCGGCTGCCGCTTTGGCTGCTATGCCAGTAGTTGAGGCAGAGGCTGAAGTAGCTGAGACAGCTGAGACCGCCGAGGTATCAACACCAGAAACCGATTCAGCGACCGACGCTGAGTGATTCCAAACAGTCTGCATAGTCAGACAAGAGGTACATTATGAAAATCATTCTTCAAGAGGACGTGGCTAACGTTGGAAACCTGGGTGACATGGTAAATGTCTCGGACGGATACGCTCGAAACTACCTTATTCCTAAACGTATGGCAGTAATAGCCCTCGAAGGGAACATGCGTCAGCTAAAGCACCAACAGAAGCTTATCGCAAAGAAACGCGCTGTGAAAGAGGCCGCTGCTAAGGTACTTTCCGACACATTGTCGGGTACTTCAATATCGTTCAAGCGTCAGGTTGCAGAAGGAGAGGAGACAAAGATCTTCGGCTCTGTAACTAACCGCGACATCGCTGCAGCATTGGGTGAATTGGGTATCGAGGTAGATCGCCGTAAGGTGGCTCTCGAGGAGCCAATTCGCTCACTGGGCGCTTTCTCTGTTCCAGTAACACTCTTCGGTGGTGCTTCCGCAGAAGTAAAGGTGTTCGTGATTCAAGAGTAAACTGATCCAGAGACTCCCATGGGGGTATTTGTGGGGGAGGGGAGTCGATGGATGACTTAAGGCAATTTCCGCAAGCTTTAGAGGCTGAAAGGGCCGTACTTGGTGGTCTACTGCTGGATTACCAGCAGATAGGCTCCATCACAGAAATTCTTAGTGCAGACGATTTTTATCGAGATACGCATAAGAGAATCTTTGAAGAGATGATCGACCGCTCCGCTAAGGGCGAGAAGATCGACGCATTGGGTTTGGCTCAGCTGGCATTAGCCTCTGGTCCAAACGATCCTTTTGGTGGTGCTGCCTATGTCTCTGCGCTACCTGAGAAGGTTGGTAGCACTGACAACATCGACTATTACGCCGGAATAGTTAGAGAGCGTTCTATCCGTAGAAAACTATTGTCTGCGGCTACTAAAATCACTGAGCAGTCCTTTGAAGGCACAGTTGATATACAAGATCTCATGGACCTCGCCGAACGTGAGGTGTTTGAGATCGCCAAGGTTTCAAACCAGAAGGGTTGGGCTGGAGTATCGACAATAGTCGACAAGCAGATTCAACGTATTGAGGAACTGTGTAAGAACAAAGGTGAGGTAACGGGGATACCTACAGGTCTTGTCGATCTAGATAAGAAACTGGCGGGAATACATCGTTCAGACCTCCTAATATTAGCGGCTAGACCTGCTATGGGTAAGACTGCGCTGGCTCTAAATATCGCGCAAAACATTGCCATACGGTCCAACGTAGGCGTGGGGCTCTTTTCCCTAGAGATGCCTCAAGGGCAGCTTGTCACACGTATGTTGTGTGCGGAAGGGAGGGTTGACGCCCAAGCCGTTAGAACTGGTTACCTCGACGAAAAAGAAGATTGGGACAAGCTGGAGAGGGCGGCAGAGACCCTGTATCAGGCTCCAATATGGATAGACGATACACCTGGGTTATCGATTCACCAGGTCAGGTCTAAAGCAAGGCGACTAAAAGCAGAGCACGATAATCTTGGACTTATCGTGATCGACTATCTCCAACTAATGCGAGGGACCGGTAAAGAGGGCTCTCGTGAACAGGAAATTTCAGGTATTTCTCGCGGGCTAAAAACGCTTGCTAAGGAATTAGATGTAGCGGTACTGGCTCTTTCTCAGCTTAATCGCGGGGTCGAATCCCGCACAGACAAGAGACCTCTCCCATCGGATCTTAGAGAGTCTGGAGCACTAGAGCAGGACGCGGACATAATTATGTTTATCTATCGAGATGAGGTCTACAACGACGACACCATGGATAAAGGGGTAGCAGAAGTAATAGTTGCCAAGCAAAGAGGGGGTGCCACAGGTACGGTGCGGCTATCATTCCAAGGGCAATATACAAAATTCGATAACCTCGCGAGGGAAGGGGACATACCAGGCGGTTACGCGTGACACTGAGCCAAATCTTACTACCACTGATGGTCGCCCTCAGCCCAAACGATAAGGTTGAGGTAGAGCTTACAGGTGGTGACACTGTCACAGGTAGGCTCTCTAGCGCACAGCCAGGTGTACTCTTCATCCACAGTGCACAAGGTGGGCTTGAGGTAAATCTAGAATTAGTGAGTTCCGCACGTATCAATGACGTAGAGATTAGTCTGAATATCCTACATCAAGAATCGCAAGATCTCTGGCAGACGACGTCGGAGCGTCTCTCACCATTGGGCTCTTTACCGAACCCATACTGGGCCGCCACTGCTAGCGCACTTCTTCCGGGGTCGGGCCAACGGATGCTCGGGCAAGCGCGGGCAGCTAATTCTTACTTCGTCGCCGATCTTGTACTTGTATCTTTGAGTAGCTGGTTGATCTTCGGGCGACAGGATTATGGGAACGCTCTCCCTCTATTAGGGCTGGACGCAGTCTTCAGGGTCTATTCATCTGCAGAAGCCTACAGGGACACACGCGTACGCTCTGCGCTTATTTCGGGAGAGAGGCATATTGGTAGGTGAACTAAGCCTAAAATTACTCAGACCGGTCTTTAATTACTCAAGTGGCCAAGATTTGGTCATGAAACCCAAGTTGATTGCCGACTCTCCTTGACGGGAGGCAGTAGATTGCGATATTGAATAGTCCGATCATGGAGACCTCTTCTGCAATATTTTGCAGCGATTCATCCTCCACTTTAACACTCCGTAATTTAGGAAGCTTACCCACATGGACAACTCCACCACGCTTCAAGATTTTAATGCAAACGTAGACGCTTACGCTAAGGTTAGAGGTTTTATAGATAAAGCCAGATCTAGGGGCGCTAAATTCAGCCCTGAGGTAATCGAAAAGGTCTGTCTGACTCACGAAGTCAAATCTATGGAAATAGCAGAGCTTATTCTGCCATTTGTCAGCAAGATAGAAGATACTATAGCCTCACTGATCGTGGAGATCGATGGGGTGGCAGCGACCAAAGGCGGCGCGGGTGAGATCCTTGAAGAGCTCGAACTTCGCAATGTTATCGGGGAACTCACCGATGAAGAATTTGAACAACAGTCTGCCTCACTGAAAGAAGAACTAGCTACTGCTGACGGCAAGATTAATGGCGCTCAAGGTAGTGTTGATGAATTCAGCACCGCACTGGAGCGATGGGTAGAACTAGCCAACGATGCTGGGCAAGATAGCGGTACAAGTACTCAATTATCGACAGCAGTTTCCGAGGAAGCGGGCGAACCGGAAATTAATGAGGTTGCTGTAGAGGCTCAAGAGGAAGCTGTAGTAGCACAAGAAGATGATGATGGTGATATAGACGAGGATGACGACGTGCCAGGAAGCGACGATGTTCCTGGTTCAGATGAGCCTGAGATGACATTTGGTGAAGCCTCAGAAGAGGATGCAGATGCACTTTTCGATGACGAACCAGAAGTGGGTGTTGTCGTTGCTGAAGAATTGGCAGAAGAGCCTGATTCATCTTCCATTGAAATCGAATCGACACCTGGAGATTTAGACGATTCCGACGACCGTCGAGCTCTTCTTCTTTATCAGGAGGGCACAGCCGACGAGACAATCTACCCGTTCGACGGCGCAGAGATAACAATAGGTCGTGGGAGAACAAACGTCATTCAAATTAAGAATGATTCTAAGGTATCAAGGCAACATTGCCGGCTATTCAGGGCTGAGAGCGGCGAGTACTTCATTAAGGATAACAACTCCTCCAATGGCTCACTGGTCAATGGCGAGCTAATCACTGAGCGACGTCTATTTGGTGGTGAAGAAGTAATTATCGGCGAGACCTTCTTTAGGTTTCGCATAATGGAATAGGCTTCTTGGCATCTCAACGCCAAATCTACACCACCAAACAAGCTGCCGAAATTTTGGGAGTAACCCTCCCCACTGTGGTGAACTGGATAAAGCAGGGATTGATTGAAGCCCACAAGACGCCTGGTGGCCATAGGCGAATAATGAGGTCTTCGCTTTCCTCATTCATGGCTACCAATGGATACCCATCTAGCGAAATGGTTTCTATTGGCTTAGTGTCGAGCAATCAGATTCTAGTGCTCACGAAGGAGCCCGACCTAGGGGACCTTGTGACAGAGTGGCTGGAGCTGAAGCTAAACGTAAAAACAACTATAGCCGCCTCTTTGTTTCTCTCAGGAGTGGCAATAGGTCAGCACCCACCATCTGTATTCATAATAGACACCACCACTGTACAGATTCAACTGAGCGATACCCTGCGAAAGCTAGCATCCATTAAGTCTTGTCAAAACACGAATATAATACTGGTTTCTGGTCCACGGGGAATTCCTAAGCCTCCCCCAAACACCACAGTACTCAGGCAGCCCCTAAACCTCGAACAACTGAGAGTTACCGTTGAGGAAATGCTTACGGGTACAAATAGTAACGGGGCTTAGTCTCCATTTATAAAACTAATTACCTGATCTCCAGGCAATTAGTTCGGCCGCGATTGAAACCGCTATCTCCGCGGGCTTTTTCGAACCAATATCTATACCGATAGGTGCTGAAACGTCGCCCCATCGCCCCAAATCGGTCTCGCCGCTACTTTTCAAACGAAGGTCAAAGCGTTTAATCTTTGATTTTGAGCCAATTAGACCCATGTAGCCCCAGTTCATCTCAAGACCAATGGACAACAATGAAAAGTCCAGATCATGAAGGTGCGTAAAAATAACAACGGCGTCGTCTTTGCCTATATTAGATGCAAGCATCCTCAACGACTCTGTAGTCTCACCAAGAACCAGTTGAGACGTCGGGAAGTGCTCTGAATTAAGCAATTCCTCTCGATCATCGTAAACCACTATTCTGAAATCTAGGGTCTTCAATAAATCGGCTAGAGCTTTGGAAACATGACCAGCCCCAAACAGGTGGACAGTTGATCCCTCTACAAATGGTTCAATAAATACCTTCATCTCTCCTCCACAGCACATTCCTAAATCCCGCCCTAAATTTGCATCGTATAGGCAAGACTCACCTGTATCGATCGAGATTAGCGCAGCTCGAATAACTTCGTATTCAATTGTGCCACCGCCTATAGTCCCGGCGATTTCGCCCTCAGCATAGACGATCATCCTAGCTGTACTGGTTCTAGGTGTTGATCCAAGCGTACCGACAACTGTACATAGAGCAAAGGGGCGTTTGGCCCTGATGTCGTCAGCAGCCTGCATTATTATGTTCATGAGCGCCTAGCCTCTAGTCGAGCGAGACTTTCCTCCACTCCACGGACAGTTTCTGATGTCGACCACCCAACGACCTCACCATTGCGGACTACCTGATCCCCACCTATCCACACCTGATCAATCACATTAGAGTTTGACGCATAAACTAGTGCAGATATGATACTTCCGCCAGTCGTAAGCGCCAGCTGATCTTTCTTGTAGACCACAAAATCAGCATTGGCTCCGACTTCGATTCTGCCACCGTTTTCTCCAAGCGCCTTAGCTCCAGCCACTGTCGCCATTCCAAACGCTGCCTCAGGAGACAGAGCAGCCACACCGTGGGGAATCTTTTGGATAAGTGCCGCTAATCTCAATTCAGAGAATATATCTA
>CAWVYO010000218.1:0-5772 GCA_963934385.1 uncultured bacterium
CTTCGGGCAGGTACACTGCCGCTTCTCGCCCATCTCGAGCCTCTAGATCATCCGATAAACTCTGTAGCACCATCTCGGTCACTGACTCAAATCGATTAATCTGATCCGTTACGTCTGACGCTTTGCCTTCTTCTATTTCGCGGGTTGTATAGCGAGCCAATTCACTCGCTAGTTCACTCTCAAACTCTTCTCGGTCATCTTGGTTGTGAAAAATAAGGGTGTTTGGATCTCCGACCTCGACCCCCCAGCTGTTCGCGTCAAGATTAAAAGCCAGCCTAAAACTGGTATTTCTCAGAGCAGCCTCTTCGTGTAAAAACCGATAGCTGCTCGCCAACTTTCGAACTGAAACGTCACGCTGCAGTCCCATCATTGAGCCGAAAGAGGGCAGGATCGCCAGAAGAACTATGCCTAACAGAGCGATGACTACCATCATCTCCATTAGAGTCATCCCCGCACGCGGGTTCTGGCGAGCGGAATTCACTAATCACCGCCCTCTGAGATCTGACCATCGTTCGAAACTATATCTGCGTCGTTCTCATCTCCACCTGGAGAGCCGTCCTCACCGTAGGAGGTCAAACGATAGCTACGGCAATCATCAATGCACTCGTATATAAAGTCGTTACCCCACGCATCCACTGGTGGCTCATCGTTAGGAAAGTTCGCCTCGCCCATCTCAGCGGGAAATCTGCTGCCCCGCTTTGAGACCTTATAGATACCGAGTGCCGAGTGAACAGGTCCGGACATCTGGTCTTTTGTGATCTGTACTGTGGCGTCGCTAAAGACCCCAAAGACACCCACAGCCAGCGCGGTCGCCAAGATTCCTAAAATGGCGATGACGACCATTATCTCCATGAGGGTCATACCGACACGTGTCGCCCAGAACGAATGCCGGCGCGGCGCTATCTTATGTTGTGCTGATGTCTGCATCTGGTTTTCTCTCCTTGAAATTGATTAAAATAAATAGTCTAAAGTGAGGACATGTCGAGCATTGGCAACAACACCGCGAGCGCGATGGTGCCAACAACACCACCCATGGCCAGGATAAGTAGAGGTTCAAGCAGACTAGCCAAACCAGCCAAAGTGGCTTCTAGCCGCTTGTCGTAAGAGTCAGCGACCCGCCCCAGCATTGGTTCTAGCTCCCCAGTGCGCTCACCTATAGCGATCATGTGAGTCACAAGCGGCGGAAACTCCCCGGACTTTTTAAGAGGGACAGCTATAGACTCGCCCTCCGAAATATTTTCTGCAGCCTCGTGAATTGCTGCTGCCAAAATGTCGTTATCGACGACCTTTTCAACTATCGCAATAGCCGTCAATATCGGTACGCCTGAGTCCAATAGAGTCGACAACGTGCGACAGAATCTTGTGACGGCGACTTGGCGGATTATTGGTCCAAATATCGGCATTGTGAGCAGAAATTGGTGCCACTTGGTCTGACCCTTAGGGCTCTCTTTCCAGCGTCTAAACAGATAGCCTGAGACACCAACCACAATAAATATCAGCCACCAATAGGCCAAGAAAAAGTCTGACACCCCAAGAACAAACCGAGTGATAAACGGCATTGTCTTTCCCATTGACTCCAAAACTCGACGGATCTTTGGGATAACAAAGACAAAGAGACCCAATACTATCAGACCACCAACAACGGTCATCATCAACGGGTAGATCATCGCCGCTGAAAGTTGACTACGCATGCGAACTTGAGCTTCGGTGTAATCAGCTAAACGCTGGAAAACCAAATCCAAACTGCCTGAGGCCTCACCCGCATGAACCATATTCACGAACAGATTGTTGAAGACCTTTGGGTGCTCCCGCAAGGCTTCTGCCAAAGATGTACCTTGGGTCACCTTCTCTCGGATATCGGTCAGGACCACCTTAAGTTTCTGCTTCTCGCACTGCTCAATAACAGCCTCTAAGGACTCAACCATAGGTACTGAGGCCGCCAACAGTGTGGATAGTTGACTGGTCACCTCGGCGATATCCTGTGGCTTGATCTTCTCAAACAGCCCCGCTATGTCGATCTCCATAGCTAAACCGCTACCTTTTACGGTATTACCAGCGACCTGCTCCTCGATCTCCGTAGTAAAAACCCCATCGCGACGCAGACGCATACGGGCGCTCTTGGGGTTCTCCGAGTCAACGAGCCCCTTTACCGCTTTTCCATCTCCATCGAGACCTTTGTATGCGTAGACAGCCATAGCCTTCTATTCCAACCCTTAGACCTCTTCCTGAGTTACGCGAATAACCTCGTCAAACGAGGTCAATCCTGCGAGAACCTTTAGGAGTCCGTCTTGTCGTAAGGTGTTCATGCCGTCGGCAATTGCTGCCTTTCTTACAGATCCTGAATCAGCGGCCTGTAATACAAGCTGGCGAACTGAATCGGTAACCGACAGAATCTCGTAAATGCCAGTCCTCCCTTTGTAGCCCGTGTCGAGGCAGTTCTTACAGCCCTTGGCACGATAGATCGGCGCTTTTATTGCCGTAGGCGATAGCCCAACATCCCTAAGCTCCACATCAGATGGATTGTAATCTTCGCGACACTCCATACAGAGTCGCCTTACAAGTCTCTGAGCCACAATCATTAGTAAACTAGAGGAGACCAAGAATGGCTCTACACCCATGTCGATGAGACGATTGAAGGCACCTGCCGCGTCGTTGGTATGTAGTGTAGATAGAACTAGGTGTCCCGTGAGAGAGGCCTGAATAGCGTTGTCAGCTGTCTCCTTGTCACGGATCTCACCGACCATGATAACGTCGGGGTCTTGCCTGAGATGAGCCCTCAGCGCCGATGCAAAGGTTAGCTTTATCTTTGTGTTGACCTGTGTCTGCCCGATTCCAGAGAGCTCGTACTCGATTGGATCCTCGATAGTGAGGATATTGAGATCGGGTGAGTTTATCTCAGAGAGCCCAGAGTAAAGAGTAGTGGTTTTTCCAGACCCCGTAGGACCGGTAACTAGGATAATCCCGTGTGGACGTCGGATATACTTCCTAAAGACCAAGAGGTCTGCCGGCTCCATACCAACCCCATCGAGTGTAAAGACCTCTCCCTTCTCCAAAATACGCATAACCACTCGTTCACCGTGGCGAACAGGCAGCGTGGAGACACGAAGATCGACCTCGCGACCAGCCATGCGGATACGGATTCTACCATCTTGGGGTATTCTCTTTTCCGCGATATTGAGCCCAGCCATAATCTTCACACGTGAAACTATAGAGGCTTGAAGTTTTGGTGGAGGCTTGACCACCTCATACAAAACACCATCGATACGAAACCTAACAATAAGCTCTTTCTCAAATGGTTCAATATGGATGTCAGAGGCGCGGTCCTTAATAGCCTGCGTTAACAACGTGTTTACGAAGCGGATTATTGGAGCCTGATTAGGATCGTCTAGGATATCAGCCTGGAGGTTCAGATCCGAGCTGTCATCTTCGTCTCCCGCCATCTCCTCCATAACAGAGGTGGCTGTGCGCGACGCCTTATCAAACGCCTTGTTTACCGCCTTCTTTAATACATCGTGAGGGACTAGAATAGCCCGAACAGGTTTGCCTACCATTACGCGCAGGTCGTCCACTGACATAAGCGCGTCGGGTGTAGCTATGGCAACCAACACCACACCATCTTCCTCAAACAGGGGTAAGATTCCCTTAGAGCGGGCAATCCCAAGAGGAAAAAACCGAACTAGATCGACGTCGATGTCATCTATCTCAAGACTGTTGCGATACTCAAGCCCTGTTAGCTCTGCGAGTACTCCCCCTAATAATTCTGGGGCAACATCTGAGCGGCGTTGCAGCGCAGTGAGCAGGGTGATCCCCGCACGGCTGGCTTGAGCAACGGCGTCACCCATTACCTGTAGACTGACTCCCTTATCGACAAGGCGTCGCTCCATCTGTCTGGTAAGAATGCTCACTACTCTTCCTCACTCGCAGCGGCTTCTTCGGAGGTATCTGGTTCGCCAACGGGACCATCTTCGTCGGGCTCAGAGGCTACAGTCTCATAGACAACCTCTGTTTCCTCTTCCGGGACCACTGGCTCATAGTCCTCGTCACCTGTGATTGTCTGAATACTCTGGGTACTCTCAACGATGCGGGTGCGATAAACGCTGGGCTCGTCAATAAGGTTCATTGAGTACTGAAGCAGATCGTTCAGCTCGTTTGCCTGCTCGAGCTCTGAGCGTCCATAGAAACGGGTAAGGAACTCATTCCTTTGAGCGACCTTGACCCTGTAGACCTCTTCTAGGTCCTCTGGGTTGTCGATGATGTGAGGAGTCAAAACAATAAGCATGTTTGTCTTTCTTGAGCTCGTACGGCGCCCCCTAAAGAGCGCACCGATTAACGGTAGATCCCCCAAGATAGGAACCTTAGTCTCTACTTCTGTTTCGGTCTGCCCCATGAGTCCACCAATAACCACGGTTTGGTTGTTGCGAACAAGAACCGTGGTTTCAGCTGAGCGCTTTGAGGTAATGAACCCTGCAGAGGTTACGTCCAGACCGCTAGAATCCTCTTCGATCTCCGCGACCTCTTGGAAGATCTCCAGTGTCACAAAGTCGGATTCGTTGATCTGTGGTGTAACGGTAAGGGTAATAGCGACATCTTGACGCTGATAGGACACCAACTGGTTCCCGTTTGCGTCGAGACCTGAGCTAACAGGGAATGGGATGTTTCTACCCACTACGATCTTCGCCTCTTCGTTGTCCAAGGTGAGGATATTTGGTGTGGAGAGGATGTTGACCATGGAGTTGGCTTGCAATGCGTTGAGCGCTACACCAAATGCCGGGACAGCGAGCGTTGTTGAGCCGCCCATGCCATCTGGAATAGCGACATCTAACGCCTCGCCAAAGACACCCATTGCCAACCCTGAAAGCAGACTCTGGCTGTCGAGGCCAAACGATGTGGCGTTGAACTGACCAGAGCCCATTGTCAGCCCCCCAGTCGACTCATCGCCCATACCCATATGGAAACCAATCCCCATATCGGTTGAGTCATCGCTAGCAAGCTCCAATATTACCGCCTCTACAAAGACCTGCTTGCGGCGTATATCTAGGCGCTCGATTACACGGCGCAAGATAGCGAAGCTCTCTGGGCTAGCAATAATAACTAGAGAGTTAGTGTTCTCATCGGAGCTAATTCTTACTCCATCCTCAAACACTGCTGTAACTCCTCCTGATGCTCCAGTTGTGCTTTCAGGGGTGCTGTCTCGACCAGCGATACCTCGAGGTCCGCGCTCTGTGCCACCTCCACGCTCGGATCTGCTGTTTCGATTGCTGGTGTTGTTTCGTCGGGTGCGACTGTCACTTTGACGGCGACCATCTTCGGTAAGATTAGAGAGGGTCTGTGCCACCTCTTCTGCCTTAGCGTGCTCCAGGTAAACAACGTGAATCTGAGTGCGCGAAGATGGGTCTACGTCGACGTCCAGCCGTTCTATAAGGCTAATAATGTCATCAAATGCGCTATCGTTAGCCATGATGACTAATGAGTTAGTGCGCTCGTCCGCTACCATCTTTGATATGTAGCTACTCGACTGACCCACAGTTGTAGATGACGACGCCGGTGTAGGAGTGTCAGCGGCTTCTCGGTTGGTTCGATCGCGGTTTCGTCGGTTTCGTCGGTTACGGCGGTTGGTACTACTTGTGCTATCGGTGCTTCTCGATGAGCTGCTAGATTCCGAGGCTGCCGCCCCATAGAGTTCCTCTATCATCCTCTTTATTTCTGATGCATCGGCGTGTTGTATAGGAATTACACGTAAGCTAGAGGTTGGTGAAGCCACGTCCAGTTCGC
>CAWVYO010000219.1:0-5772 GCA_963934385.1 uncultured bacterium
CTCGAACCTGAGACCCTCTGATTAACAGTCAGATGCTCTAACCAACTGAGCTAAGGAGGAATAGCTCTAATCAATCTTGAAAATCAATATTGGTCTTCTCAATTGAACCGCCGCTTTATTAACTTCCGTAGACCAAGTGTCAACTGGGATCTTTTATTTGAGTTTATTTTGTTGCCCCCCTAATGAGGATTACGGATTGTTCCGATTTAGATATTGTAAGCGTCAAACAGGGGCCGTAACTCACTAATACCTTTTAGATCTCTCTCTCTACTCATTTATTTGAGTTCTGGTTTAACTTGTGCCAGATCCACGGTGCTTCGGTGCCCCTGACTGTGGTCAGCCGCCCCTGAGGATTTTACCTCAGGGGCAGTCTGGCGGCTTTAGTATTGAAAGTTTCCACCTAAAGAGGGTGGATTTTGTCGTTTTGGCTCTTGTAACGAAATTGAAGTGTCATATTTCAATATGACGCGGCTCTATTTGTCTTTATAGAGGGATCCTTTTAGTAGTCGCCCCTCAACGATCTTCCTCTGTCTAGCCTTGTAGAGGGTGTGGGCGTTGTCTCCTTTTTCGTTCTTGTCGTTAGTCTCTCTGTCCACAACTTGAAACTCAACCATCACAAACACTGTCTGCCCCAACATATAGCTTGAGTCCGTGTTCAGCTCAGGCAAAATAGCGTCTACTCTTACAGGGAAGTCCACGATAAAGTTAATCATCCTGTAACTTTGCCCAGAGTATGGGTTGATCTCACCAGCGAGCTCGTTCGTCTCCCCGTGTAAGCGCTGAAGTTTAGATGCGAGTTTAGCGTAGTGAGGGCGCCCCTTCATCACTTCTCTAAGGTGGATTAGGTTGTTGTGGCTTTCGCCAGGGATCACGTAATTAAAAGGGAACAGCGTCTTTGTGAGGTGGGCGAGAACAGGCACGATCTCTTGTTTTTCAGCCACAACTATTCTGAACCGCAGTTTGTCAAAAATGGTGGCAGCGATGGTCTCTTGTTTCGCTAGTAGCTTTGTGATCATTGACGTTCGGGTTTTTCGAGAGCCGTAAAAGGCTAACAGGTTGAAGCCGCTCTCTCTCATCTGGTTTGCGTGTCTAATGATTCGCTTTTCTGCGCGGTCCAAGAGCAATGCCTCGGATATCGGGCTCTGGAATTTGAGATCAGCTGCTTCCATATGGTTGATTACGTGCATGAGCTTCAAGATCGTACAGGCTTGGGTCTGCTTACGTCTAAAGCGTCCAGTATATGTAGAGGCGGTTAGAAAGACATCTCTTACATCTTCAGGCTGCCGTAGCTCTTTGGGCAGTCTCATGTGTAAATGTTCTTCGAGGTATGTAATCGCCTGATTAAATACAAATCGCAGCCGGAACATATCGCCAATGTCATCTGGCTCGAGTAGCTGAACCCGCAAGAACTGATTCACATCTTCAATGGTCTTCATGTCGAGCTTATGCCAATCGATTATCGATGTGCCATTTAGCAGGAGCCTAATGGCCTCTAGACCCTGTAAATCTAGTTCTTCATGCCGAAACTTGGTGGGAAACGAGGTGTCTATATTTAGAATGTCCCGAGTCAATTTTTCTTCTCTAATTGTGTTTGGTACGTCACAACCATAACCTACTCCTTGCCAACCCCCCTAAGACATCGTTATTTGTGGCACGAAAACCGGTAACAAATGGAATTAGGCTATGAAGCAGACATCATCTACAATCGGGGCCATCATAGGGGCGGTCTTAGCGGGCACGGGCTTTTTTAAGCTTTTAGCAGGAATCTCCCAGGGCGCTGGAGCTGAGACTGTAAACCCAATAACTGCCATCGGCGGCATAGTGCTGATGTTGTTGTGCCTCAAGCCAGAGGGTGTGTTGGGGCAGCTCTGGCGCTCTACCAAGTTGACGCTAAAAAACATCCCAGCCCTCTTCCCGTTGGCTCTTATTTTTGGAGGTGTTGGGCATATTCTTATGGTGAAATTTGGTCCAGTGTTGGTGCCTTGGCATCCGGATCCCGCCAACCAACAATTTGTCATGTTGGCAAAACAACTAGGCCACATGGTCTTCTTGATAATATGGTTCCCGCTGACATTTCCTTTGGTGAACGCGGCTGCGATCTACTGCTGGCGCAAAGATGACACTGAGGGGAAAACAGCTACTTTCTCCGAAGCCTTTGGGTTCGCTAAAGAGAGGTACGGCAGGATGGTCGGGCCTCACGCCAAAGCCTATGCGCTCATAGCGCTTGGAATGGTTATCCTGATCCCTGGAATAGTGTATGGGCTGTGGTTCGCCTTTGTGGATCCAATCACAGCCACGGACGACAAGTCTAAGAACCCCCTAATGCGTTCGAGAAAGCTAACCCAAGGTCGCCGCGGTAAGCTGTTGCGAGCTTGGCTTCCTTACGCCGTGTTCGCCTCGGGCAACGCGGTAGCGCCCCTCTTGGATGAACTTGTTGAACTGGGTGGCACCTATTCAATGTTGCTTTACGGTACTTTCAATGCCTTCTTATTGGTAATTATGAAGATGTCTATGAATGGCTTCTACGAGGAGCGCCTCGAAGACGCTCGTAAGCGACGTGCTGCGCTGGCAGAAAACGTTGAGCAAGAGGCTGGTGTGCCTGTAGCCGAAGCGTAGATGAGGCCTAGGTCACTTCAACAGATTGGACAGGCGTGGAGCGCTGGTGGAGTCCAACTCTCCGGTCTGCCTAGCGGTGCTACGGCTCACGCGGTCTCTAGGTTAGTCCTCTCTAAGCCCGACTCTCAGCGGGCAGTGTTGGTAATTGTCCCGGATTCGGACACAGCTTCGACTATGACAGCCGCCTTGGGATTCTACTTAAAGGATCAACAGGTACGCATTTTTCCAGCCGATGACTCTCGCCCATATAGCGCTATGTCTCCTCACCCGTCTGTGCCCAGGGGGCGTCTCCTTGCCATGCAGACCTTGCTGCGACCCGATGGTGTCGTGGTAGCTTCCGCTGCGGCAATGCTGCATAAAGTGCTTCCACTGTCTGTCATTTCAGATGCCATTTCCATAGAGATAGGCAAGGTTATAGAGCCCACAGCTCTTGGTCGGCGACTAGCTGAGATGGCCTATGGTGTGGTCGACCAAGTACTAGACGAGGGGACCTTTAGGGTGCGAGGAGATCGACTGGATCTTTGACCAACAGGCGCAACTCTACCCGTTAGAGTGGAATTTTTTGGTGATGAGGTGGAGTCTATTCACCCATTTGATCCCGACAACCAACGCAGGCGGGACGCCCTTCAAAGCATTGAAGCGCTGCCTGCGGGCGAGATGCTCCTCACTCGCAGGGCTATTGTTCATGCCGACGGCAAGCTACAGTCAATATCAGAGGAAGCAGGTCACGGGGATAATCTCCGCCAGAACGTCATGCGAGAGCTTAGTGAGGGTATTCGCTTTCCGGGCTGTGAGGAGTGGCTAGGGGCCTTTCATGAGATGAGGTCCCTGATAAGCGCTCTCGATGGTCGCCCGTTGGTGATCACTGTAGACCCCGCTTCCACCCTTCAATCATCAGAGAAGTTTGCTACCTTAGTGGAGAACCGGTTCTTGGCGATAAAGGCCGCGGATCGACCTCTGGTACCGCCGAGTAGTCGTTACGCTGGCTGGGATTCCCTAAAAGGTGTGAGTGATCTGGAGATTTTGCCTGTTGCTTTGGATGAGGCATGGGACTTTTCTTGCAATAGCAACGATGTTTTGCGTCCAACAGGGGGGGAGTTGACTAAGGCCGCGGCTAAGCTAGCAGAGAGGCTGCAAGACGACTGGCGAGTGGGCATGGTGGTCGATAGTGCGTTGAGGGGTGAGAGGATAACTCAGCTATTCGCACCCCATGGTGTTGATTGTGTTCGCTCTACTGAACACAACCCCGAACTTTGGCTGCCGGGCAAGATGCACCTCGTGAGAGGAGATTTACCAGATGGTTTCCACTCTTTAGAGTCTAGAATAGCCGTGTTGTCCGCCGACGATATATTCGGTAAAAAGGTGCGAGTACGTCACGTCTCCAAAAAGTTCTCTCAGGTCGTGAGAGACAAAGGAGTAGAGAGCTTTTCTCAGCTACAGGTGGGTGACTTGGTCGTGCACCGTCACCACGGTGTGGGGCAGTTTATAGGAATCACGAGAGTGGAATTAGGGCACAGCACCCAAGATATGGTGCAGCTCGCCTACAAGGGGGGCGATGGTCTCTATATTCCGGCTCACAAATTGGATGAGCTAGCGAGATATCGAGCGGCAGGGGAGGGGAAGGAGCCAACATTAGATAAACTCGGTGGAGAGTCCTGGAGTAACCGAAAGAACAAAGTGCGCGATGCAATGCTCAAGTTCGCACATGAAATGTTGGCTCTTCAGGCTCGAAGAGAGGTGGTGGTTGGTCATTCTTATTCAGGTATTTCAAACAAGTATCGGCAGTTTGAAGATGCTTTTCAGTATCAAGAGACTCCTGACCAAGCTGCTGCAATAGTTGATGTTTTGGAGGACCTATCTTCTCCAGAGCCAATGGATCGCCTAATCGTTGGTGACGTAGGTTTTGGGAAGACAGAGGTTGCCATGCGTGCGGCGATGAGGGTGGCGGAGGCCGGTAAACAGTCGGTCATCTTGTGCCCTACGACTGTCTTGGCGTTCCAGCACTACCAGGGCTTTGTCGAACGCTTTGAGCCATTTGGAATCAAGGTGGCGCTTCTGTCACGATTTAAGAGTGAGAGAGAGCGCAAAGCGGTAAAGTCTGGGCTAAAGTCGGGAGAGATTGACATTGTCGTTGGCACAACGGGTGTGATCGGCAGAGCCATTAAGTTTGCCAACTTAGGTCTGGTTGTGGTCGATGAAGAGCACAGGTTTGGGATCCGTCAAAAGGAGGCGCTAAAGAGGTTTGAGGAGAGCGTAGACTACCTAGCCCTCTCTGCCACTCCGATCCCGAGGAGCCTCCATTTGGCACTGTCGGATCTTAGGAAGTTCTCAATTGTCGCCACTCCGCCAAGGGATCGCCTGCCAATTACTACAGCCGTGGCTCAATTTTCTGTAGACCGCATTAGAGAGACTCTTTTGCGCGAATTAAAAAGAGGCGGACAGGCCTTTTTTGTTCACAACCGAGTAGCCACAATCCACGCGATCGCCGAGAAGGTTCGCGAGGCGGTACCAGAGGCTATTGTAGTGGTCGCCCACGGTCAGATGAAGCCCAAAGAACTAGAGGAGGTTCTCGTTGGTTTTATTAATCGAAAGGCTCATGTCTTAGTCTGCACGGCCATTATTGAATCCGGAGTTGACATTGCAAACGTCAACACGATTATTGTAAATCGCGCTGACCGATTTGGATTGGCTCAACTTTATCAGCTTCGAGGCAGGGTGGGGCGCTCCCACCGCAGAGCCTTTTGTACGTTGCTGCTAGAAGAGGGGGCGGTGCTGACCAAGGACGCCGGTCGAAGGCTAAGGGTGCTACAAGACAACACCGCACTAGGTTCTGGTTTTGCCATCGCGAGTGCAGATATGGAGATCAGAGGTGCGGGGGATCTCCTGGGGCGTCGCCAGCACGGTCAGATTCAAGCTGTGGGTTACGAGACCTATCTGGAGCTACTGGAAGAGGCCATCGCGACCGCGAAAGGCGAAGCCCACCGGGTCCGTATGGAGCCAGAAGTGGAGTTGCCCGGGGCTACCTACATATCCGAGGAGTATGTTCCGGGGGTTCAGGAGAGGCTGGGGATCTACAAGAAGGTATCCGCAGCCCGAAGTATAGATGGGGTAAAGGCCGTCGCCGCTGAGATAGAGGATATCTACGGCCCATTGCCT
>CAWVYO010000220.1:0-5768 GCA_963934385.1 uncultured bacterium
GCCACTACGTGGTCAATTACATTTCATTTGAGAACCAGAACCCTAGCGGGCTTATCGAGCTTGAGGCCTCACTGCGCGATGAGCTTGACCCAGTATACGAGACAACAGACGTCCCGTTTGCTCTTTATACGGTAGATGGGGAACAAGGTCGATTGGGGTATGTCTTTGGTTCTAACCAGCGGGGAGAGTTCAGTAATATTCAGGTAATAGTCGTAGTGAATTCTAATTTAAGTCTCAGGGAGATCTACATTCAGCGACTGAGGTCACCATCGTGGAAGTTGCTCCAAGGGGCTGACTTCTTGGATGACCTATCTGCGATATCGCTTGACAGCTATCCACAGTTTTACAACTGTTATTCCAACGGCCAGTGCGGTGATGTGCCGGTCGCGGATCCAACAGATGGCGCCGGTGTGCGAGACTACAGGGCCATTCTACGAGCGATCGCGAAGTTGAACCTGATTTCGACACATTTATTGCGACCTGGTCAGCCACCGAACCCACCCAGTGATCACGCGAGGGCAGAGTGGATTGGGAACTATCGAGGACCAGTTATTAGTGTAGATGTGTTGGCTGGAGCAAATACACGCAGCTTATCAGAGGCTGACGAATTGTTGAGCCCTGCAGAGCCTGTCTACATCTGGCGCGTCGATGGAGTAGTCCGGGGTTATCCACTCTCAACTCTACGTAGATATCCTGTAATCGAGGATTCATTTACTGGAGGAAATGTCTCAGTGGTGTTGGCGGGACTTCATGGAAACCCAGTTATGTTGGATCGTCCAGAAGGATTCCATTTTCGCCCGACTATGGATACTCTGTACGAGGGGAGGGTGGTGATGGACTTAGGGTCTGGTGCGATATGGAGTCCAGTTCTAGCCAGATCAGTCTACGAAGGTGCTGGTGGTACCCTTAGAGTGGGTCGAGGCGGAGTGACTATTCCTTGGAGTTTGGCGAGGGATGTCTTCCCAGAGATAGAAGTGTTGATGGTTCCTGACCAACCTATTGCCGAGCTAGTTTACGGTGAGATGATTGTGGTCAGAGATGGTGCTGACTCACCCTCGTGGACAGTCTCTGATCTGTCTCAGGGAGTCAATACAGTGGAAGTAGGAGGTCGCCCGGTTATTCTAGTGAGGCACGGTGACCATGTCTTGGTTTGGGAGACGACTGTCGACGGTAGGACACTTAATTTCGAATCAATAAACCCACTTGAGTTTCGCGATATAGAGACTGGAAGCACCTGGTCTTCAATACGGGGAGAGTCTACAGCAGGTCAGTTGGCAGGAGAGAGACTGCGACCAATGGTTCAGATGAGAATGAGCGAGTTTGAGTGGCGGAGCCACTTCGGGGACTAAACAGTTACCGTTGTGTTATTAATATAGACACCAGATTGGAGATATATAATGATCGCTTTGACACTTATTGCATGTGCGACGAGTCCGACTCCCGACCTAGAGCAGTTCGTTAGACCTCCCATTGTCGACACTGTAGAGGTAGTGCCGGTACCGCTGCTAATAATTGACGCCCCTGAGCCACCAGGAGATCCCTTGCAGCTTGGAGCAGAGGCGTTGGCACCATTCAAATCAGCACTTCGCGAGACTCTTATGGCAGGTATGCAGGGTGGAGGTCCAACGTTAGCTTTGGAGATTTGCCATGCCGAGGCACCGGTAATTACTGAGAGTAGCCAGGGCGGTGTAGTGGCGGGACCGGGAGAGATGGCTGTAGGGAGAGCAACAATTCAGCCAAGGAATCCATCAAACGATGCTACCCCGTGGATGATAGACATCATCGAGCATTACGAATCTGTTCCAAGAGCGGCCGCAGCGCCAGTGGCTGTGCCTATTGATGACTTGAATTGGGCCTATGCGGAGCCAATATTTGTAGAGGAGCCATGTCTGGCATGTCATGGTGAGCCCTCGCCCGAGGTTCAAGCTATGCTCAATGAACGATACCCAGAGGATCAGGCCACCGGCTATGTGGTAGGCGATCTGAGGGGAATATTTTGGGCCTCAGGTACACTTGAGCCTGTAATTATTCCCTCTCCTTAAGCAGTCCAGTCAGCGTTTAATTTGTCGCTTAGGAATCGCTCGACTGAATCGATAGCGATCCTGCTTTGCTCACCAGTATCCCTGTCACGAGCGGTTACTGTGTTAGTCTCGGCGGTCTCACTATCCACAGTGAAGCACCAAGGTGTTCCAGCCTCGTCCATGCGGGCATAGCGCTTCCCAATCGACTGTTTGGTGTCAAACTGAGTCACGTGACGCTTACGAAGATCCATATAGAGTTTCTCGGCTATCTCTGGCTGCCCATTCTTGCGAATGAGCGGAAAAACGGCTGCCTTTATTGGACTCATACGCGGATGGAACTTCATTAACTCAGGAGAAGGTCGACTCTCGTCAACGGTGTACGCCTCAGCTAAGAGAACCAGTACGCCGCGAGATAACCCAGCCGCTGGTTCGATAACGTGAGGAATGAAACGTTCGCGTGTCTGAGGGTCAAAGAACTCCAGCTTTGTCTTTGAGTGTGTCTGATGCTGAGTTAGGTCGAAATTTGAGCGATGTGCTACGCCCTCGAGCTCTCCGAAACCATCGCCACCACTAAAGGGGTAGGCGTATTCTACATCAAAGGTCCCTTCGCCTTCTTTAGAGTAGTGTGCAAGCTCATTGAGATCGTGCTTCCGAAGACGAAGGTTGGCTTCGCTTACCCCTAGAGATTTCCACCAAGCCATTCTAGTTTTTGACCAAAAATCGAACCACTTCTTGGCTTCGGCTGGAGGGCAGAAGAACTCCATCTCCATCTGTTCGAACTCGCGGCTCCTAAAGATATAGTTACGAGGTGTCACTTCGTTGCGGAACGCCTTTCCAATCTGGGCGATACCAAAGGGCATCTTCACACGGGTTGTATCTAAGACATTTTTGTAGTTCAAAAATATGCCCTGCGCGGTTTCTGGTCTAAGGTAAGCCACGTTGTCTTCGCCAGATGTGGCGCCGACGAATGTTTTGAACATGAGGTTGAATTCACGGGGCTCAGTGAGGGTTCCTGCCACTTTTACGTCTGGACCAATGATCATCGAATAGCTGTCTACTGGTAGATCCTCCAAGGCCACGACCTCGAATAGCTCGGAAACATCACGTCCACGAAGCGCCTTCTTCATTTTCTTTAGTGGAGCGTCTGGGTGACCCTCCATAAATGAATAGGACGGGTGTTCATCTGCCCCTGTCTTTGGTCGGTAGACCATGACATGGTCTAGACGATAGCGTTTTTTCGAATCGCGGCAGTCCAGCATAGGGTCTGAGAAGCCTCCCAAGTGACCGCTAGCCTCCCATACTTTTGGGTTCTGAATAATGCTTGAATCTAGCCCGACGATATCTAGGACGTCTCCGTCTGGTCCGATAGGGGGACATTCAACCATGTCGTGCCACCAAGCATCACGTAGGTTGTTCTTTAACTGAGCGCCTAATGGTCCGTAATCCCAGAAACCGTTGAGTCCCCCATATATTTCTGAGGCGGGGTAGATGAAACCCCGTCGCTTACAGAGAGAGACAATCTTTTCCATTTTCTGAGGGCCGCTGAGTGACATTTGTTTCCCAATAGTGTTGGTGGGTCGACTGATCTATTGCTCGTTACCGCCCTTTCACACATTGTGGGTGGAGTCGCCACTCGCTTTTTCGTGTGGTAGGGGCTGCTGTCTCAACCTAGGGTGTCTAAGAGATCTCAACGTTTAGAAAGTAGCCACTAGGTAGACGTCGTAGTAGAAATTTTTCTTGAATTTGATGTATATTGTCGGGGTTGAGATCAAACCGGAACCGTGGAGCTATGGAGCTCTCTTCTGGAGTGAGGATTGTACCGTGTCCTCGACCACCTATTGAGCTTGATGGGTTGAACCTGTCTAGGTCTATAAGCCAGCCGGTGGGGTTATCTTTGTCCCCTTTATCATTACCGACACTTCCAACGGTAACACCTGGAATTTCTAGATCCGAAAAGACAACCCTTAGCTTATCAAATCTCTCTGAGATGGTATACTCGTGGCGGTGGTAAAAACCGTCGGTGTAGGTGCATAACTTGAGTATGTTATCCCCCGTTTTTCCGTTGCTCTCAACAACGTATACCCAGCAAGGCGAGGCACTAGCGGTCTCTATGATTAATGTATCATTGATTTCCAGCAGTTGTTCTATTTTCCATTGCTGATTTTGGCTAGGGGATTCTTGGCTTTGCTTGCTATGGCGACTGACACGATAGTAAAATCCTTCGTATGGTCGGCTTTGGGTTTTTATCGGTTCCGTTTTAAAGCTTGAGCTTGGGCCCGTAGCATTGCCTTTTGATCCTGGTGGCGCCGCGGGCGGCGGAGGTCCCACGGGGGGTGGAATAAAAGGTTTGTAATTAGACTCGTCTGACATTTTATCGCCTACCAACTAGAGCCAGCGCCGCCGCCACCACTGCTACCGCTACCGGTAGCTTGATCGAGGGACGCTTGTTGTAAAGTCTGGAGGAGATCTAACTCCTTTCCTAGTGTGCGGTAGTTAGTGATGGTCAATGATGGTGATTCTTCGCCAAGCATATTTGATGCGTTGAAGATCGATGGGAATATTGTCTTCCAGAAAAGATTAACCTTCTCTTTAAACGGAGCATCCCAATTCTCAGCGAGCGATTTATCGTTAATGGCTGCCCATCGTTTGTTTATGTCGGCGTTCCATTTAATAAGAACACTGTCTTCCTCAGTGTACCACTTCTCCCATTTAGCCTGCCAGTCAATGTTTTCTGGTTCGTATAGTGCTCTTGCATTAGCAATGCTTGCATCGGAATCCTTACGTCTAGCAAAGTAATTATTCACCTCACTGCGCATGCTCGATTCTCTTTGTGCAGTAATTGCCTCTCGTTTCACTTCGCTATGTTCACCTGCTAGGGTGTTGAGACGCTCTAGGTTTTCAGAGCATACATCGTATATACTAGCATATATAGATTTCTCCATACCAGCATCTTCAAAGGCTGAGTTCGAGAGCTCTTCTCTTACTAATGAGGTTCCTGTAGCAGAGTGGCAAGAGTCCATTATGATACTTAAATGAACCCCAGAACCAGTAGCTTTGCTTACTAGTGAAGTGAGTTCTCCATATGGCATCACGTCGGGACTATCAATGGTGTGATCAATACCCACAAGACCATCATTACCACCGTGCCCGGCGAACCCGAGCACTAGTTCATCACCCGCGCTAGCTTGAGCCAACTCGTTGTTATAGTCACTCTTTATTTCGTCGGCTTGAATATCGTTATCGATAATGGTGTCGTAATTCTTAGAAGTCAACATTGCACCGAGAGCCGCCGTCTCAGCTATTGGCGTCGATAGCTTGGAAATACCCGTGTAATTTTGATTACCCACTAAATAGGCTAGCTTCTGTGTCTCACCCTCTGACTCCTTACCAGCCGGTCCTTGACCTATCGATAGCAGGTCAGGGTGATGAACAGGTTGGTCAACGCAGTCGACAGATAGAGTCTTCTTTGCCATTTCTGTGAGAACTTCTGATAGTGGAGCTTCGGGGTTAGCCTTCCATTTCTCTATGAGAGCAGGAGTGAATGAGTCGTCAAAGGCCCACTCCGTAGCGCCTGCCGAGGCCATGACCATGGCCGAGCCTTCGCCTTTTGAGCTAGCGTCTCCTGAGCCCTTTTCGCCGCCTGCTGACGAATTACCTTGAGAGCGGTGCATTTCGTCCTGAGCAGCTTGATTTCCAGCACCGTTCTGCATCTGGTTTAGGCTGCTCTGGGACGTCCCTTCACCGGAC
>CAWVYO010000221.1:0-5749 GCA_963934385.1 uncultured bacterium
ATGAATCGTCCACGTTGTACATACCGGTCTGTAGGTCGCAGATGTTAGACGTATCGCCTGTACAATCAGTAGAGATGTCCAGACCGTTTGTTCCTGTTGTTGAACCAGTGTTCGAGGTATCAGTGGTGTTTGAACCAGTGTCATCTGTGATATTACCACCGCATGCAGTGATGGCTAAAAGAGCTATAGATAGAGTGAAAAGTTTCATGTTAACAGACTCCCTGTTGTTATATTTTTGACATTACGACCGCGTGATAACAGACACCACAACACAACACAAATCTATTTACAAAAAAGAGTAACCAACAAATCTTGCTAAAATTGCCTTCAAATCTAGGTTTTTTCAATTCAAGTACCAAGTACTGGTCGTTATTGACATTAATTATTACCGGATGGCTATCATTTGGCCCAAGACCTATCTCCGATGCAATATGGGAAGCCACTTCGCCCCAATTACTCGGCGAGGTTCCCATAGTCGTTAGAAACAGCGACGAAATAGATACAGGAATGATAATTTCAACTGAGATTATCTCTTTGTTCGCATCCGACAACGGTGTTGAAAACCTTGTTTTTTTGGACGAATTATTCCCTGTCAGTACGCCACCTTTTCATTTAGGGGTTGTAGCCGACCTGGACGGTATCGTGCGTCGCCTGCGCATACACGGTGAAGACCACACAATCCCAGGTGTGACTCTTCGGGTCCCGAGCATCACGGCAGCACAACTAATACAGCTGAGACCCGACTCCCTAGAGGGTAGAGATTTAGTGGTTGCGGGTGCTGCTGGCGAACTGCAGATCACCACTCTATCTGGGGGGGTGCGTTTATGGCAAGCCTATGCCAATACTGCCTCGAAATCTAATACAAAGACCATCTCTCCAATAGTCTCATTTGCGCTTGCTGCGACGCTATTTTTTACTATCATCCTGAGTTCAACAAGAACTATAATCGTCGCTTGTTTTGGTGTTTGCGGAGGTACCTTCACTCTATGGAGCCTGTCGTGGCTACCCCCATTTGATCCAATGTCCGTGGCTGCGTTAGGCGGAATATTAATCGTCAGGTCATCAAAGCTACGTATATCTAGAGCACACCAAGTAACAAAATTAACCGATGCTGAGGTTTACAGTTTGCGCCGATTCACTGAACTTTCAGTCAAAGAACACGACTGCCTTGCCGCTTGGATTGTCCTAAAGGAGAGTCCTGTTGAACCAGACGATAAATCAGTTCTCAAATTAATTCACACGAGCGGCGATACGGGGGCTATGTCCGAGAGCGGTCTGGCTACATTACTATCGAAAACGGCGACTTCTGAGACGCTGCCCAACCCTTGGTCGACGTACAATATTGAGAGCCCTAGAAAACTAGCGGGGTCTCTATATTTGATCACTCAGCCAAACGATCGCCACAATAGAAAATCCGTAGCTGATATCGCAAGCATGGTAGCCGCATTTTGTGTTACAGATTCTATGTAGAGTGACCCACAAAGATCATAGGTAGACTGAGTGTTTTTTGCCGAGGGGATTCCCCTTGTTCCCAATGTATATTTAGACAACAGCCTGCTCACTGCCGTGTTGGTTGGCGTGCTGTTGTTGTGGTGGCTCGGTGAGCGACTGGGGTGGCCGCAGTCTGGGCTGGTAGTGCCAGGATACCTAGCCGGTATTTTGGTAATCAGACCAGAGATTGGGGTGATAATTGGTATTGAAGGGGTGCTTACCTATTTCGTAGCCCGATTTTTCGGAACTATTCTGCCTCAACTGGGTCCATTTGACCGCCCTTTCGGGAGAGATCGGTTCTTAATAGTCCTACTAGCCTCTGTGGGTGTGAGGCTGTTCATAGAGGCTGGACCAGCTGCTGGCGCATTCTCAGCACTCGGGCTCGGGCAATTAGGCGAGATGCACTCTTTGGGATTCGTTCTAGTACCATTGCTGGCAAACGCCCTCTGGATGCCAGGTGTGCTCAGGGGCATTCCGTTAGTGACCTTACCCGTCATAGCGGTCTATTTTATCCTGACTACAATCTTGATTCCCTATACAAACTTAAACCTCTCAGACTTTGCGTTCACATACGAGAACCTCTCCACAGATTTCATATCGGCACCTAGGGCCTATATTCTACTGTTGATAGGTGCTTTTCTCGCCGCCCACCTAAACCTGAGGTTTGGCTGGGAGTTTGGTGGGATCCTTATCCCAGGACTCTTAGCTATTGCATGGGGTGAACCGCTCAAGGTCCTAGCTACCTTTGTAGAGGTTGGGGCTATAGTTATCCTAATCAGAGGGCTCGTCTTTGGACCTTTAAAGAGTGTCAATATCTCAGGGATGCGTCCACTCGTACTGGCATTTGTCTTATCTTGGCTTTTAAAGACTTTTATCGCTCTTTTTTGGGGCTCAAACTACCCTGGATTTGTCGCCAGCGATGTGTTCGGTTTCGGGTATCTCCTTCCCGCCTTACTAGCTGTTAGGTGCTGGCGTCGTGGGGATATTGGGCGTGTGATTGTCCCTACGGCGATGGCGTCGTACGTTGCATTTGTCTTTGGCACCTTCATCTCAGGTGTGCTTCAACCTTCAGATGATGGTTACCGTAACATCCAGTCTGCAGAAATAAGTGCCACGGCACCGCAACAAAACCCATCGAATACAGGGCAGATACTAGCATCAGAGTTGCTAACCGAAGGAGCGACTCCACTATTCTCTTTAGATACATTACCCCTTGATCTGGTCTCAAGAGCAATGTCTAGCGCTGTCTCCATGCAACCGCTTGAGTTGCGGGAACTTCGCTCGAATACTGCAGGATCACCAGTTGATGATCTGTCACCCCTCTATGCATCGGTGTCCATATATGCCGATGGAGCCCTTGTCGAGCTCGGAGAGGGGCAAGAAAAAGTCTGGGTCAGAACAGGTGCTAGATCTGGAATCTTCTTCACAGTACAAGATGCTGGAGCAAGAGCAGGTCTGTTAGAGGCAACCATTGAACTCTGTGAAAATATGGACGGACACGGGGTTGCTGTGGCGGCTAGCCCAACCCTAATCCACTACCTGAAGCAGAGTGGCTATTTCGTTATGGAGGTAGCAGTTGGCGAGGAATCTCGTTTTGTTTCGCATGGGGAGCTGGGCGCCGGTGTTGATCTAGGCGTACTGGGCGCACTCATACCAGAGATTGAGCTTGAGTTCGGGTCTGCTGACGCCGAGCTAGAAACACCAAAAACTCCAAGTATCTATATATCCCCAACCGACATAGTCAGGCTCGCTGGACTCAAACTAGAAGATATTTCTGAAGACATACCAGTAGGCGATGAAGAACAAATAGATGAAGAACAAATAGATGAAGAACAAATAGATGAAGAACAAATAGATGACGCTTCTCTGTTTGCTGGCGAGTGGTCTCCTGCTCTACATATCGCACCTACAACCGACTGGTTAGGCACCCTAGATCGGGGCGTCCTGTTACCGCTTCTTGAAGGGCTAAGGGGAGATGAAAAATGGCTAGAACTGGCCTCTTGGAACGCCGAAAAGTTGGATCTGGATATTGATTCTGACGATGAGTTCGTCTATCTTTCCGCTTTTGGAGACTCCACCCGATCCTCATGGACTTTAGTTTTACGAAGAGAGTTGGACGAATCCCAGAGTGGTCTCGTGATCGAGGTACCTGTTGGCGGGCGAGAATTTCGCACCACACGCATAGGGAGAGCTTGGTTTGATGCGTCAAACGGCGCCGCGCTGCTGGTGCACAATGCCTTAGGTGACACGGACATCTTTGAAATCACCCGACAAAGACAGCATTCTCCCGAATTGACCATCTTGCGCAGACTCATCTTGGCAGGACACGGTGATAGCGTAGTTAGCGTCAGGGCCTATCGACAAGACGAATACCCCGGCGCAGACGCAGTACTTTCAACGGGTCAGCCCTTGGTCAACTTCAACAGCGAAAGCCACGCATCAATCGCGAGGGTTGATATGCTTGTTCAACGTTCGGGAGGCACATCTACTCACTATACTGGGGCTCCTAACCAGGTGAGATTTCACGATCCGACTAATTTTAGGCGCAGAGCTGTGGAGGGTGCTGGCGGTGACTGGGTCACGGTCTACCTCTCCCCTACATATAGAATAGCGTTCCCCCCCCTATCAGACTCCCCCTCCCTTCTTGCCTCTCTTCAGGCTGCTGGTCTATCTACGATTGAGTACGACTTGACTGCGTTAGGGCAAGGCGAAAGATTATCTGTAGCTGAGACTGAGAGCAGATTCGGTCGAGTGTTGGACTCTCTCAGACTGTACGGCACTAGCGGGCACCCAGGACAACTTGAACGTCTCGTCACTGTGGCAAGGCGTTCCGGCGTGAGCCTCTCCATCGTTGTAGAGCCCGAGGAACAGCTGCCACTTCTACTCGCCAGACGTGGAAGTAGACTTATGTTGGCCCCACTGGGTAACTTTCAAGGGCTGATTGCAGATAATGATATGAACCTTTCGGACAGCGTTCAATCGGGAGCGGCATATGCCGCAGCAGTGATTCGATGAGAGGGCTCTCCAAGAACACTGTATACCTGAGCGCCTTGGGATGGGCCCTCTCAATATTGGGAATGAACACCATATTAAGAGGGTGTGAGGCGCCATTGGAAACCGAACCAGAGGAAGAGGTTCTCCAGTATGTCTTTGGTCATGACGGATCCGCTAGGTTTCGTGTTGGGGAATTGGTGTCAGAGATTCAACTCTCTTTACACCTAGAATCCCCAATGGACGGGCACCTATCGGAAAGTGTTGAGATTTACCCTGATACATACACCTACGGAATAAAAGCGCTATTTGAGGTCGAAGGGGGCGCACCTATGGAGCAGACCTTCTGGATTCGCTCCAAGATAAGCGACAACACTGAGGGCTCGCCACTATGGGTCAGTGATAGTCCAAATACAGTAGTTACTGACACTCGAAATATTACTTTCGACCTAGACGAGACTATGCCCAGCGGCGGAACCATCACCCTGTCCCCGCTAATTCAGGAAGAACAGCGGCTACTGTTCAGGATCGAAAAACGACTCGAGAACACACCTGAGAGCGAACCACTACCATCATCTATCGCCCGTAGGGCCTCTCAATGGCTACCCTTCGGTCCAGGCAGCACCTCTCCGCAAGAGCTGGCGCAGATATCTAGTGGTTCCCTACGCCCCCTTGGAGCAGAGTGGCTAGACGGAAATACCACCGATATCTACCGGACCGGTCTCCCCGAGACTAGCCAGGTTGCAGAGGGTCAACACATCACAATTCTACCTGCACAAGGTACCTCAGTCACACTCCGTGGCCCATGCACAATACAGGTCACCTCATCCCCCGTGAGTGAACCATTTGGCGAGCAAACAGGAGGAGTAATTGAGCCCAATGTGACGGTCATACGAAGGGGGGCTAGCGACGGTACAATTGAGAGCGATATTATAGAGGTACCCGACGGAGGAATGTGGCGAATAGATTGGTTGCTACCCGCGGAAGCCGAGCCACATAATATCTCCTTTATGACAGAAGACGCCGGCGCTTGCATTTGGGGAGAGCCCAACACAAACGCCAACGCTGTCGAGACTGAAGCTGGTCACAATCTGCTACCAGAGACGAGGAGACTAACCTCTTATCGACTGACAGAGGACAGTGATGACATAGTAGTATCAGTAGCGTCTGGAAGTAGGCATGGTGTCCTCAATGTGGAGGCTCGTTCCGACTCAAGAGCCACAGTCACATATAAAATACTAAACTCAGAAGGGTCTATCATTACCAC
>CAWVYO010000222.1:0-5738 GCA_963934385.1 uncultured bacterium
TTTTGTAGTGGTATTTTTTTTTATTTTAGATTTTTGTATTGTTTTTGTAAAAGGCGAGCCCATAGAAATGGTAGCCTTGCTCTGAAACGCAGTCTTGGTGCCCAAACGAATTCCCTTGAAGATCGGGGCACTCAAAACCAGCACCCTGCAACATGGAGAGGTAACTGTCTCGCAGGGAAAATGGCTCGGGTATACGAGACAAGAATTTCTCTTCGATGAGCTGACCAACCTCTTGAACCGTAAGGCTCGGAGCAGCCTTAGGCACCTCATCACCGCCCGCCGTATCCCAACTTAATGCGCCAGCTTCTACGCAATTTCCGGACTCGTCCTTCTCAAACCCAGCCATACAAGGGGTATCTCCACCACACGATGTAAGTGAGGTGAGAAACACTGTGGTTAGCGAAATTCTAAACACAAAAATCGATGTTATTCATGAAGGTGACCATCGCTATAACCATTTCGACTATCATTGTGATACCCGCATAAATCGTTGAAATTGACGAACCTTAATTCTTAGCAACTGGTCTATAGCTGTCTCTTCCTTACCCGAAACAAACGCCTTCGCGTTGTCCAAAATCCTACGTGGATGAGAAAGGTAAGACAGAGAGTAAAACATTATCATCATCGACCACTGCGCGGTCAATAGTTTGGTCGTGCTAAGTGTTGGATGAAACCCCTGACGACTGACACCACCACGAGCGAGAGCTAAATAATAAAAGTTAGGGCCAAAATCTATCTCTCCCGCCTCTTCCAAGTTCCTGAAATCCTCACTCCCTGGAAACGGCGAGAACATCATAACCGAAACGTCATGCACGCCTCCAATCGCCATCTTGGCGATCAGTTTCGACGAGGCAATCAGATCGCCAACCTCCTCTTTAGGGTGACCAACAATGAAGCACACCCTAGTATTTAGCCCCGTGTCTTCTGCCCAATCAAGCGACCCCAGCAGCTTCTCCACATTGACCCGTTTTTTATAAATCGCCAACACTCGTTCAGAGCCACTCTCTGGGTTGTAGGTGATATTTCGACACCCCGACCTGTACAGCAACTCTAAAACGGGGCGGTCTAAAACCTCTGACCGTGTCCCTGTTGGGAGCTGCCAGACCACGCCGAGGTCAGCCTCGATCATCAACTCGCAGAACTCTACAATCCATTTTCTCTTTGTTATGGCCGTCAGGTCACAAAAGTTAACATTTTGAATCCCATATTTTGAGACATATCCGGCTATTTCGGCTACCAACTCAGAAGGAGATCTTGGTATGTATTTGGGCTCCCACATCTGGGGTGCAGAGCAAAAGGTACATACGTACGGGCAACCGCGCGACCCCAACACAGGGATCGCTCGCCCTCTGTTTACACCATACATATCGTCGGCTTCAAGGTAGGACTCTATAGGAAACAGGTGCCATGCTGGTGGATCGATATCGTCGATCGCTTTAATTCTAGTCCTACTCTCCTCTTCGACCACGGAACCGTTCTCATCTCGCCAAACAACACCAGCAATACCAGCCAACCCCCGACCTGCAGCCACAGCGTTGACCAGCTCTACGACGGTGTCCTCGCCCTCCCCGACTACCACCGCGTCGACGAGGTCTGTTAAAGAAAAAATATGCGGCCAAAACGCGCTCGCATTTTCGCCACCTAAGATGAGCATTGCCTTGGGAATGACCCTCTTGAGCTCCTTGAGAATATCGAGTACCTCCGGCCACTCGTGTAAAAACATGTTCGTTATCCCGATCACCTTCGTCCCTGAAGGTACTCGTGCCACGATCTGCTCAGCGGTCAACCCAAGCCTCTCCAGGCGCCCTACGGGGGAATCGAACCGCTCGGTTGCCTTTAGATCCTCGCCGGGCGCATCTATAGCTGTCACTCGATGCCCTGCGGACTCTAGGGCGGCAGCAATGTACGCCAAGCCAATAGGCATCGTAGCACCATAGCAACTTAAGCTCATTGGCAACTGCACGATGGGTGGTCGAATTAACACAACGTTAATCGGGTCTGCTTTGGTAATAGCCTTGGGGGTGGTCATGATAAATGAATTATAACTCACAAAGAGGGCAATCTGTGCCCCGCGATGGTAAAGATCGTCAATGAGCCTATTTGTCGTCTACCTCGTGATAGTCCCATTCCTCCTTCTTGTGATGTTGTTGAGGGGCGGCAGTCTGACCAAGCCGGACAATATTGAGAGTACTGATCGCCCAGAGCTTCTTGGAAAGCCCATCGCGATTGCGCTGTTTTTGGCGATTTGGGTTGGGTTGATAGTTAGACACCAGATTAACGATCCACACTGGGTTCCCCACGGTCCGGATTGGGACCGATGGTATCAGTCAGCCCTAGCTGTGGGCTCCGATATACCTTACCCTCCTCACAGGTGGCCTCTGTGGGGTTGGATCGTGAGCGCCTTTGACAGCATGAGCCCGAGACCCTTTTACGTCAATGTACAGGTGGTTACACTTGGCGGTTCAGCGGCACTGCTCACTGGCGTTTTTTGGATGTCGTGGAGGCTGTTTGGTTATGTGGGCGCCATTACCGCTACAATTTTGTCCACCTTTACCCCAATGGTGCTCCAGACCGCGGACTGGTCTTCCGCCTACTCGGCTTGGGCGGCGCTAGTCCTTTGGTGCATTATCGCGATGATGGAGTCGACTCGCTCCGGTGGACGCCTATGGCCCGTCACCGCTGGAATAACCTGGGGAGGGCTATTGGCTATAATGCCAAAAGGACTGGGCATAGGTCTGTTATTCCTACCAGTGCTGGGTTTGGCGCTGTTCTTTAGACGTAAGGACGGATTCAAATCCATAGGGAAATACATCACATTGTTCTCGATACCAGTGGTGGTTCTGGCTGTTTCTTACGCTAATTTCCCTACACCGCTCATGACTTTAGACGCAAGGGTGACTTCTGCTGATGTCCTGGAGCCAGAGTCTGTCGAGGCGGATCTACACCAAGAGATTGTGATTCACGAGAACCAGGCACCAGAGACCTACACAGATAACGGCTACGTGTTCGGACAACAGACGTCTCCAGTGACGATAATTAATACCCTACGTAAGGCTGGAGAATCTACGTCGTCTCAAGACCGAATGAGATTAGACTCCTGGGCGAGATTTACTGAGGCTTTACCCAACGTAAACCTGCTGCTTATTACCATCCTGTCATCTGGACTCTTTATGGTGAGCCTGGGCTCACTCAAGTCCCGTGCGCCGCATGAAATTATTGGTTGGATTGGCATCCTCGTCGTGATGGTGGGCGTGGGGATTACTATCTTGAGACCCCTATTCCAGCTTCGTTTTCTATCGCCAGCAGCACCTCTGTTGGCTGTCTTAGCTGTAGCCCCCACAGCCATCCTCGCGCGGAGATGTGCTAACAAGCTCTTGAGGCTAACTCCTCTCTTACTGATCCCAGTAGCCCTGTACGGCCCATCGCCATGGACAGACAACGATACAGTAGACGGCTGGCTAGAGGCTGTTGACGTAAGGGGAGATACCAGTCTCCATATAATTGGGTCAATGCACGATCTAGAACATGTGGGTCCCATAGACGCCATGGCCCCTGCCAATATAGCGATACCTATACTGGGAGAATTTGGGGGGAGGTTTTTGACCCCAGACCCGCGTTTCTACCCCATGATTAAACCTGTGGTCCTCGATCCCGAGCACCACCTGCTTTACATTCGCGATCCATTGCTCTTAGAGCGCCTGCAGGGAGTCGATCCTTTCGGTCCCGAAGAGATGACTAACTTTCACGGTCGAAGGGAACTTAAAACTTGGAGCGCTGAAGGAGGAATGACTGTTGTCCTCTCAGGACCAATGCGATGATTTATGTATCAGCCCTAAAATTGAGTTAACTGAGACATATGACATCTACCAAGACCAACAATAGTGACCTCGCCACACCAGTTAGAATAGGTCGTAAACCAGAGGTCTTAGCTCCTGCTGGCGGTCACCCACAATTACTGGCCGCCATAGAAAATGGGGCCGATGCTGTATATTTTGGACTCTCTACATTTAGCGCACGGGCGCGAGCTGCAAACTTCACCCCTCAAGAATTACCGTCGGTAATGGACACGCTCCACGAGCGAGGAGTGGCTGGTTTCGTAGCGATTAATACACTGGTCTTCGACGAGGAACTTGCCGATATAGAGGAATTGATCCTGCACATGGACAAGTGTCTTGTAGATGCCGTCATTGTTCAGGACTTAGCTGTCTGCGAGATAGTTCGACGAGTAGCACCTTCAATGCCCATTCACGCCAGCACTCAGATGACTGTAACCTCCGCCGAATCGGCGATGATAGCTCAGTCGCTCGGCGCAGAGAGGGTTGTTCTGGGTCGGGAACTGTCCGTTAGCGAGATCAGATCTATTTCTAAATCTACAGACATTGAGTTGGAGGTTTTTGTACACGGCGCACTCTGTGTTTCTTACTCGGGCCAGTGCTTCTCAAGCGAGGCCTGGGGGGGCAGGAGTGCCAACAGAGGTCAGTGCGCTCAGGCCTGTAGGCTTCCTTATGAACTCGTTGTAGACGGCATCCACAAGGGCAACGAGCAAAACCACGTTCTATCTCCGCAAGATCTACTCGGTCTAAACCACATACCTTCGCTTATTGAGGCTGGTGTATGCAGCTTCAAGATAGAGGGACGACTCAAGGGTCCGGAGTATGTCGCCTTGACTACCAGAGCCTATCGTCGAGCTGTAGACTCGGCATGGGACGCTGTGGATCCCCAATTTTCACAGGGGGACATGGAAGACCTCAGCCAGGTTTTCTCAAGGGGTTTCACGCCGGGATTTCTGGACGGCTCTAGGCACCAGCGGCTCGTTCAAGGACAATACCCCAAACACAGAGGAATAGAGATCGGGGTCGTAACTGGAGTGCAAAGTGATGGCATAACCGCCACTATCAACGGACCAGTAAAGGCTGGTGACGGGCTGTTGTTCGAACGCGGTGGAAGCGAAGGCAGCGAATTCGGAGCCAGCGTATATAGAGTACGACAAGGCGGAGAACTGTTGCAAAGTGAGACCAGAGCAGGCGAGGTGACCCTAGAATTTGCGGCAACGTTTGACCTCACAGGCATCCAACCTAGAGATGTCATCTGGAGAACTAAAGATGGAAAGCTTGAAAGTCGCGTAACAAAAAGCTGGAAAAACGGCCCAATAAAAATGACGCCGCTAAAGTTCGAAGTAGATGGCGCAGAGGGAAGCCCTATCTCCATTCGGGTCACGGACGACCATGGTCGCAGCGCTTCGGTTACGGGAGATCAGCCACTCGAGAAAGCAACGGGTCGCCCCCTAGACTCTCAGCGCCTACTAGACACTGTTGGGAAACTAGGCGGGACAGTGTTCAAGTGTGAGAGTCTGGAGAATCGCCTTGTTGGGGAGCTATTCATGCCCCCAAGTGCCCTCAAGCGTCTACGTAGAGAGCTTATAGACTGCCTAGCTGAGGAGATTAGTTCCAACCGTATTCTACCTAGCCCATCAAATATGGTCTCAAATGGTATCTTCGACGGCACTAACAACTCAATAGGTGGGGCTGTAGACCTCTCTAGCCATGCGGAATTAGTAGTACTTTGCCGCAATATGGAACAAGTCCAAGCAGCCCTGACCTTTTCTGAGCTTACCGATGTCATCGTGGACTTCTTAGAAGTTAAGGGATTACGTCAGGCCATTGAGCTCATTCAAGCAGCTGGCAAGCGTGCCATTGTAGCTTCACCTAGGGTTCTAAAGCCATCCGAGGAGCGGCTGG
>CAWVYO010000223.1:0-5723 GCA_963934385.1 uncultured bacterium
CACCGAGTTCTTTACGTGGACCAACTGCGTGCTTTGTGGCAGCGTGGTGTGCTGGAGCGAACAGGAAAGAGATCCCGACCTGCTCAAGAATCTCTCCCAGTCGCTCAACCGGAAGCGAGAGGTTCACGCCTAGCGCCTCCAATACATCAGCTGAACCAGATTTAGAGCTAACCGAGCGGTTTCCGTGTTTGGCTACTGTAGCTCCGCCTGCGGCGGCTACAATTGCTGCGGCGGTAGAGATGTTGAACGTGCCGGTACCGTCGCCGCCAGTCCCGCAGGTATCCAAGAGAGGTACCCCCGCCGGAACGGGAATTCCCTTTGCGTGACGTCTCATCACTCTGGCTGCCGCCCCTATCTCCGTGACGCTCTCGCCCTTCGCCCGCAGCCCGATCAAAAACCCACCTATAATCGCAGGGGTCAAATCTCCTGCGAGCATAGCCTCCATCACCCGCTCCATTGTTGGACCGTCGAGATCTTCGTTGGCTAACAGCCTCTCCATCACATCACTGATCATCTGGTCTCCAAGAAATTGGCGAGCAGCTCCATGCCGCTCTCGGAGAGAATGCTCTCTGGGTGAAATTGAACACCCTCTACCCGCATCTCTTTGTGACGAAGTCCCATGATTTCGCCGTCATCAGTCCATGCCGTGATCTCCAGGCAGTCGGGAAGAGTCTCCCTCTCTACTGCTAGTGAGTGGTAACGGGTCGCCAAGAATGGGTTGGGTAGCCCGTAAAAAACACCGACGTTGTTGTGGTTGATCTGTGATGTCTTGCCGTGCATGAGCCGTTTTGCACGGATAACTCTTCCGCCGAAAGCCTGTCCTATTGATTGGTGTCCAAGGCATACACCAAAAATCGGAATTCGCCCTTGAAAATACTCGATAACCTCAAGGGAGACACCTGCTTTGTCGGGATCACAAGGTCCTGGAGAAACCAAGATCCTATCCGGGGACATCTCTTGAATTTCGCCGATTGTTATTTTGTCATTACGAAACACATGAACGTCTGCATTGAGAACCTGAAGGTACTGTACGATGTTCCATGTGAACGAGTCGTAGTTGTCGATCACTAACACTTTGTTGGGAGTTTTAGTCACTACAAGCCCCTCCCCGCTATCTCGAGGGCGCGAAGTAGCCCTCCCGCTTTGTTGAGTGTTTCTTGATGCTCTGAGCTAGGGTCTGAGTCAGCGACAATCCCAGCCCCTACTTGTAAAACCCACTGTCCGCCCACACGCCATGTTGTCCGAATTGCGATGGCGAGATCGGCGTTGCCGTCAAATCCTATCCAGCCCACAGCTCCACCGTATAGTCCTCGAGAGTGGGGCTCCAATTCGTCTATTATCTGCATAGCCCTAACCTTTGGTGCCCCTGAGAGTGTCCCGGCTGGAAAGGTGGCTCGTATGGCGTCGTAGGAGTTTAGACCTGTGATTAGTTCTCCTCTCACGTCAGAGACTATGTGCATGACATGAGAGAACCGCTGAACCTTCATTAGCTCCTTGACCTCGACTGTCCCGCTTTTAGCTATCCGTCCGAGATCGTTTCTGGCTAAGTCTACCAACATCACGTGCTCTGCTATCTCTTTCGGGTCTGCCAATAGTTCTGCAGCTAACTCTTCGTCTTCTCGGTCTGTAGCCCCTCGGTGTCTTGTCCCAGCGATTGGCGCTACGGTGGCATGGCTGCCGGTGACTTGCACCATAACTTCGGGTGACGCCCCGATTACAAGCTGTTCTGGATATTTCAAAAAGAACATGTACGGAGATGGGTTGACCGCTCTTAGGGCTCTGTAGAGGTCTAGTGGAGCCCCTTGATAGTCCAGGGTGAACCGCTGCGATATGACAACCTGAATACAGTCCCCTGCAAAGATAGCCTCTTTGCAGGTCTCAACAGCCGCCTCAAAGCCCTCTTTTGAGAAATTAGAGGTGATATCTCCAGCGGGGATCCCTTTGCCGTGAGTGATTGTTAGGGGCTTTCTCAAATCGTCGATTAGCTGTTCGATCTCAGCACAGGCGTTGTTCCAGGCCAATTCTGGAGAGGTGACATCCTCAGTGAAGACCATTCGGACTACCTGTATTTTGTGCCTGAGGTTGTCGAAAATGAGAAGGCTTCGCGGTACCATCCACAGTAGTGTTGGTGAGTCCTCTTTGGTGGGTTCGTGGCGACTTGGTAGGTGCTCCCACCAACGGACAGCGTCCCAGCCAATCCAGCCGACTCCACCGCCAGAAAACCTGGGCAGTCCGGCGACATCAATGGGCTCGATTTTGCCTAACTCCTCCTCTAGAACAGTTAGCGGGTCGTCACATTCGATTTCACGGACGATTTCACCGTCAACAGTGACAGTGCATCGGTTACCGGTAGCAGATATAATCATAGCTGGGTCAAGCCCGATGAATGAATATCGAGCCCAACGCTCACCACCCTCTACAGACTCCAGTAAAAATGCGTGTTCGTCGGAGTCACCGCAGACACGCATGAACGCCGACACGGGTGTGTCGAGATCTGCCAAGACCTCTCGGTATACGGGCAACACTGCCGACTTGCCTTGTTTAGAGGCTATGAGTTCAATGAAGTTTTTGTGGGAAGGTTCGTGCATAATCAAGCTTAAAACTAGGTCGTAAATGGCTATGTGAGTCTCTGTTTAGCGCAGTCTCTGGCATAGTCAATAGGCGGTACTGCTTCCTTTGGTAATACTCGAGAGGGCGCTCTTCAGCTCCGCAGTGGTCTGCCAGTCGCGCCCCCTTAATAGGCACTGGGCCCCCACAGATTCTGCCATTTCCAGATCTGTGTCCGCTCTGTCTCCAATGTGAAGAATGTTCTTGGGAACACAGTCAAATTCTACAGCAGCAGCAATAATTCCGTCGCTGCGCGGCTTGAGCGCTCCTAGTGCAGAGCAGTCGATGTTTACGCTCCACAATCCGCCAAGCCCCATTTTTTCTAGCTTATCTAAACTGGCGTGATCTGAGATAATACCTATCGGTATCAGCCCCACTTGTAGGTCGGTAATTAGATCTTTCATACCCTTTAATGGCGTTTTTGTATTGAATGTAGAGATCCAGCTCTCTTTGAATAGTTTGTGCATTATCTTTGCTACTTTCTCGCGGCTCATGTTCAGTGATATCGAGATCCTCTCGTGCAGCTCACCGTCGTAGTCTTCGAACTTTTGCCCGCGCATCGCCTGTTTTTCCCGCTCCCAAGCACCGATCACTTTTGGGTGCCATATGGCATATTTAGCAAACAGAAGCTTCTGCCTGGGTAGATCGTAGAGAGTCCCGTCTACATCAAATGTTATCGCCGCAATTTTGGGATGATTTTCGGTCATGGTAGCTGGTCAAGTACTCGATAGTTGTAATGTAGATGTAGCTTAACACCCCTAACTTTGGCTGAATGGCAAAACGTGTGCTACCTTGCCAACGAAACGGTGCTTTATGCGCCGTAAATCATCTAAATATGGAGTGAAGATGAGAAAGAGTCTTATAGCTGTTAGTATTTTTACTGGTCTCAGCGGAGTGTCGTGTGGGGGAGCCACGTACAATTACGTAGGCTACCTAATGGATAATCAGTTTCCTTTGGACGGGACCCGTGAGTATCAATACTTGAGCGACGATGAGTCCATTGAGACCCCTATTCGAGTAGAGAAGGCTTCAACGCCAACCGCTACTGGTACTTATGATATCTACACGTTTGAGACTTATAACGATGAGTCTGGCGATTTGTTAAACATAGTAGATTGGTCGTCAGACTCAGTTTATGGAATTTTGATCCACGGCTTTACGGACTACGCGAATAGTGAGGACCCGGTCGTATTTGATCCGCCTCTAATATTCGCCGACGACGAGATGGCGCCGAGTGATTTTGTTGTGACCCAGACAGGAGGGATGACATTCACGTCGACGTTTGTCGGTGTAGAGCCGTGCCCGAACTACTATGTTGCGGAATGGAACGAGTGCCTGAGAATGGAGCTTGATGATGGCGATGGAGACGCAAATGCAGGCTCTATGCTCGCTGGAACTTATTGGTTAGTGCCTCGCTATGGGATTGCTTGGTTCCAGCAAACTGGGGATGCTGAGCCGTGGGTCCTCTGGAAGCACTCATGGACTCCAGAATAGGCATGACTTGATAAGACTGCTCGCCATAGCCGTTGGTCTTTCCTCTGTGGGATGCGTTTCGGTGGAGCATCGCGCCAGTGATCTACAATTTGACTTAGTGGACTCCCAGCCGAGCGACATCGAGATTGTTCGTGTCTGTGTTGAAGGGGTGGGCGTAATGAACTTTACCGCTCGCGAGAGAGGCTCGTATGCTTTCACGGGGATCCCCGTAGATGCTGTGGTCGACGTAGTAATTAGTGTTGTAGACTTGGATGGCAATGTAGTTGCTACTGCAGCGGGCGAAGATATAAACGGCTACGATTTAGGTGAGTTATCAATCTGTGATGAAGGGGAGTGTACACCCTGCGAAATAGTGGAGGAGCTAATAGAGGTTCTCGACGAGTCGTGGCTGCTCTCTATAAGATTTTTGGGATAATGGTTTTTATGATGGTTTCTATGTTGTCTTTTCTGCTCTTTGGAGCCTGCGGTACAGGGCCGGCGGATACGGGTGAGTTGGGGTTTTACGTGGCATCCTCTGTACCCGAGCAGGGTGATGAATCTGTTTTGGAGGCAGTCTTGCCTGAGTTTAGATTGAGCGGTGTCGCTGACACGTCGGTCTGTGACGGGCGTCATTTCCAGATAGTCGCGTTGGATGATCAAGTGCATGGGGCGGTAGCTTTCTTTCCAGAGGTAACCGTTGAGTTTGTAGATGACGGCCAGAAGGTGCTTTTACAGCACCTGGAGCCGTTTCCATCGGGGTATTCCTATGCTATTTTAGCTGTCGAGGGCGCTGATCCGTGCTTAGATCTTGACGGAGAACCACTAAGGCCGTTTGGCGTGGAGTTTTACATACCATGAGGACCAATACTAAAACATATATCGCGGCGCTTATTACTATGGTTGGCTTGGTCTCCCTGTCTCCTGCTTGCGGAGGAGATAAGGGCGAGACTGGCACTGTTAATGAGACAGGCGTCCAGACGGACTCCTCTTCTGATTCTTCAATAGACACAGAGGATACTGGCGAAATTGCGCCAGCGATATTTTCAGTAGCGATCTACCCTGAGTCCATACGTGTAGACACGTCCGCATCATGGCAGGTACGGTCAATTGTAAGGGAGCTGGAAGCCGACACTATAATCGAGAGCCCTTCTATTACATACAGTTCATCCGACGAGACAGTGATCACCGTAAATTCTTTAGGGGTGGTCAACGCAGTTGGTGTCGGAGAGGCATCTCTTTTCGCCGATTATGATGGAGTCATAGCAGAGTCTGCAGTGACCGTTCAAGATAACGGCGCGATCTGGGTCAGAGTGATCGAGAGTTCAACGGGTGCTCCTGTTTCCGATGCCCGTGTAATGGTTGATGGGGTCAAACACCTTGTGGACTCAAACGGCGAGGTTGAGTTTGCTGTGACAGTGGGAGAGGCGGTAGACGTAACAGCCTACACTGACAGTTCTTCGGATCTCATCCTAGCTACTGTGATGGGGGTGATTGGACGAGATTTAGTGATTCCTCTTAGGGAAGGGATTGCTGATGATCGCGGTGAGGCTGTTTTGGGTGGACCAGTAAACTTGTCTGACACTATTCCTTCGGGAAATGACGAGAAAGGGGAGGGGTTGGTGACCATTGGGGTGGCGCTGCCA
>CAWVYO010000224.1:0-5719 GCA_963934385.1 uncultured bacterium
TGTTTGAGCCATATGTTCTATTCGCCTTGAGAATCGACAAGAAGACTGTCCCCGCAGCGCTGCTAAAGGCGCACGTAGACCTGGCGGCTAAGCAATGGGCCGAGAACAAGGGACAGCCTAAATGCCCAGCGGGGGTCAAGCGTGAGATTAAGGAGCAGAAAGAGTTGGAGATGCTTTCGTCCACGCTACCGAGAGTAAGAACAATGGAGGTCTGCTGGAACTATGACAAAGGCATAGTTCTTTTTCACAGTCACTCAGAGAGCGCGAACGATCAGTTTAGGAAGTTGTTTCACCGTACCTTCGGGCTAGAGCTGCATGCGGAGCAACCAGCGGAGTGGCTCGATGAGAGTGTCGCCACAGAAATAGAATTGCGAGGGAACACAGACTTCTCAGAAGTGGGGGAACAACATGTCAATTGAAAACGAACTAGCATCAATATCGTGTGATTTCCTTACTTGGTTATGGTTCACAACAGAGAAAGAGATGGGTTCAATAGACTTAGGCGATCCCCATGGTCGTGTAGACTTTTGGATTGACGAACGTCTCGCATTCCGAAATCAGGCAGATGACAAGCCTATAGCCGTTATGACAGGGGAAAATCCATCTACCAGTTTAGAAGCTAGGGCTGCTCTTGCTGGAGGAAAGGTTCTCCGAGATATCCGCATAGGTCTTAGGGTTGAGGAACGTGAATACACAGTAACCTTGCGCGGTCCATTGTTGGACTTTGCTAGCGCCAAGGTTCCACCTGATGAGGCTGCTGGAGACGAAGCAATCTACGACCGTATGTATTTCTACGAAGAGCTTCATGGTCTTGTTCGAGGTCTGTTTACTACCTTTTCAACTCAGCGCACGTCGCCAGAGTGGGGCAGCACGATTTTGCCTGCCATGAGGGTCTGGGTAGCCGGTGGTGAGGCTGAGGCTTAAGACCTGGACATAATTTCTATATAACGGATACTTACTGGGTTTTTTCATTGGTTATCTAACCTATTAGTGATTATTCAAACCTGCGAGGTAGTGAATGGGCGCGGTTAGCTCAGCTGGATAGAGCGTTGGTCTCCGGAACCAAAGGTCACAGGTTCGAATCCTGTACCGCGCACCACACTATGTCTTTTTAGATTTGGTTTTTATAGGGTGTGTTTTTCTTATAGTGTTGTCGTGAAACATGGAGAACAGATGATTATCGCAGGGATGCTCTTACAGTCCATAGCCGTTGCTCAGGTGCCGATTGAAGCGCCACCAACAGCCCCCGTGTATACAAGCACAGAGCGCCAAGGAGGACCCTTTGGTTTGGGTGTCTCCATGGGAACACCTACTGGGCTTACCGGGCGTCTCTGGTTTAGCCGTGATTCAGCCATTCAATTTTCTACTGGTGGAAACCTAGGTGAGAAAGGCTCTCTTACTGGTTCTATGGATTATATTATTGCCCTCGAACACATGTCGGAGGATGAGGGCAACTACTTCATCACCACATATGCTGGAGCTGGAGTAGGGTTTGACTACTCATACACAGTAAATGATAATAGTATGGCATTTGGCCCACGCCTTGTTGGCGGTGCGTCGGTGACATTGCCGACACTCCCGATTGATATATTTATTCAGGTGTCACCAACTATATTTGTAGTCCAGGACCTAACTTGGTCAATGGGCGGTCAAATAGGCGCACACTACTATTTGTAGAAATCATTTGATATTTACTTGTTAAGCGAGGTCGGCGAGTGGGTTTTGAAGGAGCAAGCACATATATCGACGAGTCATTAATCGAGGGTGTCTTGGCTGGTATTATTCTCTTGCTTTTGGCCTCATGGCTTCGGTTTGCCAATAATTGGTTTTGGCGAGTGAGCTTCGCTGTTGACGGCTGCTGCTACAGGCGCTGTGTTGCTCTATTGGGTCTTCATGAACCAAGTACAGAATCTGGTCCAAGATTGACTGCCAGTGGTTCAGTAAATGGACAAGAGGTAGCCTTGACCATTCACGGATCGTACCTAGGTAAAAAATTGGTTTGTAGAGTTGCGGATCACGAAGAGCACTTCATTTCGATGGCTCCTTTTACTGAGGTTGAGACCGCATTGACCAACTGGTTGTTGTCCCATAAAGTTGTGATAAATGAAGAACTGACTCCAGAGAAACAACGGGTATGAAGATGAGGTCTACAGCACTGCTTTTGTCGACAATGCTAATGGGCTGCCCCATGAACGTTAGGTACAATTTTGAGGACTTTGATAACGCCGAAGAGAGGGCAGAGGTCGAACAGCTTATGGTTGATCTCGGGGCGAGAGAGGCGTCTGCTTGGGAGCCCGCTTTTGTGCGGTTAGCGGGAAAAGGCGACCTGTCGGTTTCACTACTTAGCGAGGCCATTTTTGGACCGAGCCCTTTGGCCGAACGAGCACTTTTGGTTCTTGGCGAGATAGCCACAGACCGCTCATTGGCTGTAGTGGAGGCCTCTCGTGAAAGTCCGAGGCTAGCCTCATGGGTTGACCGCGCATTTCTGCGAGCTGAAACGAGTCTTGCGAATAGGTCGACCTCTGATTTTTCTGCAGGAGAGAGGTATTTGGCTTGGTTTCCTAGCGGCAGTAGTCGAGCTTTGGTTGAAAGCAATATGGGGAAACTCAGTGCCGCAGTGGCATATAGCGAACTCGGAGGTCAAGCTACCCGTGGTGAGTTGGTTCAGTTCGCTCGAAATTATCCCGACAGTCCGGAGACTCAACAGATCAGAGAAGCTCTTGCGGCTTCCTTCTTGGAAGATGCACAGGGGTTAATTCGAAATCAGGATTATCAAGGAGCGCTAGGGAGATTAACACTAGCTTCAGAATGGGGTGGACAAGATTTTGTTTTGAGTACTCGCACTCGAACACTAGTTCTAGTCGGAGCGAGTGCAGCATCTCAGGGTAACATTAACGTTGCTATTGGAGCCTACGAGGAGGCGGTGAGGCTTGGTGCGAATGAGAACCGGGCGCTTGCAAGTCTGTACGTACGGCAATCCAGAGCGAGCTTAGAAAGAGGGTTGCTGCTACAGTCAGTCCAACAAGCAGAAAATGCTCTGAGTCACAGCTCGTCTGTCCATAGGCAAGTGGCAGCTATTCGTGAGGAACAGGCGCCAATCTTATTAGGACGCCTACAATCGGGTCAGGCGGTAGAGTCCATAGCCTATGCTCTTCTGCTCACTAACGAGAGCACGCGTTCAATATTGGGGCAGTATATACTCTCGCAACCAATCGGTGTTGTGGGACCATTGTTGGCTCTATTATCAGCGAATGACGCTCCAGCGGACGTTGATGCCTCCAATTTCCTTCCGTCGATTATCATTCAGATACGAGCTAGTTTAGCAGAGAACGTTGACCGACATCTCGATCACAACCTAGCCGCCTTAATAGGAAGTAATGTCGTGCTAGGTACCAGTCAGTCGGGTCCTTTAAGGGACTCAGCACGTACAGATGTTGAGAGATATTTGGAGTTTGCGAGGAGTATTGGAGAGCAACTAGAGGGCTCGGAGCTCTTAAGTCGCGACCAAGTGATCGAAGCACTTAGAAGAGGTCAAAGACCCTCTATGGCATCACTTTCTCGGACTGTACGAGCTCAACTATTACTTATTGGGTTGGACTCAGTGCGAGAGGTTAGAACGCGAGTCAGAACAGAGACGACATCTATGGTGTCTGCCTTTGTAGGTAGAGCAGAGCTCCCTATTGATCTATTGGACTGGACACTGCTGGTTGAACAGTCCCGCACCATTTCTGGGGGTGAGGTCAGGCTCTCATCCGGTGCGGTCTCTCGTGTCTCAATAAACAACGGTACCCCCATAAATCCCATAGACGTCACCATAACGGTCGACGACCGAGCAGGCGGGCTTACAGAGCCACAAATCTCCGACGCCTTGACTGTATTGTTCGGCACCGCAAGGCTCTTCAAATCGGTAGAGACCGAGATGACGGGTCTAGCTGTTTCTATAATGGGTCAGAGCGGAGCTCACTTACTGACTGTCTCCCTGGACCGTCGAGATATCGACAATTTGGCGTGGGAAATAATAGAAGCCGAAGCTCCGTTTGGCAATCAACACTTGGTATTCATCAAACACGATATGTGATGTCAGCCGCCAATTAGTTGGGCTGCGGCGGATACGGCAGCATCAATGAACGGAGCGGGGTAAAACCCAGCCAACACAACTCCAGAAATACAGAGTGAGATTGCAATTATGCTACTTGGCTCCATAGTGACTGGTTGGTTGTTCACTGGCTCAGACATATAGAGCGAGCGGCAGATCCGCATGTAGTAGAACAGTCCAACGACCCCCATAATGGCTCCAAGAACGACGACTCCTTGTAGTGCCATGATACCGGTAGTCCACGCAGCCCAAAACAACACCAGCTTGGCCCAAAATCCAATCATGAAGGGGATAGCGCCAAGAGATAACAAGAATAAGAGCATTGCTAGAGATAACCCTGGAGCGATTCTGGATAGCCCTGCAAATGATGCTATTGAACCGTCTCTGCCGCTCTCTACTACAGTTGAGACACCAAGGAATATTCCCATGTTTGTAACGACATAGGCGAAGCTATAGAACGCAATAGCCGCAACTCCCAGCTTTCCTCCTGTTGCTAACGCTAACATAAGTAGCGCAGTGTGCCCTACACCGGACAAAGCCAACATGCGTCGAGAATCTGACTGCACCATCGCGGATAAGTTACCCTGAATGATTCCTATTACAGCTAGAATCAACATTAAGGTTATCCAGGCTCCACTTACCCCAGATAAGCCCCCGATGAACAACCGAACAAGACCAGCGGCTAACGCTACCTTTGGTGCTACGGAGATAAAGGCGACGGTTGGACCAGGCGCCCCTTGATAGGTGTCTGCCATCCAAAGATGAAAGGGGACTGCCCCAATCTTGAACCCAATACCTGCTACGACAAGTAAGACTCCTAAAATAAACAGGGGAGATGGTCCCACTAGAGCCAACTGCTCAAAAGATGTAGATCCCGCTAATCCCCAAAGAAGCGAAAAGCCATACAAAGTAAACGCCGTAGAGACTGCGCCTATGACATAAAGCTTCAATGCGCCTTCGGTCGATTTTTTGTCCTTCGACATACCTGTGAGTACATATATTGGTACGCCTGCAAGTTCGAATGCGACAATCCAGACTACTAAGTCCTGGGCGCCTGTAAGCATCAACATTCCGACAAGGGAAAACAGTATCAAGATGTAATGCTCGCCCTGTCTAGCAGGCCAGCGTTTGTCCACAAAAGAGACCGAGCCGAAGCTAACGATTATGCCCGAGAGCATGAGCACTCGTTTCATGTAAAGCCCGAAGGGGTCTGAAACGTACGCGCCATTAAACGAATCGCCGCCAATTTCCACGAAGAATGAAGATGCCAGAATTGCGGTCAGCATTGTGCCGCAGAACACGCCTAGACCGCGCTTCTCTGGAGTCTTTAGAAATAGATCCGCAATGAGCACAACTATAGCCAAGCCAAATACGGCTAATTCCAATGCGAGTGGCGTGAAGCTTGAAAGACTCATCGCACACCTCCTGTGACGAATTCAACGGTTGCGACGTCGATGTATTGCATAAGAAGATTAGGTGCGAAGCCGAAAACGATAATACAACCCGCGAGAATAATAGGGGCTACCCACTCTGTTCCCTGAAGTGGTTTTAAGTCTGGCCATGCAGCCTCATCGTGAGGACCCCAGAAAATAGCTTTGGAGACCCTCAAGACGTAGAATGCTG
>CAWVYO010000225.1:0-5660 GCA_963934385.1 uncultured bacterium
CGCCCAGTCTATGCTACCCAGTTTCACCCAGAGCTTACGGGAGCAACGAATAGAGGAAGGTTCGAGCGTTATATTGATGACTATGGCGAAGTGTTTGGCGTAGATAGGGCGATGGAAATGTTGAGAGAGTTTCTTCCAAGTCCAGAGGCATCATCGCTATTATTACATTTTAAGAGATCCCTGGTAGAGGCATAATTTTGACCGACATTGAGCGAAAACGGAGGCTTGTCATTGTTGATGACGAGCCTGTAATTTTACAGATTTTAACAGCCGTTTTTGAAGATGGTCCATGGATAGTTACCTCCTGCGCTAACGGTTCCTCGGCATTAGAGGCGATGCGTAGTCGCGGTGTCGACATTCTTCTGACCGACAAGAATCTTCCCGACATCAATGGGCTCGAGCTCATGGGGGAGGCCAAAAAGATAAACCCGCTGGCAGAAGCGATACTTATCACGGGCTACGCTAGCCTTGAGTCTGCCATCTCTGCCTTAGAATTAGATGCATTTGATTATGTTCTTAAACCTCTAAACAACGTCTTCGAGATTAGAAAGAAGGTTGAGAGAGCCGTCGACAAGCAGCGAATAGCAGAAGAAAATGTGGAGTTAATGAAGGACCTGGAGATTACAAACTCAGAGTTACGTAAGACCTTGTCTGAGACAAAGAGGTTGCAAGCAGGTTTGGTACAGTCTGAAAAATTGGCTGGAATAGGAACTTTGGCGGCTGGAATTGCCCATGAAATCGCCTCGCCATTGTTCGGTGTATTGGGCTTAGCAGAGGCAATAAGCGAAGAAGATGACTTGTTGACCATTAGAGAGTACGGCGAGGAGATCGTCACCTACGCAAAATCAATCCGTGAGATCGTATTGGGTCTATCAAATTACTCTAGGGTTTCCAGTAGGGAGTATCTATCTAGCGTCAACTTGCTGAAATGTGTGAACTCAGCGGCTCAGTTGATCGAAAGGGGAGATGCATCTACGGGCGTAGAAATTGACATTAGTGTATCGAAATCGGCCTCGTGTAATGCTCAACCAAATGAGTTGCAGCAGGTCTTTGTGAACCTCATAAGGAATGGTTGTGAGGCAGCTTTAGAGGCTCACCCAGATGGCGGGGCAGTCGTGGTGGTCCACAGCGAAGAGAATGAGGCGGGGACCTTGGTAACAGTAGTCGATAATGGTGTGGGTATTTCCCCAGAGAATAACCCTTTGGTGTTCGACCCATTTTTCACTACAAAGGAGCCTGGTAAAGGGACTGGGCTAGGTTTGAACATAGTCTACCGGCTACTCACAAAATTTGGAGCCACTGTCTCTGTGGACTCTGTACCGGGGTTGACGACTTTTACTATATTGTTTCCGAGTGACGGGTTGTGAAACTCCGGGTGCGACTGACGCTGTTAATTGGTGCCACTGCAGTAGTTCCTTTGTTGTTGAGTGCTGTTGCAGCCACCAATATAGCCAACAAACATTCCCTGGAACAGACTCGCGAACTTCATTCGAGCCGGGCCGATTCCTTGGCACTTTATACTCTGACTTGGCTTGACCTCAACCTAAAGGGTTTGGCTGTCGCATCTCAGAGCTTTGCTTTAGAACAACTCACAGATGACCAACAGCAGGGATTCTTACGCTTGCTATTCAGGCAGTTCACTCCGGTGAATATCGCTCTTATTGCGGATCAATCGGGGGCGGTGGTTTCCGGACCTGTTTACGCTGAAGGACTACGTGACATAGCGGGTGGTCTACAGGGGCATGAGATAATCGGTGCCCAGCGAGAGGAGGGCTTCCTCTCTAGAGTTCCACTGTTCAATTCGGATGATGGTCAGGTTGCGGTTGGTGATCCCTATCTTCCTGAGGGCACCTCTAATTATGTGGTTCCAGTCTCAATTTTGGCAGGTGGTGAGGGCGCACTGATCGTAGCTGTGGAATTGTCCTTGAAGGATCTTGAACGGGAGTTCTTAGATCGTGCTGGTGGTGGTCGTGCTTTAGTCCTTTTGTTTGACGGAAAGGTGTTGGCAGGAGAGGCAGGGGTGTTGGTGGAGCCCGGTATTACTACGCTCTTTGAGACCGGACTCGAGGGTGAGTTGGATTATCAACTCAGCGACGGAACCGAAGTGTTTGGTGCCTTCTCCTCAGTTGGAGAATTGCCTTGGAGTGTGGTGGTGGCAGTTCCAAAGGCGGTCGCTACTAAGGCTGGTGACTCAATTAGAGAGAGGACATGGTTCATGTTCGGGCTGGCTATAATCATGGCGTCGGCGCTTGGAGTTGTGGGGGCTCGACAGCTTGCGAAGCCAATAGTAGGTCTCAAAGATGCTGCGCTTTGTGTAGCCGAGGGAGACTATGGTTTGAGGTTAGGCGCAAAGGGTGGCGGTGAGGTTGCTGAACTAACTAGGGCTTTCAACTTTATGTCCAGCCGCTTAGCATCTGATCGGGAGAAGATCGCGACAAAGAATAGAGAGATAAAAGCCTTTAATGAGGTCCTGCAGGCAAAGGTAGTAGAGCGTACGGCCGCACTTGAAGAGGCCCATGAACGCCTAGTAGAATCATCTAGGATGGCTGCTGTTGCACAAATGGGAGCTGGTTTAGCCCACGAATTAAACAACCCGGTTGCCGGTATTTTAGGACTCTCTCAATTAGGCGCTATTAAGGGAGCAGAGGAGAGAGGGGAGTACCTCCGTAAGATCGAACTAGAGGCGCTTAGGTGCCGTGAAGTACTGAGATTGTTGGCCAGGTTTTCTTCAGGAGAGCGCTCCTTGCGCATGGCAACAAATGTGGGTGGTTTTTTGTCCGAAGTACTGTCCCTAATACAATCTAATCTTGCAGAGGGACAAGTCGACACTGAGAATAGGGTGGAAGAGGGCTTAGAGGTAGAATTAGACAGACCCTTAATGGCTCAAGCTCTTACTCAATTGTTCCTTTCGTTGAGATCGGAGCTTTTGCCCGGAGGGACAATTGTGCTGGAGTCGGGGGGCGAGGAAAACCATGCAGTGATTGTTGTCAGGATGGTTGGAGAGCAGCGCCCGCGTGGTGATGACTGGTTGGCATCTGGAATGGGCTTTTGGGTGGCTAGATATGCCATGCAAGAGCACGGCGGGTCATTAGTTGAAAATAATGACGAGTCTAACATCATGTATGAGCTCCATTTTAACGAACGAGAAGAGGTCTAATGCGGGATTTTCTACAGCTTCTACTCGTGGCAATATTGGTAATGGTCGTGGGTGCAGGAGTCTACGTGAGTATCTTTGGTGACGATGTCGAGCTTCGTCTAGTGGTCGACCACGTCGATGGAGATGTCAGTATTAATAGTGGTGACTCCAGTAGGTCACCCGTCGCGGGTGAAATGCTCGAGACCTCAGACTGGATTACGACCGGAGTCGGGGGTCGAGTTGGGCTGAGTATTGGCGAGGGCACTCGAATTGAGTTGGCATCAGAGTCGCGAATGGAGATATTGGGGAGCGGGGAAAATGGTCTCCAGGTAGCTCTCGCTAATGGACGAATCAGAGCGCGGGTACGTCCGGGGGGTGAGCAACTATCAGTATCGGCGGACGGGCGAGAAATTACCGCAGTGGAAGCAGATTTTGGTGTTGCGATTGACGGAGGGGGTAGACTCGGGTTGGAGACCACTAGAGGCGAGGTGACCCTCTTGGGGTTTGGAGACATAGAGGCCCTTGGTGCCGGCGAGCGTATAATAGTAACGGGGCTCAACGAACCGCCAGTTGTTGAGCGTCTGCCTACGAACTTACTGCTCGAGGTCGAGTGGCCCGACCAACCAAGCAGCTCATCGGCATTTAGGGTTAGAGGAATCACTGAGCCTGGCGCATTGGTCTGGGTGGAGAGAGTAGGTGTGCGAGTTCAGGCAAGGGCTGGCTCTGACGGAGTATTCGAAATTACCGGTATTCCATTGGAAGAAGGTGATAATAAACTTACTCTGTATAGTGAGAATATGTTTGGTCACACAACAATGAGTGAGGGTGAGGTTGAGCGAGATAGTCAGGCACCTATAGGGGACTTTGAGATCCTTTATTAGGTTTGATCTGTTATTTTAATTGGTACAGGAGGCGATTCATATTGACTGGTAAATTCCCGATTTGCGTACTAGTTTCTGTTTTTCAGAGTGCTTCAGCTTCGGAATTGCTGGTAGCGTCTCCAACAGGGGCAATAGTAGCAGGTGAGGAGACAACTCTTGAACTATTGGTTTGGGACGGACAGAGTGAAACTACTGGTGCGGAGTCTCTCTCTATTACCGATGTTGCTATAGATGGTGTTGAGACTATAACCGTTGATTTTGACGGAGAAAAGGGTGTCTGGGTGACTGAATTTCGACCTCCGGAGTCCGGAGAAGTTCAGATAACAGTCAGAACTAAGGGTGGAGAGGATCTCGCTTCGTCATTTATTGTGGGAGAACCATTCACGGAACGGTTTTCTACAGCGGTGGACGCGGGAACATCAAGAGCGGAGAGTCTATCAATCCCCACGAGTGAATCCTGCGGCGATAACAAAAGTTATGGTAGCAGCGAAGGCGTATGGTCAAGCACTGAGGAGGAATTGTCCTGGAGTTCTGATACTAATCGCCACCCTCGGTTGGCTTTGGTTGGAGTCGCCAACCATGACGCATCTTGTACCGAGGTAAACTGGACTCCAATCCGGCTGGCATCATTGGTGCCAGTTACAGTTAGTACCGAGCCCGGTACCACAATGGTCGTCGTTATTGGTGGTAGGTCATATGGTCCAGTCGTTGCTGATGCCGAAGGTACAGCTTCAGTGAACATCCGGGTTCGTCCGGGTGAAGTCTCGGCAACGGCTTCGCTTATGGATCCGCTAGGAAACTCCCAGGAGACAACTATCCCTACTGGTGGCAGGCCTGTACCAGCAATGGCCATCTTGGAGACTGGTGAACTCAGAGTAGGGGAGGCGCCTCCAGAACTGCACATAGCCGCTATATCCGGTAGAGGAAGACCTTATAGTGGCGGGTCAACACCTCGTTGTTTGGGCGGAAACGGGCATGAACTTCCATTGAGAGAGGTGTCTCAGGGAATATGGAGGTCGACCTTACCAGTTTCGGCACTGGAGGGAGGGTTTGACTATCGCGTTGACTGTCAGCTAGACACTGTACACGCTGCTCATCGTATTCCAGTGGTAAGAGGGCAGCCTAGTAGAATCCGCTTGCGCGTCTACCCAACAGAGTTGTCGGCAGATTTTCCAGTTGCTGAAATCGAAGCATCTCTCTTAGATGCTTACGGTGACCGTATTCTTGCTTCTGGTTTACACTTATCTACTAGTCACGGCGAGATTGTGGAGGAGCCTCACTCCGAGGTCTTGAGGGGTGATTTCGTCGGCGAGATAGGTGTGCAAAATGATTCGATAATTGCTGGCTGGCGGATGCCGGCTAAACCGGGTCCCCTTGTCGATATTCACATGGGAGCAAGGCGGGTTGATCTTTTAGTTGAAGTCGTCGTTAGAGCACTATCATCTGGCTCCACTGTCCTCGCTGGAGAGACTTTGATGGTTACCATAGGCGACCAAGCTAATGAGGTAATTACCGACTCCAGCGGCTGGGGCACTACGACTTTTCAGGATGTTTCTGGTACATTTGTGATTCGAAGTTCAGGCGGGACAATATATCGAGAGATTATAGCGGTACCCTCGAATGATATCTGGCTGGATTCGTCC
>CAWVYO010000226.1:0-5655 GCA_963934385.1 uncultured bacterium
CGTATCCTTCACCCAAGCGAGCTCTTCGAGGTATCTCAAGAGATCGAGGTCAAGGTTCTCAAGTTTGACGAGTCCGCAATGCGCGTGTCTCTAGGTTACAAGCAAATCCGTCCTGACCCATGGGCAGAGGCTGACTACAAGTACCCAATCGGAGCTATCGTTCGCGGTAAGGTCGTTTCTATCCCAGAGTACGGCGCATTTGTCGAACTTGAGGATGGTATTGAAGGGCTCGTTCACATCTCAGAGATGACATGGAACAAGCGCATCAAGCACCCATCAAAGATCGTAGAGCTTGGAGCACTGGTTGAAGCCAAGGTTCTCGGTGTTGATATGGCTACCAAGAGGATCTCTCTCGGTATGCGTCAGCTAGAGGCTAACCCTTGGGACAAGATCGCCGAAGACTACCCAGTTGGTACCATCGTGAAAGGCGCAGTCCGCAACATTACTGACTTTGGTGTGTTCGTTGGAATCGACGAGGGCATCGACGGTTTAGTTCATATCTCAGATATGTCATGGGGCCAACGAGTTGGTCACCCATCAGATCGTTTCGAGCGCGGTGTCGAGGTTGAGGCCAGAGTTCTCAACATCGATCGTGAGAACGAGAGAATCTCTCTTGGGATCAAGCAACTCTCTGATGACCCATGGTTGTCAGTACAGGGGCGTTACTTCCTAGGTCAGGTAATCACTGGTAAGGTCGTTCACGAAGCTGATTTCGGCGTGTTTGTTGAGCTTGAAGAAGGAGTTGAAGGACTAGTTCACGTCTCTGAGCTCAAAGAATCTGACGGCGACTGGCAGACTGAGTACCCAGCAGGAAAAGAGATTGTAGCTGTAATCATGAGCCTAGACAGCCATGATCGCAAAATCTCTCTTTCAGAGAAAGCCGCTGGTGACGACTCTGATACAGAGGCAGCGCCATACGTTGCTCCTACAGCAGTTGAGACTAAGTCTAGCCTTGGTGACCTCATGGGAGACATCGCGTCTCAAATGGGCGAAACAGAGTAAAAAGAGGTCTTTTAGCCTCCACATGGCCGCCAGAGGGGATCCTCGCTGGCGGCCATTTCTTTTTTTGAGAATGCGGGTTAGAGGAACATAGACAACGGAGATTCCCACGTGTTTTTATTTATTTCGCTTTTCGCATGCGGAGAACCTACAGAGGACGGTGTTTCAACACAGATTACGCCATCGTCTCGATCACAGACGATCGTAAACTTGAGAGAGCCAACACGCCCAGACGGCGCTACCCCGCTGTCTGTTTCAGAGCGGACAAAAGGAGAGCTTTCTCACTTATTGATCGAACTGGAGGAGCTAGAGGAGGCACCTTTATTGAGGGCCCTAGAGTTGCTGAACACAACTACTGGACCTTGTGAGCCGTGTATGACCCAAGGTATAAGTACCGCTGATTGCCTCTTAGGAGGCGACCAAGATTATTGCGTCAATATCCCTGATTATGCGGCATATGTGGTGAGTGTAGCGATTAACAACGAGCAGGTAGATATGGCGAGAGCCGAGGTGACCTTTGTGGAGCCATGGCAACCGATTAGCCCATATGCACCACCGTCACCCGGTGCTGTACAGGTCAATGTAGGTTTGGACTTGGTAGACCCATTTACTCCGGGGGTCTTAGAAGTTGTGGCGCAGCTGGAGTCTACCTTTGGAGACCAACTTGAAATCTCATATCGGTATACACCGCTGGAGAGGAACTCACTTTCTCAGGAAGCTACTAGGCTTGCGCTATCTGGAGTAAGTATGGAGCGAGTAATATCTGCTTATGGAGGTGGTGCTACAGCCACATCCCAGTCCCCATCCGCACTTTTCATGCAGGAGGATGGAGTGGAGGCTCGATATAATTCTCCCGAGGTGGAAGAACAGATAAATCAAAGTATTGAAATGATGTCAGCTAATAGTGTCGTGACATCTCCTACTTTTTGGGTCGACGGGTACCGATGTTCGGGGGCACATAGAGTGGAGGTTTTGAGTTCCATGGTGGAGAGAATAATGGCCATTAGAGCTGCGCAGTGAGTCGCAACAAACGACCAGACAGTTCGCGAGGGCGAGAACGGCAATCCAGTTTGAACCCAGGACGCAATTTGGCAGGTGCGGTCCTTAAGGCGACAGAGTCCGGCTACCATGCAGATAGTGAGATGGACAGGCGAAGCGCCGGTGTGTCTACCGCCGACCGAGGTCTGGCTTGGAACATCGTACAAGGCGTTTTGAGAAAGCGTGGTAGTTTAGACCGGCACCTCGCAGAGGCGGGGGGGAAGTCATCGTTATTGAAATTCGACGTAGAGGTTAGGGTAGCTCTGCGTATTGGTCTATTTGAAATACTAGAAACTAGAACGCCTAACCACGCTGCTGTGGATCAAGCGGTTCAGCTCGTGGCGGTCTTGGGGAAAGGGCGGGCGCGTGGAGTAGTTAACGCTGTCTTAAGAAAATCTATCTCCCACAGTTTTGAGCCAGATGTCTTTGATAATCATCCTGATTGGTTGGTTAAGCGCTGGAAGCGATTTTACGGTGAGTCAGGCGCAGAGAAAATGTGTCGAGCAAACGACAAAGTTGCGCCCTTGGGTATATCCATAATGCCAAATCAGGTTGAGGTAGTTGAACAGCTACGTGAAGCAGTGGAGTGGATAGAGCCGGCTATGGTCTCTGGTACCCCCATGAAAAATGCCTGGGTGCTCGGCGGTGTTCGAGGTTCTGTGTCGGATCTGCCTGGATTTGGTAGTTGGTGGGTGATGGACCCTGCCGCAACAGCAACCGTTGAGCTTCTGCAGCTTCAAAAAGGTGAGCAAGTATTAGATGTATGTGCCGCGCCGGGTGGTAAAACCATGCGAATAGCGAGCGAAGGGGCGACTGTTTACGCAACGGATCGGTCACAGGGTCGCCTAATAAGACTTAAGGAGTCAGCTGAAAGGTTGGGGTTTGATGTTGGGGTATCACAGGTCGACTGGGTGTTGAGCCCAGAACTAGAGGGTCCTGAGATGGATGCGGTGTTGGTGGATGCTCCGTGTACGGGGTTAGGCACATTGAGGCGCCATCCAGAAATTCGATGGCGCACGCTACCTACTGATTCAGCGGCGATGGCGATAGAACAGCTAGAAATACTTACCAATGCCAGCAAAAGGGTTCGGATCGGTGGGCGGGTGGTCTATTCGGTCTGCTCTCCTGCTCCAGAAGAAGGCGCCGAGTTAGTCGCCCAATTCTTAGTTGAAAACCCGAATTTCAGTCTTGAAGAGGCTACACTTTCAGCACCGCAACGTTTTCACGAGGACGCTTTTTACGGCGCTAGAATTCGGAGAAATTCCTGATGAGTGCACTGGATACTCCCATGTTTCGGCAATACATGCAGCTTAAGGCGGGCGTTCCAGATTCCATTTTGTTCTTTCGGATGGGAGATTTCTATGAACTCTTTTTCGACGATGCAAAACTCGCTTCCGAAAAACTTGAACTGACCCTAACATCTCGCAACAAGAATGCGCCTGATCCAGTGCCTATGGCAGGTGTGCCGCATCACGCAGCCGCTAAGTACATTCAGACCTTGGTTGACTCAGGATATAAGGTTGCAATAGCGGATCAGGTACAAGATCCAAAAGATGCTAAGGGTATTGTTCGGCGCGAGGTTGTCAGGGTCGTGAGCCCTGGGGTTATTTTAGACCCCGATAGCCTATCGCCAAGAGAGCACTGCTGGCTTGCTGGACTGACCGTCTCTGGTAGTAGTTATGGACTTTCGTTATTAGATGTATCAACAGGTGACCTTAGGGTGACTGAACTGTATGGCGTCGAAGACGCGATTGAGGAGCTGCGTCGCGCAGGTCCCTCCGAGATAATCATTCCTACATCCATTTCAAAAGATGAACTATTGTTGACTGGACTCCAGGGTATCCCGTTGAGTGTGGTAGACGATGAACAGTTCAATGTTTCAGCTGGTCATTCCTCATTGTCCGCTCGTTTCAGGGTGAGGGATTTGAGTGGTTTTGGGTGTGAGAAATTGGGTGTTGGAGTAGGAGCCGCTGCCGCTGTTGTAGCCTATGCTATGGAGAATTCGCGTTCTGACTTACCGCACCTTTTAGGTATCGAAGTCTACTCAGTTGCCGGGCATATGGTGATGGATGAGACGACTCGTCGAAATCTGGAGTTGGTCAAATCGCTATTTGGCGGGAGATCGGGCAGCCTGATTGCCCACATTGATCGCACAACAACCCCAATGGGTGGCCGCTTACTAAAAGAGTGGCTTCTCTACCCGCTCTTGAGTAAAAAGCTTATCTCTGTACGTCACGATGCTGTCGAGGCGTTTATCAGAGAGGTTGAAGTGCGAGAGGCTACACGCGGAAGTCTCCGCCTTGTATCCGACATAGAGAGAATAGGAGGTAAACTGGCTCAAGGGACGGCTCATGCGAGAGACCTAGCGAACCTAAAGGCATCATTATTTGCTTTGCCAGTTGTGTTTGAACCCCTTTCAAAGATTGTTGAACTGGCGGCGTTTGTTCCGGAAACTCTCGGTCAGTCACTAGCAATGGAAATAGACCGGGTCTTAGTAGATGAGCCTCCAATATCAGTCAAAGAAGGTGGTCTTATTCGCGGTGGATTAGATGCGGAGCTAGATGAACTAATTCGCCTTTCCAAAGAGGGGAAGGGCGCTATTGCTTCCATTGAAAATCGGGAACGCAAGGCCACAGGTATCCCGTCACTAAAGGTGCGCTACAACAAGGTATTTGGATACTTTATTGAGGTCACCCGAGCGAACCTACACAAGGTGCCAGACAGCTATATACGCAAACAGACACTTACAAATGCCGAACGTTATATAACCGTTGAGCTCAAGGAGTTTGAGGAGAAGGTTCTGGGGGCAGATGAGCGTCGTCGATCTCTGGAGTATGTACGATTCGTAGAACTAAGAGATCGTCTTCAAGGAGCTTTACCAACTTTAAAGATATTAGCAGCCGCTACTGCTCGGGTTGATGTGTTTGTTGGTTTCGCTGAATTGGCAATCGATTGCCGTTATGTGAGACCAAAAGTCGACGACACTAGTGTTGTGGACATCACTGATGGTAGACACCCTGTGGTTGAACGCCAAGGACTGTCGGAGGCATTTGTTCCCAACGATATTTCTCTCGGTGAAAAAGAGGGGCGGTTTGTTGTGCTCACGGGGCCGAACATGTCTGGTAAATCAACAATCATGCGACAGGCGGCCTTAATTGTAATCATGGCACAGTCGGGCTCTTTTGTACCAGCTCGATCCGCTCATATCGGCGTCTGTGATCGAGTTTTTACAAGGGTTGGGGCTTCAGATGATATCCGCTCAGGTCGGTCAACATTTATGGTAGAAATGTCTGAGACTGCAAACATATTACGCTACGCTACAAGTCGGTCGCTGGTGCTCCTTGATGAGATCGGTCGAGGCACCAGTACATTTGATGGGCTGGCTATCGCTTGGGCTGTCGCCGAGGGTCTCACGGATTCAATACGCTGCCGAGGAATCTTCGCGACTCATTACCACGAGTTGGTTGAGCTGGCCTCAACTCGGAAATCCGTTGTAAATCTGTCGGTAGCCGTATCTGAGTGGGGCGAGAAGATCATCTTTTTAAGGAAGCTTGAAAAGCGTGGCGCTAGCCGCTCTTATGGTATCCAGTGCGCCAAATTAGCAGGAATGCCCTCAGG
>CAWVYO010000227.1:0-5624 GCA_963934385.1 uncultured bacterium
CATGGCGTTGATAACCGCCTCATAACCACCCTCTGGTACATGATCCCCGCCACCAAGCCCCACCCCCTCAAACAACCACTCGAGGGATGTTGTGTCGGACGGCCCAGAGCCGCCTACTTCCACCATAATGTTCTCGATCGTGTACTGCGCCAAGCGTCGATCTCTCCCCTCCCAGCTCTGCTTATCTAGCCAGTAACCAATACCTAAACGCGCATCGGCGGAGACACCCAACTCGTCTCTAAGCTCGGGGAGTTCTTCCCAAAACTGGTACAGGGCCGTTTCCATTACAAGCGTTCCCATGCCGCCAACCTGACTGTCGGAGGCCTCGTCCCAAACCATGCCAGAGCTCAACAGCCTATACGGTGCATAGTCAATCCCTTGGGCATCCGAAAAGTCGGCAAGAGGGCTCCCATAGACTCCGTGAAAAAACCACGCCCCAAGCTCAATAGACGCCCCCTCCACATCTTTAGTCCACACGCGACCACCTAGGCGATCTCGGGCCTCCAAAACTGTGACCGTCACGCCTTCTTCGTGCAGAGCCCGGGCAGCTGTTAGCCCTGCCATTCCCGCACCAATAACGAGCACGTGATCCACGATAGCGGGATCTTCTTCATAAGTAGGACCATCAGTATCTTCATCATCCCGGGCCTGATTACAACCCGCCAACATAGACACCACCACCAAAATCCCGAAACTTCTCATCGCTCTCCCTCTCAGCATGTCAAGTGACAGTCTAGCATGTCAAGTGACACGCTGCATGTTGAATCTGATGTTTAGTTTGATTACAGCTCCAGCATCCTGTGGGCTCGTGGGCTTGGGCCCAAGCGGCACAGCCGCCACGGAGTGATTTCTTGGTTTACTGCCTTATCATAGAGGATGGTCCTCCAGACGAAGCTCTTTGTGGGGTCCAGTAATGGTCGAACGCACGGCAAAGCAGCAGAGAACTGCCGAGTAATATGACGAAAAACAGCCTTTTAGCACGGCTCTTGAGATTTAATTGACCATTACTGGACCCCATTATCTTTGCGCTAAATAACCGTTCGGTTATTTAGCCGAAACACTAAAACAGGGGCCCCTTAAATGTATCCAAAACTACTCTTAGCTATCGTACTTACAACTGGTTGCAATTCAAAGGTTGAGGGTGGAGACAATTCAACTCAAACTGATACAAGCGAAACAACAGCCACAGATACTGGTTCTGACACGAGCGTATCTACCACAGACACAGGTGACGTAACCAGTGAAGATACTGGTGTGGATACTCAGGACACTGATACCAGTACCGACACAACTACGGATACTGATACTGACACGACAGTTAACACTCCAGACCTAAGTTTCCCTGGACCATACAACGTACTGACCACTAGCGAATCGGTAGCTCTTAGCGATTCATGCACAACCGACACTATTACAAACATTCCAGAGGGAGCACCTGACGCTGCGCACGTGATTCTCTCACATGGTTTTTCACGAAATCAAGGGAACATGGTAGACATGGCCGCACACTGGGCGAGCTGGGGAGTTTCAGTCTCTACAGTTACACTATGCCACAACTGGTTGCTTAACAACGACCCTGACCAAGACGCAGTTGACCTAGTGTCATTCAGCGACTACCTAGGCGGCGGACCTGTTATCTACGCTGGTCAATCTTCTGGCGGTGTCCGCTCGGTTATGGCTGGCGCTCTAGACGTAGACACTGTTGCGATTCTCGGACTAGACTTAGTTGACTACGCTGAAGACTTCTTCGGTGAGAACTATGTAGGACAGGCGACTGCTCCTGGCGTGAACGTGCCAATCTTTGGTGTACATGGAGAGAGCACAGACTGTAACGGCTCTGATATTGGGCTTGGTGTCTATGACGTGGCTCGCAACTCAGTCGCACTTAGGATCACCGACGCAGACCACTGTGACTTCGAATCACCAACCGACGTCCTGTGTACTGCACTCTGTCAGGGTAGCAACAACAGCTTCACTGAGGAAGAGATAGCCGATACCATTCTAAACCTAACAACAGCCTTCTTGCTATGGCAGACAGGCCTTGACACAGCAGGTGAAGACTTTTGGAATGAAGGCGAAGCAGCTTACGAGGCCCTAATCAACATGGGTGCAGTGAGCGTACCTTAGTAGCCAACTTAGTACAGCTAACAAGAGGTGCCTCGATGATTATTGAGGCACCTCTTTTCGTTTAAGCTTTGGTCACCCATCATTAACAAATACATTCAGACGCTGAACCATACGCCTGTAAATAATATTCGGCCTAAAATCTCTCTCTAGCCTATATCAGAGCCGCCAGCGCAGAGCCTCCTCACCTGAGACTTAACTGAAGCGACTCTCTTATCTATCTCAGATGCTGAGAATGGGTCAGCACCGATCAGTGACTCAGTCATGGGTCGCGCTGCAAACCAGTGCAGGTGTATACCGATCACGCTACCAGCCAACTGCTGTGGATCTTGGGTCGATATCTCTCCCATTACCATCCCCATAGATAACAGGCTTACAACACCTTGAAGTACCTGCTCGAACAGAGGCGCCATTGGTCCAGACTGAAAAGGACCATTATCGACAAACTCTCTTAATATAAGACGAGCAGCCTCTGGTCTAGCGCCGAAATAACGGACAACCCCCTCCCCCAGCGCATCCAAGCTCTGGAAAAAATCATCAGACTCTCCAGTAACCCCTTCGATCATCCCCCCGAGGCTCGCCACAATCTCTTCAAGAACGGCAAAATAGAGCGCCTCTTTGCTAGAGTAGTGGTTATAAATAGCTGCCTTGGTCACACCACACGTCTTGGCGATATTAGACATGCTCGCACCTCTGTAACCAGCGGAGGCGAAGACCTGGCGTGCGGCCGACAAAACCGCAGAGGTCTCCACAGGTATCGCTGGGCGGCCGCGGCGACGTTTGGTATGGGCTAGTTTCTGCACACCGTCATTCTATCGCAACCCATACAATAATCCCAGACAATTGTGGCCAAAATGAACGATCGGTTTTTATGTATCGACACTCTTGGTGAGTCGAACCTCAAAATGTTGAAAAGCTAATCTTTGGTATCTACGATAATGCTATTAAAAAGCCCTAATACGAGTGCTATTAGGTATACTGCGCCATTATGATACCAAACCGACTATTCTCCCTGGTCTTATGTTTAGCTGCCTGTGGTTCTGGAAAGGATACCAACACTGTCGATGAGTGTGACACGGGTAACCCGATTACAGGAGCGGACTGCCCTACAATCGATACCGAGTCGCCGACTGACGATACTAGCACCACCCATGTGGCTGGCACCTGTCAGGATGGGCTCTCATTTGGAGACCCAGTAGATCCAGAAGGTCAGTTCGAGGTTGGCGACTTTATCGTACAGATCGACTCCTCTGGAGATCTGATCGCCATGCACTCTGACGACCTTGGCCACAACGTTTTTGAGTCTGGACCCGCGCCGTGGTTTTCAGTTGGAGGGGTTGATCTTCATGCTGAAGAGCATCAGGGCTCATTCGATATAGAGATCAATCAAACTTTCATGTGTAATTCACCTCGACTTGAGGAGGTAAATAGCGCCAACGGTGTGATTCAGATCTCAGGCGATTTTTCTGATGCTGACGGGAGGTGTGACAACGCCACCTTTACCCTAGAAATATGTGAAGCTGGCGAGGGTAGACTTGCATTCAACCTCAGGCCCGAGTCCGATTCAACCTTGAATTATAGCAGTATCAAGGTTCATGCAGAACCCGATGAACACATCTTTGGAATGGGTGAACAATTCCCCCACAATGATCTAAACCTAAATGGCCGCCAAATTGATGTTCTGTCAGAGGAGGGCGGTGTTGGTCGAGGACACCCAATAATCTCTACGGTAGTAAACCTAGCCTCACCAGGCTCAGGTGGTTCGGAGGGTACGACTTATTACGCTGCACCTCACTACCTCACTAGTCAGCTGCATTCTATCTTCGTAAAGGAGACCTCATACGCACAATTTGACTTTACAGAGGATGACTACACTGAGGTCCGACTTTTCAACGAAGATATCTCATGGGAGGCGCTCTACGGGACCTCACCGTTAGAGCTTATAGAGCGATTCACGGAATACGCAGGGAGGATGCCTGCTCCTCCAGACTGGACTCAAAATGGGGCTATACTCGCTCTGGCTAGGCCATTAGCCGATGGTCTAGTGTTGGTTGACAAGCTTAACGAAGCAGGCGCTGAGATATCTGGTGTATGGAACCAGACATGGTCTGGAATAAACGAGACGTTTATCGGCGAACAGGTCCTCTGGAACTGGGTGTTGGATGAGGATGAGCACCCCATATGGGACGACTGGGTCGAGACTCTTGCCTCAGAGAACATCCGACCTCTCTGCTACATTAATTCTATGTTTTTAGATGTTTCAGACAGGGACCCAGCACCAAGCCGCCACCTCTTCGAGGAGGGTCAAAATGGTGGCTATTTTGTTAAAGATGAGAATGGCGACACCTTGATGATACCAGTTACCGCTTTCGACGTGGCGCTACTGGACTTCACCAACGAAGCGGCACGCACTTGGATGAAAGATGTGCTGATTGACGAGCTAGTAGAGAACGCAAGCTGCGCTGGGTGGATGGTCGACTTCGCAGAGGCCCTCCCGTTTGAAGCTATCTTACACGATGGTAGCGATGCTGCCGACTACCACAACAGGTATCCTGTAGAGTGGATGAGGCTAAACCGTGAGGCCATAGAAGAGGCTGGGCTTCTCGGTGAAATACTGACGTTTAACAGATCTGGACATACTCAGAGCCCAAGCTACAGCCTAATGTTCTGGGAAGGAGACCAGCTAACGACCTGGGACAATTATGATGGGATGACATCAGCTTTAAGAGGGCTCATCAGCGGCGGCTTCTCAGGGCTTGCTCTTAACCATTCAGATACGGGTGGATATACATCACTGAGCATCTACGGCCTTGGATATGTTCGACAAGGAGAGATGCTGAAACGATGGGCAGAGATGTCAGCATTCACTAGCCTTCTCAGGACACACGAAGGTAATCAACCAACGGCGAACGCACAGGTATATGATGATGACCAATTAGAGCACTTCAGCTGGGCTAGCCGTGTGTTTGCTGGCCTTGCAGAGTATCGAAGCACCCTGTTTGAAGAGGCTGAGGCTTACGGGTGGCCAGTAGCTAGGCACCTCTGGCTACAGTACCCAAATGATGTGATTGCGTTATCGGTAGACGATCAGTTCATGCTGGGGGAAGGCTTCCTCGTAGCGCCTATTTTAGAGGGGTGCGGAGGAATCTTCTCGTGTGATTCCAAGCGCGACGTCTATCTACCACAAGCGAATTGGACCAATCTATGGACTGGTGAGACCTTTAGAGGACCTACTACATTCGAGGTCGACTCACCGCTGGGTCAACCACCAGTATACTACGACAGCGACAACACTAGAGCGGTAGACGCTGTACAAGAGCTTAGAAGTCGCGGTGTTGGTGTTCACTAAGTTAAAAAATACGGCGACCACCAGCTAGCTGACTCCTAAACCTCAGGGGCAGGTGCCGAGGTTGTCGTAGGTTTCCACCGAACCACTAATTGTACACGCCGCTATTAGGTCATCCACACTGTCTTGGCAGAGGGCATCGTTGTAAGAGATA
>CAWVYO010000228.1:0-5605 GCA_963934385.1 uncultured bacterium
TGCCTCGAGCACAGTGGAGAATCTAAGCCCACTTTTTATTGCGGCAAACAGAAGCTCTGGAGTGCCTCGAACCGCATCCACTCGCTGGCGTTTTAGGCGATTGGAAAGCTCAATCTCCTTTACTGGAGACAGCTCTGACGGCCACGTCTCGGGACCAGGAGCAAGCCAAGCCGGAACGATGAACCCATCCACCTCACGAGGTGGATATGTCACCAACCACTTATAGATGCCCAGACTCTTGCCCTCTGCCTCCGCCACATCCCAAAAACGAGGCACCTGGACGTCGGTGGCGTGCACGTGAAAGCCCATTACTCCGTGCTCTTCTGGTGGTCTTCCCGTAGCCATTGTAGTCCATAACAATGGAGAGAACATGGGCTCCATTGAGTGCAGAGTAGTATAGGCTCCTTGCTCCATAACTCGCTTAAAAGTAGGTAAGTCGCTCGCCTCTATCATTGGATCGATCACCGAATAAGTCGCGCCATCAACCCCAAAGACTAGTAGGTCTACCCCATCTACCTGCTGGCGTGGTGTAAAACTGAGCCAAACCAAGACAACTGCCAAAATGAGGTAGAAAGCAGATACTACTCTACCGAACCCACCGCCTCTGACACGCCTCTTGAGCAAGAGCCAACCAATAGTACCGAAGACAGCTCCTGGCAACAGAACTACCACACCAAAGAAAAGAGCGAAGGAGTCTATAAAAACTTCATTCACAGAGCGACCCCAAAGTCCAAACAGCACTCCAGGCAAGGTCCCCAAACCAGCACAAATCAAAAACAGTCGGTTCATTCCTATAATTTTCACGCGCAATCTCATTCTTGGAGCTTGTGGAGCTATTCCACTAAAAACCTTCCGGGCTGAAACTCATCCCAGAAGTGCCAGTCACTTGGGTGCTCCCGAAGGAACTTATCAAGCCACGCAGCGACGATCTCTGCCCCAGCTTCTAACACATCTTTGCGATTAGAATCGTAAGGGAGGTCAACAGGAGGGAAAATCTCAGTAATGACTCGACCGTCCTCAAACCATGTAACCAAAGGCAACAGAGGGGCTTGGGATTTCCAGGCCATGTAGATTGCCCCAACAGGTAGCAGCATTCTCTGACCTAGCACAGTGCCTTCTATTCGTTTGCCGAGCTCTTTTCCGCCACCCGTGCCGTCCATTGCGCACATCACTATCTCACCGCGGTTCAAGACCCGTAAAACGCCGCGCATAAAACCGCCGCCGTCCCAAATGACTGCGGGAATCTGTTCTTCAAACTTATGGCGCAAACCCTCAGCCCACTCTCCTCTCGCAGACATCTTGTGAGAAACACCACCACCGCCTATCTGGTTCATCTTGAAGCCCTTGACTCCTAGTACCATCAAGGGCATCTGAGCTGGACCCATATGGGGGTGCATAAGGACTACACCTTTACCTCTCTTGGAAGCTTGCTCCAGATGTTCAAGACCTCTAATCTCCAGATATTTTTCATGTGTATCTAGGTTAATTCTGCCAAAAGACCAGCTCACATACTGTTCCATAAAATGAGTGGAAAATGTGCCTTCAGCGATCCCTTCGAGATCGTTATTTTTAGGGAACGCTCGCCTTAGGTTTTCTACAACCCTGGCTTTTTTACCACGAGCACCTACCGACACTCCTAAACCGAGAAGTCGGTTGGCTCGTAATTCTAGACCATACGGCAAAGTGCAGAGCGCTCGCCTGTACGGACCCCATACCACAAGGCGGTAGAGATCTTTTAGTGGTGACTCATCAAATACCATCGCGAATGATTAACTCGACCACAAAGAATTATCCGCACAATTCATCGACGTGACGCCATGATTTGGTCGGTGAGCAACCATGAGAATGCTTACCAAAAACGGGAGATCATAGCCCAGTAGGGTGATCGACAAAGGTCACCTCAATACCAAACGTGTCGGCTATTCTCTTGCCAAAGGCCTTTACACCAAACGTCTCCGTGGCGTAGTGACCAGCCAAGAACATGTTCATCCCCCCCTCTTCAGCATCGAAATAGGCATAGTGGGGAGCCTCACCTGTAATCAAGAGGTCAAACCCACCCTCAATAGCCTCACCTATAGACTGAGAACCAGCGCCCGAAACCATTGAGATCCTCTGGATCTGTTCGGGTCCAAAAGGGAGTACCTGTACTTCAAAATTGAGAAGTTCTGAGATCTTCGAAGCCAGAGCCTCCCGAGAGATGGGTTCCGAAGTACCTGACGCCCCAATGGGCTCGCCGTGGTAAGAGCCAAATGGCTGAATATCTATGAGACCGAGTAACCGAGCCAGCTCTGAATTGTTTCCCATGGTGGGGTGAGAGTCGAGTGGGAGGTGCGCGGCATAGAGATTAATACCGGCCAAATTAAGTGCCCGGACTCTCTTGCCATGTGCCCCCACGAGGGCGCTCTCCCTTCCCCAAAATAGGCCGTGATGCACAAACATCATCTGGGCGCCTAGCTCCGCTGCCTTATCGATAGTGTACTGGCATGCATCTACCGCTATAACCAGATGTTCGACCTCTTCGAGCCCCTCTACCTGTAGACCATTAATGGCGGAGTCACGGGCATGGGAACCCAACAAATGGCCGTCTAACCACTCTACTAATTCTGATCTCTTCAACACGGCCTCCGCACAAGAGCCCTATCTAAGACGGCTCTGACCTTTTTTAAGATAACGGACTCAGCCAGAATTGCAGCTTAGAAGCAGTAGTTGTTTGAACGGCCAGGGGTGCCTTCATCGCCGAAAGACATGCGAGAATCTTGCTCACACCAGTGACTCTCTTTGTCGTTACCTGTGTGGGTGACCCAGTCATTGTCCAGCCCCATGGCTACACCTGCTACTGAAAAACCTTCCCCATATTCTACAGCGTCAAGTACGTCGCCATCTGGGGTTAGCAGAATAACCTCATCGCCAGAGTTGGAGAGAGCAAACCCACCTCCCCAGGTCTCGTATTCAATCACACCGTGGCAGTCTACGCCGCCGTTATCGAAGTAATCATCGAGTGAGCAAATTAGCACGAACTCACCTGGATCTACGATAAGCGATCCGGACCATGTCTCGACGATAACAGAGTCATCTTTGTTGTCGTCTGCCAGCCTGTGGTCGAGAAGATCAACTGGCGATCCGCCCCTGTTGTAGATCTCAACCCACTCACCATCGGCGTCCGACACAGCTGAAGGGTCGATCATAACCTCGTGAATGACCAGATCTCCAACGGCTGGAGCCCTCACAGAACCCGCGTCAGATCCATCATTTGTGCTGCCATCTGGCTCATCGATATCGTCTTCATCGATATCAATATCAGCGTCTCCTGAACTTTCGCCCACAGAGCCATTGTCGTCATTAGCTCCAACCGCCGAACCGTCAACTGATTCAGTATCATCGCCTCCTGGCTCAATGATCCTGTAGTCCATGCAGCCAGTCAGTCCAACAGCAGCAACCCCCAACAATGTCCCCCAGTTTACTTTCACTTGACGTGTCCTTATGTAATATACTCGCCAAATAGATCGTCAGCAGCCGTCACACAAGCGACAGTTATGTGACGAATCAAATGCTATCATAAGACGCAGGGTGCGCTCTTCACAAATGCTCGACAAATGAACGTTCGCAAACGACCTCAAGACGGGTCAATAATTCTCACAACAATCTAAAACTGACCGAAATAGGGGGATGCATGAGAGTATGGACTACAATTTTATTCTCCATAACCACCGTCGGATGCAACAGCAGTGGAGGCAAAGTCGGCGGGGGCGAAGAGCCGACATACCACACAGACACGAGTGAAACGGGTACCACCGTAGAGACAGGAGATACGCTTACAGACACGGGTGACCACACTGAAACAGGGGACACTGGCACAGCAGGGACGGACACAGGAGAGCCCCCAGTTGACTTGGACGGAGATGGATTCACTCAAGGTGACGGTGACTGTGACGACAACGATCCGTTAATATTTCCAAATGCCCTCGAGGCGTGTGACGACATCGACAACGATTGCGATGCCTCAACAACGGAGGATGGCACCGTTAGCGTAAACAATGTCGGCAGCTACCAATCGATTCAAGAGGCGATCTCTAACGCAGCCGAGGGTGACACCGTCAATGTATGCGCGGGAACTTGGAGCGAGAATATTGTAATCCCATACTCCCTTACTTTGGAATCAAATTCAGGGCGCGACCTCACCACAATCGACGGCGGCCAATTGGGCTCCGTAATAACTGCGACAGGCGGCGACATATCTATCAATGGCTTCACTATTACAGGCGGCGTTGGAAACTACGACTCAGTGTGGGCCACCGACGACACATACAGTATCGGTGGCGGAATTGTGGCCTGGCAAGCCAACTCGCTGACGGTGACCAACAGCGTACTTGAGCACAACAGCGCTGATTACGGCGGGGCAATATTAGGTGCGGAGGGAGTAAACTCCGTCACCAACACCATTATTCGAACTAACACCGCGACAACAATAGGTGGCGGCGTGTTCTATAGGTTGGCGACAGTCGACCTGACCGATGTGCTGATTAAAAACAACACCTCCTCTCTTTATGGCGGGGGGATTGGTCTCTCTTCATCCACAGTAACTGGCTATAGCTCTGTGGTTATCGACTCAAATACATCTACCGATTGGGGCGGGGGTGTAGTCGCATTTAGTGACGGAGGTATCTCGGGCGTTACCGTCTCGAACAACTACGCTCAATATGGAGGAGGAGTCTTTGTATTCGACGGGGTTGACTTCACGATCGACACAACCTTAATTGAATTCAATGAAGCTACCGACGCCGGCGGCGGATTCACTGCCTCAATAGGCAACTCAATCCTAAACTCCACCACAATATCAAACAACCTCACATCTACAACCTCAACGTCTGGATGGGGCGGAGGAGTGTACGTTGCCAACACCGACGTGGCTTTTACAGGCTCCACAATAGACTCCAACAGCTCAAACTATGGCGCTGGGATCTTCGCCTTCGGCGACCTAAACTCCAACGTGTACTCCCTGGGACTAGATCAGACCTCCGTATCCAATAATATCGCCACTGCATCTGGGGGCGGAGCTTATGTCACCGGTGAAATCGAGATTGATCTAGCCACTGCAGACATATCGACCAACAACGCTACAAACGCTGGAGGCTTATACTTAGAACTCGGTGTGAAACTCACCTCGACCTCATCTACCGTCAACAACAACACTGCTGACATTGGAGGCGGAGCGATCGTGACCGATTCGATGATTAAAGCCACAGATTTGACACTAGACGGCAACAGCGCAACATCTTTCTCAGGTGGAATCTACCTACTAAACGCATCAACAGCCACTGGATTAACAGTAACAAACAACAGTTCTGTATTCGCTGGCGGGATAGCGATGAAAAACAATAACGGTGAAATCATCGTGCTATCAAGCTCTACTGTATCCTCAAACAGCGCCACACAATTTGGCGGAGGGCTGTATGCTGAGAGCGCCCTATCAATCAGTTCGGTTACATTTGACAACAACACAGCAGGTACCTTCGGTGGTGGATTGTCTGTTAACTCAGCGGAGTCGATGACTATCACAGGGTGTACCATGACCAATAATACCGCTGGAAAAGAGGGTGGCGCGGCT
>CAWVYO010000229.1:0-5551 GCA_963934385.1 uncultured bacterium
AGACAGACCTTCTCACGAGCCGTGATTGAGGCAACTCTCAATGGTAGTCCAGATCTTCCTGACCTTTCGGCAGACCTCAACACTGTACGTTCGACGATCTCTCGCTGAGTGCCGCGAGCAGTAGCAAAGAAGATCTTACTGCCTAATCGCGCAGACTCAACAAGGGCCCCGTGCAAAACTGCCGCAGTCTTTCCCGTGCCGGTAGGTGCACTCAAAAGCAGCTGTTGCCCCCTTGCTACAGCATTAGAGACCTCCTCTGCCATCTCAACCTGGTGACTCCTGGGCGTCTCATGAGGGAACGGTACCTCCGTTACACGGCGCAACTCTCTCCATCGCAGCCACTCATCTCGGCGATACACAAGAGAGGTCAGGCGGGCTAAGATTTCCCGGCGAACTCGGGCTACTTCAGGGATCACAGGCAAGCTGACCCTACCGCCATCACTAAGAGAAATAACGACTAACTCGCCAGTCACATCTTCTCGGCCCATCTCGCATAAGAGTGCGATGTATACCTCAAGCTGCTCACACCAGTGAGGCCAGTCACGAGAGCTCGTCCCGTCAATCCTACTGGTCGGTAAAAGGGTGCTCTTTATCTCCTCTACAATCCATGATTCACCGGACTCACTAGCGATTAGCCCATCTACACGACCGCGTACTGTGCACTCCCAGCCATCTACCAAATAGGTGACTTTAAGGGAAACTTCGGGTCTGTAGTTTAGGTCTTGCTCACTAGCGGCCTCTTGCCAGTCCTTATGGGCCAACCGACCCGCCTCAAGACGAGCACCTGGACTGTATGCCACGGCACTTCTAAGATCTCCAGACGTACCACCGCTCTCTAAGAGATCTCGAACACCAACCGTCAGACTACGTTCGGAGTCATAATACCTACAGGACATCTACAGAGAGCTCCAAGCTATGGTGCTGGAGCGACGACAGTGTAATCAAACCCGGCCTCATCCAGCATTGGACCGATTGTCGCTAGATCTCCTGCCAATGAGAACAACAACCCTGAAGGCTGAAAATAGCGGTCGGCTATTACTTGCATTTCCTCTGCATTAACCGACATTGTTAGCTCGAGCTCTCGCCCCCATGTGCCAGGATTCATTCCATTCTTCATCCGGCGAGCGAACCGTGATGCTAGACCAGATCTACTCTCCGCTGAGTCTACTGCACCAGCCAAGACCTGCGCTCGGGCTTTCCCTCGCTCTTCAGGTGAAAAACCCAACGCTGCACCCTCAAGCAACCCCATGAGATCGTTCAAAGCCTCCACGGTTGCATCACCTCTGACTAGGCTGTGTGCGGAGAACACACCTCCTCCAGGATTGACCGAAAAGCTCGCTCGGGCACCGTAGGTATACCCCTTCTCCTCGCGCATTAATGAGTTCAAACGCGAGGTAAACGAACCGCCCATTACCACGCCCGTCATATCAGCAGCGTACCGTTCTATGTTCTGAATAGACGGACCTTCGCCAAGGACGAATATGGAGGTCTGGCTAGAACCAGGGTCGTCAACGAACACCATTCGCGGCTCAGAGAGAGTTCTGGCGGGGACCTCAGGCAACTCACCTGGACCATCCCACCCTTCGAACGCCTGCTCCAAGGCAACAGTAATCTCTTCGCGCGTTGTGTCCCCAACCACCACATACCCTGCAAAATGGGGCGATATCATTCTCTGATAATTGTTCACGACCTGCGCCAGAGTCATGTTGTCCAATGACGACGGCGTACCCGAGATAGATCGCCCCCAAGGATTACCCTCCTCGACCCAAAGCGATTGACCGACCTCTACACTCAAGCTGGCACCGTTTTCTCGGTCCGAGAGAGCGCCGAGGTACTGCTGATTGTGCACTCTCCCCCAGTCCTCCTGAGTAAACTGCGGTCTCATAACCATGTCCGACATCAACTCCAGAGCCCGATCTAAAGTCGCGGGATCACAACTCATGCTAAAGCTCAACGATGTGTTCGTGACGGTTCCTGCCCCAAGACTGACAGCCATTTCTGAAGCTGCTTCGGACATTTCAATGCTAGAGCGCTCGCCGGCAGACTCACCCATCATGGTCGCTGTCATATGGGAAAGCCCCTCTTGACCAACGGGATCGTGAATTGCTCCACCATCAAGTAGCATGCGAAAAGATAGCATCGGAAGTCTATGATCTTCAATCAACCAAACAGCGCTGCCATTTGATAGTTCAAACACCTCTGGCGCGGGCGGCTCCCACACGGGGAGCTCTCCAGTACTAGGAATCGGCGATAAGGCGATCATTGACTCCACAGGAGACTCAATTTCAACAACAGGTGTAGTGGCGCAGCCAATAAATGATAACAATAAAATCATTCTGCACCCCCATCGCTGGATGTTTCTAAGGTGTCGGCTTCCTCTTCGACCTCTTCAACGGGCAAGACTCGCAACACCGCTCTTCTTTCGGGGGTGAGGTACTGACCTATGACCTCAGCGACGTCCTCTGGAGTCACATCTCGATGCCTCTGAAGATCTGCCTCTACGCCATCGGCCCTACCAGTGTGAAATTGATATAACTGCAGGCTCTCGGCCCTAGCAAGCAAGCCTTCAAGACCCTCAATTACCGAGCGCTCGGAGCGAAGATTATAGGATGCCAACTCGTCAGTAGTTGCTGGCAACCCACCAGCCAAATTGGCTAACTCCTCTGACACAACTGCCTCCAAATGGTCTAAATCAGCATCTGGCTCCGCCAACATGTAGATCATAAAGATCGACCCGTTTTTTGAAGACATCTGAGACGCCCACATCTGCTGAACTCCTTCACCCCCCATTACCAAGCGGCGATCCAGACGAGACGCTGATGTGCCCGATAGAAGATCGCTAATAACATCTAGTTCAGCGTCACCTTCCGCGAAAAAATTCGGGGTCGGCCAAGCCATTATTACCGCGGGTGCGGGAACATCTCTATGCAGCTCCCGGCGAGCAGTAACAGGTGCCTCTACTGGAGATACTACCTGATGGGCCGGTACAACCGACGGCTGCAGCGGACCAAAATACTCCGAAACTCGGCTGCGAGCATGCTCCAGTTCAAAGTCACCAGCCACTACTAAAGTCACATTATTAGGGGCGTACCAGCTCTCATAAAATGACTGTACATGCTCCAAAGATGCGTTCAAAAGATCCTCGTGTGAGCCTATGCCAGAGAGTCTATAGGGATGACCTTCTGGGTAGATCATAGCGGGAATCTCCAACCAAACTGGCCCGTATGGAGGGTCTTCGTAGTTCTGCCTAAGCTCATTCCGAACAACCTCGCGCTGAAGGTCTAGCTTATCCTGAGTGATGTCTAGCCCAGTCATCCTGTCGGCCTCTAAGAAGAGAAGCAGGTCCAAAACATTTGAGGTACCCCAAGAGTAGTAATTAGTGACATCGTCCATAGTGGAGGCATTATTTGCTCCGCCCGCTGCCTCCATTACCGGATCGAACTCACTTACTCTCTCGGTACCCATAAACATTAAATGTTCAAAGAGGTGGGCAAATCCAGATGCACCATGTGGGTCATCGAAAGAACCAACACCGTACCAAAGGTCAACAACCACTTGAGGTAGGGCATGGTCCTCCATCAACAAGACAGTCATCCCATTATCCAAAACATAAGATTCATGGGGAATTTCAACGGCTGATGCGGTGAAGACTAGTGTGGCCATAAACGAGATCATTTGCACTCCAATATTGGGTACCCATCCTTAGCCTGTGATCCTTTTTGAGGCCGTGAAAAAAAACAGAGGATATTAGGGTTTCACTATGACCAATAAATACAACACGCTCACGAGTGGAATTCACTTCGCGAAACCATTACTCTTACAAGTAGGCGGTAACAACCGCTGGAAAATACCAACAAGCAGGACACACTCCTCAATGAGAGCTACACTTTTTTCTACATTACCCGTATTGCTAATCGCCTTTTCAGGGCTTGCACAAGCTCAAGAGGTCACATCGGAACAATCCTGTGGCGTCTTAGCTATGGCGATATCCGAGATTCAGTCAGCCCTGGATGAAGGCGAAACAGAGACGGCTCTCAATCTGGCCGAACAGGCCAAACAAGACTTTATGTGCCAAGAAGGGCCTATCAACAACTTAATCTTGGTTAGTATCCTGCACCTTTCTGGCGCCGTAAATCTCAGTCTAGAAAACGACGATTCGGCGTGGAACGACTTCGGTTTTTCTGCCAGCGCGGCTCCACTCGCCACCATAAATCCGGTTTTGGGTGCACGAGCAGTAGAGACTCACGAGATTCTTCGCCAGTCAATGCTGGCTGCCCCAACAGGACGTATAGAGATACAAGGTTCAGCAGAGGCCTGGCTTGACGGTTCTCCAATCGAAACCGGTGTCGTCTTAGACGTAACTGCAGGACAGCACTTGGTTCAGTGGCGACAAGAAGGCATGGCGATGAAAAACCGAATCTATGGTGTTGAGTCAGGTCAATTGAGGACTGTTCCAGTGTCGGATGAATCAGGTACTATTGTTGCATCAGTGTCAACTGGCGGTATCGACCTAACCTCTCGCCACTATGCGATGATGGGAGGAGGGGTTTCCCTGGCTACAAGTGGTGTGCTTTTCTATATGGCGAGCAACACAAAGACCGAGATCGACAACACTACAGACCAATATGAGATCGACTCTTTAACTAGCAAATACAATGGCCTGATAATCGGAAGCGCCCTGACGGGTGTCTTGGGCGTAGCGGGCCTTTCCGGGGCCTTTATTTTCATGGACTCAGACTCAACAAACCTTCAGCTAAACTGGGCTTGGTAGTCATACTTCGCCTTTCTAGCCTAGGGTCTTGACCTTCTCAACTAGCTCCATCTTCGATATACGCCACATCCCAAATGGGACTAAGGCGACCGAGATAACCACTACTGTGGTGATTAGGCTGTAGATAATAGTCCAGTTAGCCTCGATCTTGAAGAAGAAGGCCCACTGAACAGATGAAGCTATCATCGCCTGTGCTCCGTATAGGGATATAAATGCGCCGAATATCCCGCCGACAACACCAATAATAAGGTGCTCAACAAGCAACATACTCCCAAGTCGCCAGATAGATGCTCCCAAAACTCTTAGGGTCGCAAGCTCCAAGTCTCGCTCAGAGAGGTTCATTAGAAGAGTGTTAAACAGCACTACAATCGCTATCAAAACCCCCAAGAAAAGGATGGCGTTGAAGAACTGTTGTTGCTGGTTCATAAGAGTTGTAAAGGTCTCTCTTAGCCCGGAGATCTCCGTGATACCTACAGAGAGTGCTCCCAGATCTTGGCTAAAGTCCAGACCCTCTGGGATCGCCAACAACACCGATGTGGCAGGGATTCCTGTCACCTCTTCCAGATCCGACCTATGAAAGTACATGGTCCTAGCCATCTCACCTGTGGTGATACCAGAGACAGAGACATCAACCTCTGATGCCCCGAAACCAACAGTTCCTAGGCTACCTACCTCCCACCCCAAAAAGTAGGCAGTCCCCTCATCAACCAAAACCTCAAGTGGTGTTGAACTCACAGCTGGCATCTCACCTACAGATAGCGTGATGGCCGACAGCGAGTC
>CAWVYO010000230.1:0-5547 GCA_963934385.1 uncultured bacterium
GATCATGTCTCCAATCACCAGTTTATATGCTGCTTTGACCACCTTTCCATCTACCGACACGTGTCCAGAGACGCAGGCTGTCGTCGCTTTTGAACGCGTTTTAAAGAATCTTGCGGCCCACAGCCATTTGTCGATTCTCACTGATGTCACGGGGTGTATCTCCAACTGTAATATACATTATATGGCAAATCATTCTAAAGGGTCTGTTTGCACGGCCGATTCCAATGTTGAGATCTCACATCCTCAAAGTTCGGAGTTTGAATGGCTTATCCCTCTATAACCCTCTGTGTCATCGTAAAAGATGAAGAGAAATTACTCGCTGGTGCGCTTGAATCAGCACGAGGAGTGGTTGATCAGATCGTCGTTGTAGATACTGGATCTGTCGACAAGAGCGTTGAAATAGCGGAGGCCGCTGGCGCTAAAGTCGTTTCGCATCCCTGGAAGGGCGACTTTGCCGCCGCCAGAAATGCCGCATTAGGACACGTTAAAACTGATTGGATTCTAGTGTTAGACGCAGATGAGAGGCTAACTAGCGGAGCAGCAGAGGCGATTCAGGCAGTAATATCGACAGGCGGTGACTTTCATTGTGGCATGTTGCCACTACACAACGCCTCCTCTCTAGACGCACCCTTCTCCGACATAACCGATGGAAAAAGTCGAATTGGCGAACCAATTTTACTTCCCCGTTTACTGCGAATGGACAGTGAACTGCAGTGGATAGGGGTAGTGCACGAGAGTGTAGGTAAATGGCTGGGGGACGGCAGGAAAACACAGGTTGTGCCAGCCCATATTGTACATTTTGGGGCGGTTAAAGAAGTTATTGAGTCAAAAAATAAGGACTTGAGAAACCTATCTCTACTTGAGCGACGTTGTATGACTTCGCCCGGAGACTATGTGGCTCGAACCTATTTGGCCCGTGAACTTGAACGGGCGGGAAACAGAGAGCGAGCCGTAGCGGAGATAGACCGTGCGTGGGTCTCTATAGTTTCTGAGAAGACCGAAGGTGAAACCACAGCCTCAATAGTCTCAACTGTTAGCGTTAGATCGTGGCTTTTGTTTGTTGTTGGGAGAGCAGAGGAGGCATACCAGACAACTTCGTCAGCAATAGAGTGGGGTGTTCGCCATCCAAATGTGTTGTTTTTACACGTCCAGAATGCCATTGAGGTTAGCGATGGAAATATGAGCGATGAATTGCTCGCAGTATCCTCAACTATGCTCTCGGACGCAATCTCTATGAATGGGAGGGTGTTTAGCGACGAGGTAATGCCTGGTGCCACATCGTTTGCCGCCAAAGGTCTCCTAGGTGTAATTAACCTAATGTCGGGCAATTTTGAGGCTGCTATACCACTTTACGAGCAGTCTGTAGCAGAGAGCTCTGTTGGTACTCCCGGTCACGTCACTGGACTCTTGGGTTTGGCCGAAGCGCTCATAGGTGTTGGGCGGAATGAGGATGCCTTTTCCATATTGAAACCCATTGTGGACCGAGGCAAAGTTCCCGGCACTAACCTCGTTGGCATGAGGGACGCCTTCGTCCTTTTGGGGTTGACTGCTCTGAGAGATTCTAGTGTGTCCGCGATCTCGAAGTTTGTATCGGCGGCAAGTCGCACAGGGCAAAAGCACTTTTCTGCGCACCGAACGCATATCGAGGGGAGATTATGGGCTGCTGCAAATGGTCTTGATTTTCTGCGAGATCTCTGTGCAAGAGATCCTCAGATGAGCAGCTCTAAAGTAGATATGGATTCAGCAAATGTAGCACACGGTGAGATGTTGTTTGGTAGTGGAGACAAGGTCGGGGCACAGAGAGAATTTATAGCAGTCCTATTTAAGAACCTTGAGGACAGTCAGTGTTGGTCAAACCTCGGTGTAACCCTACACTCGGTTCACTTAGTGGAAGAGGCATCTACCGCGCTGCAAATCGCGTTAGCGTTTGACCCTAGCTCAATCGAAGCCAGGCTTAACTCAGCTCAAGTAATGTTCTCTTTGGATAGACCTCATTCTGGTGTTGAGTCTCTTAGGTTGGTGCTGGAAACCGATCCGGATAATCAGCCCACTCGGGAGCTGTTGTGTTTATTGGGTATTGAGAGTCTCACTGCTCCTAAAATAGATAATGAGCCAGAGCTGTCGGTGATAATGCGTGTAAAAAGCGCCGAAGGCTTAGTCGTAGCGCTAGATTGGTTGACTCTCTCCGATCTACCGCCGAATATGTTCGAATTAATTATACAGTCATCCGGCGACATCGAGAGCGTTAGGTCGGTTGCCAGTGTTCACCGACCGTTCAACATAAAGATTGTTCACGATGCTCAAGCGGCCATTGATTCCTGTTCAGGAGAGATTGCGCTATTGCTAGATGGACCCGTCTTACTTACGGCGGCTACTCTAAGTGGGCACCTTGGAATACATGGGAAGTCCGGTGTAGCTACAGCGATCGCCGGCGCCGTCGAGGTATCACCCGATAGCCGTCAAACAGTCCTGTCAGCTGCTCTCGCTGAGAGTGGGTTACTGGACAACCCCTTCTTTGGCGATGACAATCGCAGTCAGCGGGGCGGTCTTCCGACGTGTAATTTCTCTGTGCCTGTGGCTGCACTTGAGGCGACTGGTCCACATGCGCTCTGGAGTGGTGACATGGAGGCAGCCGTTGAGAACACATTTGAGGTGCCTGTAAAATTTGATCCTCGATTTCGAGCCTACAGAGAGCTGAAAATGGACCTGAAAGGGTACTTTGAGCACTGCTTGGCTATGGGGCACAGGCACCAAGCTACTGGTAGGCGATTCCGACAGATGAGTAAGCTGAAGTCTATTGAAGGTCGTAACCCTTACGCTATTAGTACTTGGATGAGCCTGCGCGGTGAGCTGGAGGCTGAGCGCGTTGACATCATCGAGGTGATGAAGAGCGCCAAAGTCTTAGCATCTAAACCTTTGAGCTTTTGCCAAGAAGAACAAGGTCATAAGGAGCAGATCGGAGGCATGTTGAGTCGCATTGGCAAGCACGCTTACAGCTTAGGTCAAGCAGCTAGTGCTAGCGGTATCTCTGTTGAGCTACTGTGCGGTGCCCCGAAACTTCATAATCAGCTTACCTCGTTAATTATTCAGTCTAGAGGAGACGTGTCATGTATTGAGCGCTCAATACAGACTGCTCGTCAGTACGCAAATGGACCAGTCGAGATGATTGTCGTCCACATGGGCGGTAACGAGACATCGCTACAGTGGCTTCGTGAGCAGCACGATGTCACCGTTGTAGAGATGAAAAGCGATATAGGTCAGCCAGCGAGCTGGAACCGAGCGTTAGAGGTCGCTCAAGGGGCGGCAATAGTCTTCTGCGAGGAGGGTCAGTCCTTTGAGTTGGGATGGAGAGAGCGCTTGATAGGGCACCTTCAACAGTGGCCAGACATCGGAGTGGTAGTCGCCACAAATGGCGCACCTATGGAAAGGGGCAGCCACGAGTACACTGTTGTGAAAGATATGAGTCTCTTTGCGTGTCGAAGGTCATTGTTTGAAGAGATCGGCGGGTTCGACGAGAGCCTAGACAACCCCAGTAATTATAATGGTGCCTTTAGTTACAAATACGATTTTAATATTCGCGCCAAATTAGCGGGATTTCAGATTAGAGTCGCTTTGGATTCACCGTGTTCGGATCTGGAACAAACCGACCGTGATGAGAGCCAAATATTAGAGGCTTGGTACAGCCTGTTGGTGAAGTGGTCTCTTGATAAGACGCTCCCAATCACACACGACTTGGAGCCGATAGTGATGAAAATTGTCTTTGACAGGCGGCGTCACTTTGAGCCGTATATCGGAGTGGGTATCGGTCATAGGGCAGAGTTAGTACCTGGAGAGATAAAGCTGCTAGCGATATAGTCTCCTCGTAAAACATGACTCAGAATATAACACTACTTGTCGGGGCCTTGGTCGCTGAAACTCAGCCAGTTTTGAGGTCCATGACCAAGACTTCTAAGCTATCTAGCAATTTCTTTCTAGGTTATCTTGGTGGATCTAGCATAGGTCTACTCACCTGCGGGATAGGACCCGTTAAGGCTGAATCTGCCACGGCTACGGCTTTGGCTCTGATCATCGATCGGGGATTCACTGTGGAGCGTGTAGTCTCGTTTGGAACTTGTGGGAGCCTAGTAGATGATCTGTCGATCGGCGATCTGGTCTGCGCAAAGCAGCTGGCGCTGGGTGTGAACAGCGCGAAGAGTCTTGAAACCCTACATGGGTTTAGGGCAGTCGATGTAGTTACGGTTGATAGACCGGTAACTACAAATACTGGCAGGGAACAGTTAGCCAGCTTGGGTTTTCATGTCTGTGAGATGGAGGCTGCAGGAGTCTATATTGCAGCGGCTGAGATCCCTTTTTATGTGTTAAAAGTTGTCAGTGATTCCGCTGGGGGGGATCCCGAAGACAAAGTAATAGCTAAAGGTCCTCGTCCAGTCCGAATAGCGAGGTTCATGATTCGTGCAAGGCTACTGTCGGAGGCTCATTTAGTGGGAGCCTTGACTGATTTAGTTGGTCGGACTCTCTAGGGTTGTCGCCGCATCTAACCAAGTGTCATCGCCTGTGTACTCCGCCAACCTGCGAAGTGTAGCTGCCGCCTGTAGCTGCTCTTCAATATCTAGGTAAGCCGCAGCGAGAGCTAACAACAGGTCAGGCTCGGGATAGGCTCCTACCGCTCGTTCCAAAACAGTCACCGCGCTCTGCTTATCGCCGTTCTGCGCGAGTAGTGTCGCCAATGCCATTGCCGCACGTGGGTCCGAAGGGTGTCTCTGGGCTGCTTGTGCCAAGATTATTGCCGCAGGTCTAGCTCCCTCTACATTGGCGGTAGTTATGCCATAAGCTAGCTGCAGCGAGACGTCGTCGGGGCGTTCGTTCGCCGCCAGCCTTAGGAGCGGGAGCGCCTCAGAGTGTCTGTTTTGGGATTGATAGAGAAGCCCTAGTGATGCGTTAACGTCGATATTAGAAATATCTATCGCTAGCCCTCGGGTCAGTGCAGCCTCTGCCTCAGCCATGGATCGACCGGCCGCTAGTTGATTTCCCAGCGCTAGACATACGAGTACCGAATCTGTATACCTCTCATAAAGTTGCGTCAGCAGATCTGTCGCGGCTACAGGTGCCGATGCCTGAAGAATCTTGGCTCTTGTGAGTTGTTGCCACGCCTCTACATCTATAGTCCCGCTCTGTAATTCCATGAGTACCATTTGGTTCCACAGCGCTGCGTGCATAGTCGGATGTAGGTCTAAAGCGGCAGCGATCGCGTGTGCAGCGTCGTCAAACCTGCCCCCTCTCATTAACGCATCTCCTAGGGCGGTAAAGAGTCTAGGATCATCGGGTACAAAGCCTGCGCCTCTCTCTAAGTACTGTATAGCAGAAGAGGGTAGTAGGTCGGCTGACAATAGGTAGCAGTCAGGGCTTGTCGGTGCGAGCGCCATGGAAGATTGGCAAACTTCTAGCGCCTCCGAAGAGGCGTCGTCGCTTAGAAGAATTGTAGCTAGCCCTATGTATGCCAAGCCGTTCGTAGGTTCGAGGTCTATGGCTCTCTCGTACCCAACTCTT
>CAWVYO010000231.1:0-5509 GCA_963934385.1 uncultured bacterium
GAGCGCTACCGATACCTCTTCGAAGAGTGGTCTTTTGGTGCGGCGGTCCCAAAACGCTTCCACCTTGGTGCGCACTGCGTGGACTACGAGACCTGGTGGCGGGTACCCCCTGACTCCGACGAGCGCTCTGAAGGCGAGGTAATCGTCCGTTATACGTTACGAGACGAACTTATTGGAACAGTACAGTTCCTGAGCTGATCTGGGTCTAGATCTGAGCGGATTGGCTCATCAGGGATTGCTTAGAGGGCTAGACTGACCGTATTCGTCATCACCCCAACACTCCACCCTACCCGTGCTGGCCACGCCGCAGGTGTGCCTGAAGCCCGAGCCCACACGCTCAAAAGCCCCGCTCGGCGGAGTAGCCTGGCCCGAGCTGTTATCCCCCCAACACTCCACACCCCCGCTGGTGCTTACGCCACAGGTGTGGAACACTCCCGCGTTCAAGCTCTCAAAGGTCCCGTTCGGTGTGGCAGACAGGCCGCCGACGCCGTCCCCCCAGCACTCCACGATACCGCTGCTGTTTACGCCACAGGTATGGTACCCGCCCGCGCTCACGCTCTCAAAGGTCCCACTTGCAGGGGTCGTCAGACCGTCGCCGTCAGAGCCCCAGCACTTCACAATGCCGCTGCTGAGTACACCACATGTGTGGTAGCCCCCAACGCTCACACTCTCAAAAGTGCCGTTAGGAGGGGTAGATTGGCCATATCCGTTAGACCCCCAACACTCCACGACACCGCTGCTCTTCATACCACAGGTGTGTGCCGTGCCAGCGCTAACGCTCTCAAAAGTCCCGCTCGGAGGGGTAGACTGGCCGTTTCCATCAGAGCCCCAGCACTCTACGCTCCCACTGCTGTTTACGCCGCAGGTGTTGTAGAAGCCCGCGCTCACGCTCTCAAAGGTCCCGGTTGGGGGGGAAGCCTGATTGTAGGCGTCATAGCCCCAACACTCCACGATACCGCTGCTCTTCACACCACAGGTGTGTAAGTCACCAGCGCTCAAATCGATCCAACCACAGAAATCTTCGGCGCCGTCACCGTCGCTATCAGTTGGAAAAAAGTCTGAATCTGCGTCGTTGCAGTCGTTATCGCAGGTTGAATATCCGTCGAGATCAGCGTCATCTAGGTTCATAGAGGCGTCGCCGTCGTCACAATCGCCGTCGCAAGTAGAGTAACTATCAAGGTCAATGTCATTGAGGTTCATGGAGGAGTCGTTGTCGTCACAATCGCCGTCGCAAGTAGAGTAACCATCAAAGTCATCGTCATCTGGACTCAGGTTAGGATCGGTGTCATCGCAGTCATCCGCAGTAAGCGAACCATCACAGTCAGCATCATCCGCAACAGCCCCTAGGTTGGGGTTGGTGTCATCACAGTCAGCATCTACACCTACACCGTCTAAGTCACCGTCGATTATAACTGTGCCTGTATCGGTATCACCTGTGTCGTCCCCGCCATCATCCTTCGCGCAGCCCGAAAGGGCAAAAAAGGTAAGAAGGGTAAATACTGGAAGTCGACTGAGACGCATGAAAGCTCCGTGGCTCGTTAAGCTTCTTTCTACCATAGGTTTACCAACTTTTGAGCAGTATTTTGCTGAACTGGTTCGCTGCCCTAAACCCAGGGACTAAGGTCGCCAACGGGTCGCCAACGGGTCGCCTAACTATCAATTAGAGTCAATTCGCGAACAATCGTCAGGCTACATCTTAGACTGGTTGTTACCGCTACTGTTGGTTGGGTGGATTTTGTTGGCTGCTTTTTCGAGTATTCGGTATATCAAGGACTTGATTTTTTTCTTCAACATACTCTTACCCTCGCCTTCTATTATCAATACTCAGTAACTCTGTATCGCGTGTACGCTAAATTAGCCCCAATACGAGCCGACGTATCAGATTCATACAAACCTTATGATTTATTACTCTGAGAAGTAGGCTGTTGAGAGATTGTCGATGACTATAGGTATACTGACCTGGGTAAGATCCTAGGAAAGTATGGATACATAAATCATGATCAGAACAATTCAGTATTTCAAGAAAAACAGGTCTCTATGTTTCGCTATAGCATCTACATTAGCGATGATTTTATACACAAAATTCATCTTTGCTCATTTCAGTAAAGGCTTTACTCTAGATGTTGGATCAAACTCACTAGGTCTTTCTTTTTCTTACACTATAGATATGGTTCAGAATTTCTTTGAAGCAAGGACTAGAGAGCAACTTCTCTCTTACAACCAATTCCTTCAAATTTGGGACGCAATTTTCGCGGCTGTTTATACTTTAATGTATGCATCTTGGATTATGTACTTCTTTAAAAACAAGCGTCTGTTTTTGATAATTCCTATTCTTTGTATGATTGCCGATTGGACTGAGAATTACGTTGAATCAGTTATGCTAGAAACATATTTAAATTCAAGCCCAATATCCGAGACATTGGTTTCATTGGGATCTGGAATTAACTCGTTTAAATGGTCATTATTTAGTCTTACTTATTTGATAATACTCATTGGAATCGCGAGTAAACTAAAAACATTTATAACGAAATCTAAACTGAATTAAAAATCCAAGCGATTAATTATTCAAGCCCATTAATCCACAACACTAACAACCTATTCTAGCTCCTCTGGAAGCACCTCGGCGTACACGAAAGCCCAGAGTGTATCGGAGTGAGACTACCTATCACACGGGACTCCAAGGTCTGAGTGTCTAAGAGCTATCGCCTAAGACACCGCATTGTTGACTAATTTGATAGCTTTTGCTAAATTCGGCCTAGAAAAAAGACTGAATCTAACAAAGGAAATCAAAATGAAGAAAACTGTCGCCGCCTTATTCTGTGCATTCTTCGGACTTGTCACCACCCTCCTCTTAATTACTCCCGCTTGGGCGAACTTCCAACTTGGCGAGGACATATTCGACGGTCTAATGATCGGCCCACTTTCTATCTCTGCAACTATACAGGGCCAGACAGCGGGTACAATGGGGCCGCATGGCTCTACCGGTCTGTTTGGAGTTCTGTTGATAGCCACAGTCCTCGCGGCAGCGGGGCTCATGATTACAGTCTGCGTAAAGAGCTTGATCTTGAAATCGGATGCTAGCAAACAGATAAAGTTAGCTAAAATGGCAATGGGTGCCGCCTTTTTATCTTCAATACTCTTCGCAACACTAACTGCCGTGCCTGGTGAATATGATGCTAGCGGGGAAGATGTTCAGGTTACTGACACAGCAGGGCTTGACACTGGCGAAGAAGAGGAAGGCGACGATGCTTGGGTCAAACGCCAAGCGGCGGGGGCGCCCGTATTTTATGCGATACTGTCTGTTCTTGGGCTGATCTCTCTCACTATTTTAACGGGGTCTGGTGGCTCTACCTCAGAAGAGACGGAGACAGAGACAGAAACTCCACCTTCAGATGGCGATGCAAACGAGCCTGCAGCGGCGAGCGAACCTGCTACAGAGGAGGCACCTCAAAGAGACATCAAAAAGACCCTTAATTTGGTCTTTACTGTCATAGTTGTATGCATACTCGCATACACCGTGCTCTCGAATTAGCGTCGAAACACTCAGGCTCTCTACACGCTAATAAGCGTCTGACTACATCTTAGACTGGTTGTTACCGCTACTGTTCGTTGGGTGGATTTTGTTGGCTGCTTTTTCGAGTAGTCGGTATATCAAGGACTTGATTTTTTTCTTCAACATGCTCTTACCCTCGCCTTCTATTATCAATACTCAGTAACAATGTATCGAGTGTTAGCTAAATTAGCCTCAATCCGACCAGAAGCAATCCACAACACTAACAACCTACTCTAGCTCCTCTGGAAGCACCTCGGCGTACACGAAGGGTATCGCACGGTAGACTAGGTAGTCGCCTTCTTCACCCTCCAAGCCCATTCTCCAGACTTCTTCGCCCAAGACATCCAGCTCAATTATCTCTAGAGGAGCACCGCTACGCCGCGTACCACCTGCCGCGATAACTGTGCCCCCATCCACCAAGCTACGTGCGCCTCCCATAGACTTGTACCCATGTTCTAAATCATAAGACCACACCAGCTCCGCCTCAAAATTTTCAGTGTCCAACATGTAGCGAGCGACGCGACTTGGTACTACCGCTTGTTGAATATTTCCATTGTCAAACACCATGATCGAACCGTCTGATTGAAGCGTAGCGTCATGCTGACCCTTGAACCAATCCTCACCAGCAAGGCTAAAGTCACCACCACGACCCAACCGCCAGACCACTTCACCAGTCTTGTGATCGACCAGAAGCACCCAGCTCTGATTCCGAACACTGATCAAGAGTTGATCCGTCTCCTCTAAATATTCCACGCTGTTCACGTGAGACCACTCCAGTTTTCCATCCTTAAAAATTAAGCCTTCTGGCATGCGGTTCACGTCCAAGTGTTCCGAAATGTCCCATGACCACACTATCTCACCCGCTGGGTTCACCTCTCTAAGGACATCCCAAGCAAATAAAAACTCACCCCAGAGGTCTAGATTTCGAAGCTCTTGTTTGTACTCCACAACGATAACGTTGCCGTTTGGCAACAACGCAACATCGTGGTTTGGATTAAACGAAAGCCCAATCTGAGAAACAGTCTCGCCAAAACCATTAACGAACCGAACCAAACGCTCTGAACGATATACAAATAGATTATCCCCAACGGCCTCTATTGCTGCCCCAGAGACTGGAGGGTGTTCGCCTGTATCGAGTGCCCAGACAACCTCACCACGGCGATCCACACCCCAAAAATAGCGGTCTGATTCAAATTCCTGAGAGTTAAGCGCCCCAAACAAGAACATGCCGCCATTGGGTGTTTCATCCGAACCCTCCGCCAGAACAACTGGCAGTTCAAATTCCAAATCGGCGGTCTGGAACTCTATAACTTCCGACTGATCTTGCTCTCCCTCCAAATCCACATGAACCACTAGGTAGCTGTTCTGCCCAGCAACCAAGCCGATAAGAGGCAATTGCTCCTCTACAGTCTGTAGGGCAAACTCGCGCTCAAAACGAAGACCATCCTCCTGCCAATATTCGAACCGAACCTCTGCTGGTTCCCGTAGGCTCACAGTTACCCGACGTGTCAGCGGGCTTCTCTCTGGGGTCTCCAATACAACAGATAAGAGTAACGGCTCATAAACGGGATCGGAGCTGTCATCACCTGTGTCCGAGCTGTCATCACCCGAAAAAGAACAGGCTATCGTCCCCATAGAAAAGGCGAACCAGATGTAGATTGCGCTGGTGCGCGACATCGCCAAAAACCTATTCATGTGCGGTGACCTTGTGGACAAAGGGCTTCGGTCAAAGAAGTTACCACAAATATGGGTTAGGCTCAAGTATCAAGAAATGAGGCGAACCCTAAAAAACACCGCTCACTTTTTGGAGAATACGGCATGAATTTTTGGTTTGAGTGAATGAGGATCAAGTAATCGTTCAAAGGTCTTTTTCTTCTGTTCAAAAAACGTAGTGTGGTAGTAATAAGAACAACACCTGCCACGAGAACTAAAATGAAGCCTATCACGAATTTAATT
>CAWVYO010000232.1:0-5447 GCA_963934385.1 uncultured bacterium
CGTCACGACGCTCGGCTCGAGCCGCCGCGAGAGACTTCAGGGTTAACTCTGCTATTGCCACTACGTCTTCATCACGTTCAGTCGGCAGTCCGATCATGAAGTACATTTTGACGTGCTTCCAACCTCTCCGCATTGCTCTAGAGGTCATCTCAATAAGTGTCTCATCGGGGATCCACTTATTGATCACCCCACGCATTCGAGGAGTCGCAGTCTCGGGTGCAAACGTTAGCCCTCCCCTGCGAATACCCGCGATTTTATCGGCCAATTCAACAGAAAAGGAATCCAGCCTGAGAGATGGTAAAGAGACCGAGACCCTACGCTCAGCCGCCAAAGCCGCCGTGTCGTTTATCAGTCCTTTCACGTGAGAGTGATCGCAGGTAGATAGAGAGACTAGTGAGACCTCTTCGTAGCCTGTCCGATCCAGTGAATCTTCCATGATCTTAATGACGCTTTCAGATGTTCTCTCTCGAACAGGTCTAGTTGTCATTCCCGCCTGACAGAACCTGCACCCTTGAGTACAACCTCGCAATACTTCCAGACCCACCCTGTCGTGTACTTGCTGAGTAAATGGCACAATGTAATCAACTGGAAAATGAGCCTTGTTGAGATCCCTTACAACCCTGCGCATAATCTTAGGGGCGTCAAGGGAGGGAAGAATCCGCCCGTCAACGTCGTCCATTGGATAAAGGGATGGGACGTAAACACCTGGGAGAGCTGCCATCGCTGCTAGCCTCAAAGCACGGGTCTGTCCTTTGGTGTCTCTCAAGACGTTGGCCACCTCGATTACCACATCCTCCCCATCACCTATGACGAAAAAGTCCATAAACGGGGCTAGTGGTTCGGGGTTGAATACCGACGGACCGCCTGCAAAGGTCAGTGGAGCTGACTCGTCTCTGTTAGCTGTTCTGAGCGGAATTCCTGCGAGGTCAATGATATTGAGAATGTTGGTAAATGTTAGCTCTGTCTGCAGTGTGAAACCCAGGGCGTCAAAGTCCCCCAATGAATCCTTCGATTCGTTAGCGAAAATCGGTATGTCGTTGTCTCGGAGAACTGCTTCCATGTCAATAGCAGGAGCGTAAGCCCTCTCAGCCCAACACCAATCCAATTTGTTAAGCACTGAATATAGGATGTGAATACCTAAATTTCCCAGACCAAGGTCATAGAGGTCAGGAAAGATCAGCGCCACACGCAGGTCTACTGAATCGGCTTCCTTATGAACTGAATTCAGCTCGCTACCGAGATAGCGAGAGGGCTTCTCTACAGAGTTAAGTAGACCTGATTCAAGTTTTTCTCGTACGTTCATGGGTAACCTCGCAAGTATGCGGGTCGTTTAACCCAATTTTAGATAAACCGAACTCTCTTCTCACCACTAAAGTGAATTCGCCTGACCAACACACCCATCTACATCGCAGACCAATGAGTAATTAAGAGGCGCTATCTGACCATTAGTACCGAGGATTTGATAGGTCGCCGTCATGGCGCTACCCTCAAGATTCACTAGCCAATAACCAAACGTAGGCAGGTATTCGGAAATGTATGACGCGGTAAAACCGTCCCAAGCACCCTCGCCTCGAGAGCGATCATATACAGATTCATCCCAGCCAGCCGCCTCTCCCCTGGTGTCAAACTCACCTTGAAGGGCAATGTCAAACATGGGCTCTAGCTGAATCTGACCGAAACCGGCCGCAACACCATCGCCCCAGCGGTTGATGGATTCCGCGACCGAACCTGAAGCACCAGCGTTAATATACGCCACTCCAAGCCTGCCATCTGGCAAGAACACCTCGCTTGTAAATGCTCCTGCGGACATGACTGCTTTCAACTTAAATACACCGCTCTGGTAGTCCACAATCTCCAACAGCTCTGATAGCGCCTCCTCGGGGTTACTCTCACCATCCACAGCCAAGGTCACCATAGAGTCATGTGTCAGAATAATCATACTGTCATAGTCGCCGTGTAGAGCTTCTGGCAGCCAACGCAGCTGTTCATCCCACCTTGAACCCAGTTGGTTTTTGTTGCTATCGAGTGTTAAAAAACGCCAGACGCTCCCGGCGGTTTCGACATCAAAGTACCCCCAGCTAGCCACCCTGTTGAAGCCTATGTCAGCACCTGCCGTTGGAAAAACGGAACCAAAAGCCGAGAGATGAGGATCCCCAGCAAACTCGCCCTCGCCAGCAACTGGTACCACCGGGATCCGCCTACCTTCGATCTCCGGTAAAGTGGATCCATCCAGAAGATCTCGATACCGCTGAGTAAACGTTGACCACTCACCATTTGTCGAACGTCGAACCATGTCCCCAAGGTGTACTACAAAGTCAAATTCCCCTTGGTGACTCCTCCAGATTAGATCGGAGGTAATTTGAGCAGAAGCAGTGCTGTTTATCACCCTCTCTCCCACGCTATCCAGCAATGGAATCGACTCTCTAGTGTTGCCAACAACAGCAAACCAGACACCAGAATCCTGAACTATCTCGCCTGCATGTGGTGAAAGAACCCGATGGCTAGCGAGCTCCCCCTGCTTTAGACCGCATCCAAAAGAAGAAACGGTTAATAGAGTGAGAGTAGCGAGGGAGCGAATGTGTCTGTTTTTTTGCATAGTGCAACTGAAATAAGCCGTTTCGCGTTTATCTCCAACACTTAGTGTCCTTTATAGATACCTTGAGAGCGCTAAACACCTCACATGAAACGAATAACAATCACATCAGTTCAGCTCCCGGTAGCTATAAAGTCGCTTTACGGTGTGCCCGAAGGCATCTGGCAGCGCGTTGGATTTCACACGCCTGGGTTGTATTCGAACTTTAAATGGGCGCTAAATCCTGAATCAAACGATTGGTTCACTTTGGCTGACGTTAAGGCTTGGATTTGCGAGGACAATGGTGTCCCTGTGGGAATGATAGTTGCGAGCGTAATTGATACTGGAGAGACTGCTCCTTTCCTTCAAGGATACTTTAGTTTCTTGGAATTCAATGAGTGCGACGAAGTGACTCGGACTCTGATTTCAACTGCTAAGGAGTGGCTCTGGGACCGTGGGGCCAAAAAGATTGTAGGACCAATTTCTCTGCCACCAATGATGGGGTACGGCGTGATGCTTAAGGGGTTTTCTTCCTCGGCGGCATATGGGACTAAATGGAGACCTGAGTGGTACTCCACGGCTATCCAGAGCGCAGGACTGAAGCCGCTCGATTACTCATACGGTTGGCACCTGAGGTTAAAAAAGAGAAATAATCACCAAAGCATACCGTGGCAGCCCCCCGTTGATGGGCTTTCGGTTCGTAGATCAACCTCGGATAGTTTTTTAGATGATTACCAAGAAGTTGAGAGGCTAGCCTATGTGCAGGACCAAGAGAATGGGCGCTTGTTTAGCCCGTATGAATTCTCTGGGTTTAAGTGTAATGGGTTTGCAGTTGGTAAACATGTAGCCGCGGATGGCATGTGGGTGGTCTCCGCGGGGGAGAGAGTTGTTGGGGGATTGATGATTCAGGAAGATCAAAATCCCACGATCAAGTCAATGAATGGATTAAGGTGGCCCTTTGGCTGGCTATATTGGATATTGAGACCGCGTAAAGCCCTACGTTATCGTGTCTCTATGGTGACCCTTTCATCGGATTTAAGAGAGGTCGACACCTTGCGCAGTCTATTAAATCACGTCGCGCGAGAGCTAAGTCTTGCTGGAGTTGTGGAGTTGGAGTTCTCACAGATCTATAAGAATGACAGAGAGATGATCGCGGCTTTGAGGGGTATCGACGCCAAAGAGAGCAAGGAGTGGGTTGTCTTTGAGGCATAACCTCACCCCTGCTATCTACTCACAACACCGCCCGAGCCCCTCATGGCGCCCGGCGTACAGACGTTAGTTCCGCCGCTACCTCCTCGGTAGCTAACCGAGATAGACGAGAAGCCTCGGTTTCTCAGTTGGGTCTCTATCAGCTCCTTCCCTACCCTGTCGTTGTGGTCGCTGCTGCTGGTGAAGAACCACTCTTCGTTGGCGACATCTCCGTGGGTGGTCGGGCGATAAGTGACGCCGTATCGCCTACAGGTTGCGTCGGCTGTGTTGACTATTGATGAGGCCATAAGCAACGCGATCGTGGCAGTAAGCAGTCTGATTAGTCTCATTGGTCTTTCCTTTCATTTATACAGGTGTATGCTACACTATTCTCAATAAGGGTGAGGAATTATCATGGAAACAGTTGAGCCAGTTGAGCCAGTTGAACCAGTTGAACCAGTTGAACCTACCGAGACATATTCATTCGAAAAGAAGTTCCTCGACAGGGGCTTTCTAACTTTGCACTTCAACGTCAGGTACATAATGCTGAAGGGCTTGGGGTTGAATGGCTACACGGTGTTCGTGTTTGTAATTGGAGTGATTTTTACTCTGCTAGTGTCTCAGTTTTTCTAGAGCAGACCCCCTATTTTGGCGTCGGGTAGCCTTTTAAATAACAATTGTGATATTTAAATCCCAAATTGGAAGCATTCTGTTGGCAGCAAGTTATCTGGCGGCCAAATGATGGAGCTTGGCGTGCCAAGCGAAGGAGTGTTTGCGATGAGGTCATGGATTTCGATTATATTCTCGATCGGTGGGGCTTTAGTTTGTACGGGTTGCGCAGATATAGGCGAGATGGACACAACTTCACTGCCTGAGCATTTCATGGAGAACGAGGAGTCTGACGGCCCCATGGAAGGCGTATCTGAGGTTGAGGAGTTTTCTGAGCCGTGGAGTGCCGATGACATGTGCTCGGGTGAATACATTTCCCCCGAAGCGGTAGACAGGATGCTGTTGCTTACCAGCGTGTCCAATAATGAGGACATTTACTCAACCTACGACCGTATCGACCGAATCGCCTCGCTGTTTGAGGCATGCGGGGATCCTTGGGGGATGTTTCCGACCTCATACCGTCATATCACTCGGAGAATTATTGAGGCCATTGAGCGCGGGGAGATCGAAGATGGAGACTGGGGCCGCGCGATTGTCTTGGATTTCGCGGGCCGGTACCTAGCGAATCTTCAGGCCGCACTAACCGGTGAAATGCCGTCCTATGCCTGGAATCACTATTACTACTTGGCAGATCACCCAGATGCTTCAAGAACCCGCGCGGTAGTGATCGCAATGGTCGCTCATTTGACCCTTGATCTGCCCTACTCCCTTGTAGAAATTGATACTCAAGAAAGCCATAAGGACGACTACTTTGTGCTGGGTGAGCTGATGATCGGAATCACCCCAGACTTTATTGCAGACTTGAAAACGTACTACGACACAGATGCAGAAAGCATTCTCAACGGATTCTTTCTTGGAGAGTGGGTTGACGGGGCATTTGGGCCAGACACCACCATCACATTGTCGTATCAGACCATCCGGACGAAGTCATGGAACAACCGATGGTACCTGGAACAAAGCTGGGGAACGTGGGTAGCGGAAGGCGAAATTTACGCTGGGTTCTGGTTCATCGATGGGG
>CAWVYO010000233.1:0-5391 GCA_963934385.1 uncultured bacterium
GTTCAGTCGAACGCATTTTGGGCGATCGGCAACGAGACTGTTCGAAATGACCTCACCTTCGGGGTTAGACTGCATGGTGATGTGGTGGGCCGGGTACACTCAGAGGAGCAATACTCCATGACAGATGGAGTTCTTGTGGCGAACGGAGAGCCTCTAAACACTACCCTCAACAGTGATGCAGTAGCCCTTGCTGCCGCACTTCACGTGCACGATGACATAAAGATAGGGAGGACTCACATCTTTCCTGGTTTTAGGCTGGAGATGATAGAGGGGTGGCGAACCGATAATGATGGCACAGCAGACGACGGCGAAATGCTTTTCAGGGCAACACCTCTACCTGGTTTAGGCGGTCTATTCGCCCTCTCGAGTGAAATCGACGTGTTCGCAGGTATTCACCGAGGATTCTCTCCCGTCGCACCAGGACAACCATCCGACACTCAGCCTGAGACTACTTGGAACAGCGAGGTAGGAGTAAGTTACGATGGTTACAAGGGCCGTATCGAGTCTGTAGCCTACTACAATGACTACCAGAACATATCCGGGCAATGTTCCTTTTCCAGCGGCTGTGAAGGCGATGACATTGACGGTCAGTTTAATGGAGGAGAGGCTGTGGTATTCGGAGCCGAGCTATCTGCGTCAACCGAATTTTTCTTGGGCACAAAGTCAGCCCTCCCGATGTCTCTGTCTTATACATGGACTGAGAGTCATTTTACATCTAGTTTCTTTTCGGAGTTCCCACAGTTTGGTCAGGTCGAGGCTGGCGACAGCCTCCCATATCAACCGACTCACAGCGCCAAAGCTCAGTTAGGGTTTCGCTACGATCAGTTAGCTATATACGCCGACTGCACATACCGTTCAGCTATGTTGGACAGAGCGGGTTCTATCGTTGACGCGAGTGACGACGTCCCTGAATTATTGCTGTTTGGTGCCGCAGCTCATCTGCCACTACGTGACAATATGTCCATTTTCGCCACAATATCAAACATCACAGATCAGCGCGGAATTACCTCCTGGCGACCGTTCGGTGCAAGACCAACCCCGCCAATGCGAGCCATGTTAGGTCTTAGGCTAAACTAGGCTACATCTCGTGCGGAATGAGAGTAAACAAACCTTTACGCCCTCTCCCCTGCCCTGATGTTGATGTGAGTAATAACTTTGGAATGTCTAAATATGTTAGGGTGTATTCATAAAGTAATAGAGGAGTTGTAGTTGCAGGGTATTGATTTTATTGGAGACATTCACGGGGAATACCAACATCTAATCACATTGCTTTCGAAGCTATCTTACAGCCGTACATCTAACTCTTGGCGGCACCCTGAAGGTCGCAAAATCTGTTTCTTAGGCGACTACGTAGATAGAGGTCCTCAAATTCTGGAGGTCGTCCAGACTATTAGAGGTATGGTCGATGCTGGTGATGCGTATGCCATCATGGGAAACCACGAATTCAACCTAATATCATGGCACACATCACTGACAGAAGGCTCCTCAGAGCGTTGCCGTCCGGAGCGCAAAAGATATCAACTCGAAGAGAGTCTTGTTCAGCTTGGAGAGTATGACAGTGAATGGATTGAATGGATGCGCACTTTGCCACCCGTATGGAGGCGCTCAGGCGCCGTGGCTGTGCATGCCTGTTGGTCTCCCGATGATGCGGATACGATAATGTCCGAGTGGCACAAGGCCGGAAATTACTGGACACCAGATCTAATAAGAATGGCTGCAGAGGACGGACCTCTACTTGGGGCAGTGGAAAGAGTGATGAAAGGGCCCGAGATTTCCCTGCCAAATGGGACTACGATGGAGCTTGGACAAGGAGACATCCGCCAACATGCAAGAATTCAATGGTGGACGCCACCGGACACCACCGCTCCAATGGGCGACCAAATAATACCTAACCTCAAGCAACAAACCCCAACTCTAACCACTGAGCAGGGAGAGGCTTGGCCACCTGGCATTAAAAGCACTGATCCATTGGTGTTTTGCGGTCACTATTGGCTAAAAGAGGAAGACCCTAAACCTAGAACGGAAAAGGTGGTCTGTCTTGATTACAGCGTCGCCAAAGAGGGCTTTCTCTGCGCATATAGATACGACGGAGAAAATATAGCCCGAGCTGAAAAGATGATCGGCAGCAGATAGCTCACCGAATAGAGCTACTAGAGACCCTGCACAGTCCCTGCGTCCCAGTCGATACTAGCGAAAGCAGTATATGAGCCCTCGCCTGAGATCGATCGAGTGTCTTCCCAAACAACAGCACCGTTCAAATAGATTCTGACGGTTACATCATTAGCCCCTCTGAAGTCGGGGGTGCTACCTGTGTAGTCGTGTACGTAAACCTTAAAAATGCCCGATTCTGGGTTCAAAATATTGATATTCTCAGGGCCAGTGCCGTCGATATCATCGAGATCCAAACTAGGATCGTCGACGTCTGTGTTTCTAACACCCCAATTGGGTGCTGATGGAGGCACACAATTCATAAAGTAACAGTCGCCATCACCTTCGAGGCTTCCGCCAGGGTTCAACAAGTGAAGATCCATATCGTCATTTCGTTCTGTCCAGAACATCTCAACCCAGAGGTTTTCAGCTGGGATTGACTCCAATGTCGCCAAGCAAGGCTCGCTGACTCCACCGTCTTCGGTTGTTACCACCAACTCACCTACGTACTCTCCAGCCATATCTGGCATGAAGCCCGTTCGAACTGCGCCACCTCGAGGCATCTCAGCTACAGAGCCAGTAGGTCTCTCCACAAGAGTCCACTCATATTTAGCGATATTGTCCCCATCAGGTGCAAAAGAGCCTGAACCATCCCATGTCACCTCTTCAAAGGGGGGAGTAACAGGGTTTGGGCTAACATCGCAGATAGCTAAAGGAACTAAACCAGTGTCGCCACCAGGAGCTTCGTTAGCCTTATGAAATTCGTTATCAACACTACAACCAGTAATGAGGACTGCCATAGACAGCGCCAGTGAGTAATTGAAGAAGGCGATGTCTGGTCTTGTCCGCATGCTAGAACTCCATTTTGTTGTGGTTATGGGCGCTATATACTCAAATGATCATGGGGTCTGTGGGTTTTTTTATTTTTTCTGGAAATCAACCGCGGGGATGAGCTTCACTGTGGATAGCCCTTAGGCGTTCCCGGGCGACATGAGTGTAAATCTGCGTGGTCGAGATATCCGAATGGCCTAGCATCATTTGCACCGCTCTCAAGTCTGCACCATGGGCCAACAAATGGGTCGCAAAACTGTGACGCAATTTATGAGGAGATACATTTTTACGAATGCCGGCGGCAAGGGCGTACTTCTTTACCCTGTACCAAAATGCCCCCCTAGAAAGAGCGCCGCCTCTTGGTGAAGGGAATACCCATACGTTTTTTCCGTCCATATCGATCGTGGTACGACCATTCTTCATCCACTGTAAGACGAGCCTTACAGCCTGATCTCCCATAGGCACCACCCTCTCCTTCCCTCCTTTCCCCAACACTTTGAGGTAGCCGGAAGTTAAGTGTAAAGCGTCCCTGCGGAGTTTAACCAATTCGGAGACTCTTAGACCCGTAGCGTATAGAGTCTCGAGCATAGCTTTGTCTCTTTCGCCAATAACTAAATCTGTATTTGGAGCCGACAAGAGAGCGTCTACCTCACTTTCAGATAGCACAGACGGGAGGCGTTGAGATGGGCGAGGAGCTTGAATTAATAGGGACGGATCGACCTGAATCTCCCCTTCTGCAAGTAAGAATTTGAACAGTTGTCTAAATGCAGCTCGGTGTCTGCCTGCCGTTCGCATACTTCTACCTGTAGACAATAAAAACTTCATGTATTCACGAAGATCATCGGCGCTAACATCCCCCGCCGACGTGCACCCTCGGGCGGTTAGCCACCCCCTGAGTTGGGCGAGATCTCTTGAATAATTTTCGAGCGTGTTGTCGGCCAAACCTCGCTCCACGCGGGCCCAGGACAGGTATCCTTCTATAGCGTTCTCCACTATCGCTCCACGCTCTCGAACCAAGTCTGGACTGCCAAAGCTATAGCTTCAGCCTGAGTCTGTTGATAGAACGGTAAACGCAGGCGAGTTTCATCAACCCTGTTTGTGACAAAACTAGACTCGAACAAGATAGAAGGCATCCTACTCCACACCAGTACTGCAAAAAGGGCACTCTTTACTCCAAGATCCCTCGTATGGCTCGCTCCGAAAACCTCCTCCACAGCACTAACAACTGACGCCTGAACAGTGACCGCTAAGTTTTGAGAGAGGCGATTTGTACCAGTGACGCTGAGGTCGTTTACAATACTTGTAGGGTCTTCTCCATCTCCCGCCAAAGCATTCTCTCGCGCAGCAACTCTCGCAGCGCCGGAGTCCGATGCACCATCAAGGTAATATGTCTCAATTCCCCAGGCACTCTCCCTCTCAGCAGCGTTAGCGTGTACTGAAACGAAAAGATCCGCGTTCAAACTATTAGCTATATTTGCTCGCTCTACTAGCGGAATAAATGTATCGTTATTACGTGTTAATATTACCTCTACATCTAAGATTTTTTCCAACTCCACAGCTATCTTTCGGCTCAGTGATAGAGCTATATCTGCCTCTCTAGTGCCAGACACGCCTATCGCTCCGGGGTCCCAGCCTCCATGTCCAGGATCCAAGACGACCACGTAGTGCTCTCGGACTTCCCTGTCACCCCTGACCTCCATGGAGCCGCTCCTTACCCAGCGCTCTAGTTGGATTGCTGTTGCCAGAGTTCCATCTCGTTCGCTACCTTCTGCTACGAAGTCCAAAAGTATCGCTCGCTCAGCTAATACAGTTGCGAATATCTCTCTTTGTTCATCCATCTCAGCGCTGAACATTAAATCATCACCAAGCGCAGCGATTGTCAACCTCGATATACCCCCTTCATCTACGGTAAGGATCCACCGACCATCCTCTCTTCCGTATGCACCTTCTAACTCGCCGGATAGTTCAACATCTCCAATCTTAGCAGTGCCTCTAGCTGGTGATGCACCCACTGACCCCGTACTTCGAACCGACGGCAACTCTAAGCTTGAGTCGGTCACTATTAGTACCTGTGCATGGTTCTCACCTATAAACACTCTAATATCGTTAACGACCCCTGCCGATACATTTATTGAGAACGCAAAAAACAAAGCCAAAGATTTGCACATCAACGTTTCACCAATTTTGCTAGATCGTACACTAGCTCCAATGCTTGACGAGGAGTGAGGTCGTCTACATCTACCGCGCCAAGGGCCTCATGTAGTGGATCGTTTTCCGGCTCTGTATCAGTAGAACCAGCGCCGAGACCATCGAAAAGGGAGAGTTGAGGAGAGGGATGCATAGTGGCGTGCATCTCTAGTTCCTTCAGTAAGACTTTAGCCCGCTTTATTACACCTGAGGGCATTCCTGCTA
>CAWVYO010000234.1:0-5357 GCA_963934385.1 uncultured bacterium
TGTCGTGTTCTCCCTGGACAAGATCTGGGGTGATTAATCGCTCCTCTCCTAACACTTCTGTCACGACCGACTCCAGGTCAGAAAGCCGCTGAAGGATCTCATCTTCCTCAAAGTCGTTCTTAATCTCGAGGAGAATCACTACTGGATGGTGAGCGGGAAAATCGGCGGAGAACCCGGACACCTCTGCCAGACAATCACTCAGCCATTCGCAATTTGTCCCGGGATCTAACAAAGGCACGTGAACTACGGCGAATCGTTGGTCAAACTCGGAAAATAGCAGGTCTAACTCCAACTGACGCACCCCTTGGTCAACCAATTGCTCGTATATGCGGGGGTGAGTGTACGCCCACTCTGCGATCACCCCCTCGTTGTCGTCCACGTGGTAGCTGTTGTGGGTGCCAATCGCCTGAACATGATTCATTCGAAGAGTATCGTCAAGCCTGTGCGGTGTAGGCTCACAGGGGGAACCGTTATCGATGCTGCAAGAGATAAACGCTAATAATAGGAGCATGCGTCAACTATGACAGATTTTTCTATTCTGGCAAGTAGCAGTAATTGGGCATGGTCGCGGGCAACCCATCTGCGTATGGCTCTGGAGCAACACCATATGGGTGGTCTTTGAAAAACTCCCATGTAAAGCTACCCGATTGATCCGGTAGCGAATGCGCATTATCGTGGACACACTCAACCACAAATGAGCCATCAGCACGGAGCCCCTCGGATAAGCCAATACTCGCCGTCTCAAAGTTGAAGGTCCCGTAGGTGTCATTAGGACCTCCCCAAACTATCAACACAGGAAGTGCGCGTTCAGGTGAGACATAAGCATCGGCGTACACACCGCCTGAAAGAGGGGCAGTGGATGCCAAAATGTTCGAGCGGAAGATTGTTAGATATGTAGTCCAGATTCCTCCAGCACTCATCCCTGTGGCGTGAATCCTGTCCGGGTCAATCTGATACTGGTCGTATAGGCAAGAGACCATGTCATCGAAAAAGACTATATCTATGTTGTCATCTGGTTGGTCAGAGACGTGCCATTCATAAGGAGACCCATCAGAGGTAGGCGCAACAACAATCACCCCCTCGTCGGCAACGAGCTGCTCATAACCCATATAGTTTACCACCTGTTGGGAACTTCCTCCAAGCCAGTGCCACGCAAATATAACGGGTGCACCGACCGGGTTTTCAGGCAGCAAGAGTCGGAACTTTCGCTCTACACCATCAACTAAAAATTTCTTATTCACTCCATCTTCAAGAACTGGACAGTCACCGCCGCTATAGGTTGGTGCATCTTCCCAAACTACAGATGATGTACCGCTATCTTCCGAGGTGTCGAGAGCTGTGTCGTCACCACCTCCCCCACAAGCGACAAGTGTGACTACCATTACAGAGCAAAGAATATTTGGCCAATTCATCATGTTCTTGATCGTCCCTTGAAATGTGTTGAGCTTGAATCCGAGACGGTATCTCAAAAGTTCTGGGGTCCACAACTTATGACTTGTAAAGGATAAGTAGGGCTAAGAATAGTGATGCAATTCGGATCGGAAAGTAGCGACCCAGGGTTACTCACGGTAGTGTGGCTGCGATTGAGTGCCCCGAACAATTTGCAAGGAGAGACCGATAGATGCCTCTAGTTCTATTGATTGCACTGCACGCTGGCTGTAACAAGCTGCCAGACGGCGACACTAACGACAGCGCTACACCGGAGTCGGGTCTGACCACTGAGGTTGAATTTGTCTCGTCATTTACGGTAAATACGAACCCTAATATGGAGTTGGAGCGCCGTTTCGCTGTTGAGACACAGGGTATTAGCGACGTCAGTATAGTGTGTGAACAGAACGGTGAGCAGCTGCTAGTCGAGTCCGAGAGCGCCGCTGAGAGTCATGAACTGAGGCTCTTTGGGCTGATGTTCGACACCACTTATGACTGTAACGCCTTGGTAGCGGGTGAAGATGATATCAAAGTAGTGCAGACCTCATTCACTACCGCCCTAGCTCCAGAACTTTTCCCAACGTTCACGGCATCAGGTGACTCAAGCGGCTCTTGGTTACTCTTCAACAACCTAGATTTCTGTCGATTCCAGACCGACGAAAACATTTTAATCATCAGCGATACCGCTGGGAGACCAAGATGGTACTACAACGTGCCTGAGTCAATGGACATGGACTTAGACACCCAACTAATAAATAACAACGAGATCTTCTTTGGCGGTGGCTGGGGACGCATGGATCTGAACAAGCCCAATACGGGGATTCAGAGAAACATAAATTTATCAGGAGAGACTGTCTCCGAGCGATTGGCACCTGAATTTGGGCTGAGTTTTAATCACCATTCAGAGCTATTAGGCGACGGTAGACGCCTGTCCCTAACATCATCAATAAACGAGAACAGCGACATGTGGTGGTTGGGTGTCGCCGTAGAATTGTGGGACGAGACTAGCGGGCTCCTGTGGACCTGGGACAGCCAGGCTGCCTATGACGCCGGGACACTTCCAGGCTCAGACACTCCAGAAAAGAACCCATACTGGGCAAACGCCGTGCAACTCGTCGACAACGACACCGCTGTGATGTTGAGCCTATACCTACAAAAACAACTCATAAAGGTCGACATGGCTACTGGCGACGTACTCTGGAGGTTGGGACCAGGAGGAGACTTTAGACTTATTGACGAAAGTGGTTCTTTCCTGCCTCCTTCCGAATGGATCTACGGCACTCACGCCCCTGAGTGGGATGGAGATCGAGTTTTGGTGTACGACAACGGGAACGAAAGACCCGGAGGTAACGAGACTAGAGTATCCGAATACCAGATCAACACCGACGACATGACCGCTACCAAACTCTGGAGCTATACCGAGGATGACTGGAAACATCCGATCCTAGGAGATGTAGACCGTATCCCTGGAGGAGGTGTACTCATCACCGCTGGAAATTGTTCGTGTTGCAATGGCAACGATCCGTCATATCACCCCTCGGCCATTATGGAATTATCTGAGACCGACCACGAAGTCGTCTGGCGAATGGACTGGGACTCGGAACTAGGGAGCGTTTACAGAGGAGAGCTACTTGGGGGCTGTGACATCTTTTCGGATGCTGTTGAGTGCCTAGAAGTAGCGGAGCGTGTGAGCGTTGTTATGGAGACAATAGAGAGCGCCCGATAGTTTCTCAACTGAGGTAAATTCACGATGGCCTTTGTCACTACACACACGGTAAAGTTTGCGGAAATCGACGCAGCCGGTATTGCCTTTTTCTCTAGAATGTACGAGTGGAGCCACTACGCGTACGAAGAGGTTTTAGCAAGTGTTGGGTTGCCACTTATCGAGCTGTTGGAGACCAGTGATGTTCTCATGCCGCTAGTACACTCAGAGGCCGATTATAAGGCGCCGTGTCGTTTAGGCGATGAGTTGACCATTGAAGTTGTGATTGAGAGTTCCACTCAGCGGAGCATCACTTGGCGTTTCAAGTTTACGGGACAGGACGACACGCTTCGAGGTGTGGTCAGGCTTGTCTGTGTACCTGTAAACAGGAAGTTCAAACCTGCCAAGGGGATTCCTGAGACCTGGGTCAAATTGTTCGAAGGTGCGGACCTTTACGTGAAGTGACAGGCACTTCACCTAAAGTGGGACTGTGATTCGCCGATTCGCGTGAGCGAGGAACAGCATTTGATTTGGCTGTAATCAATCATAAGGTTTCGGAGCCCACCCTGTACACAAACGACCAATTACATAACCTACGCGAAAACATAGCGGCTTTACAAAAAAACCAAGGCTCTCTAGCCACAAGGTTGTCTAGACCGCTGTATCGGGACCACATCTCAGTGGGCAACGACGGCGCTCTAGCCATTGAACTTGGCAAGCAGATGGTTAGTTTAACCCTAAAGCAGTCCGTGGTGCTCGCCCTCTGTTTTGAGGTGGCCTGTGAGAGGGTCGTAGCGCTCCTGGGAATAGGAAATGGGGACTGTGCAGAACAATTGCTAACGCAGAACGATAGCCTTCTGTTGTGGGATCGAGACCCCGCTATTATGCAGAGATTTTTGGCGGGGGCTGATTACACAGAGGCCTTGTCGTCTGGGCGACTGCAGCTCTTCTTGGGTGCAGACATACAGCGTATCAGGAACAGACAGGTGGCAATAATTGAACACCCTTTCGCCGCTAAATTATATCCAAACGAGGTGGCCCTTTGCAGGTCACACAGTGAACAAAAAATCGCGTTTGTGGTAGCTGGTGAGTTGTTTTTCTCAGACATATCCTCTGCGCTCCAAGACCGAGGTTACTCGGTGTATACTTGGGACATTAAACGCCTAAATGTAGAGGAGTTGGACTACAACGCACGAGCCATGAATCCTGATTTTGTAGTGTCAGTGAATCACATCGAGGGGCTACTTGAGGCATGTGAGGACCTACACATCCCAATCATCACCTGGGAGATCGATCCATCCACTGCCTTTGTAGCTACAAAGTCTAATAAGACCGAAAACTCGTACATGTATTCTTACAATAGAGACAACCTGAGCGCCTACGAGAGCGCAAGCTACCAGAGTGTTGCCCATCTACCACTGGCAACCAACCCAAAGGTGAGGTTTCCCGTTGAGCTTACAGGTGACGGAGATTCAAAATACATCTCCGATGTGAGCTTTGTTGGGGCGAGTATGGTGGATAATTCCAAACGTTGCGAGGTGGCTTTCGCCTCAACATATTCGAGCTGTTTTCCAGCGGAGCGGATAGGCAGCGGAGCAGTGTTGCTGCGCAGACTAATGGAGATGCAGAGGCAGGCTCCGTCACGATTTATCACTCCTAGGTTACTGGAGCGATTGTCGCCCGAGTTTCGTGGATTGGCGAGAGATCTAAACTTGGAAGATCCCGCAATGTTGGCGGGAGAAATTGCAGCGTCGGAAAAACGGCTAGCCACGTTAGCAAACATCGGTTCATTTTCCACGAGGATCTGGGGAGACCCAGACTGGAAAGCTGTGGTACAATTTGGCGCTGAATACATGGGCTACGCTGGGCATTTCTACGAACTAAACAAGATCTACTCAGGAGCAAAAATAAACCTCGATGTGAACCGAATATACCAGATGAACATAGTCCCAATGAGGGTGTTTGATGTGTTGGCTTGTGGGGGGTTTATACTGACAGAACACTCCAGTGAGCTGTGCGAACTGTTCGAGGTCGGGGTTCACCTTGAGACCTGGCGAGACTTCGATGAACTTCAAGATAAAATTCGCTGGTATCTAGCCCACGACAAAGAAAGAGAGACGATCGCGAAAGCCGGTAGAGAGTGGGTTTTACAGAGACACACCATTGAGCAACGAGTCGCCGGTATGGTCCGTGAACTTGGGGTTTGTGGCGAGAGTGCCGGTCGGGT
>CAWVYO010000235.1:0-5344 GCA_963934385.1 uncultured bacterium
AGCTGATGCTCCAGAAGGCATTGCGGTGCCACCTCGAGCCTCTCCTTGAAGTATTGTATTTCTATAGTCAGCCAAAGCCCTTGTTATCTCTGTCGAGTTGCCCAGGGTGGTCGTTGAGGATCCAGTCTGCGTTATTAACGCTGCCTTCAAGTCCGTTGGTCCAAAGTGGAATGATATTATGGCCCACCCTCTGAGTTCTTCCTGTACGGTTGAGTAGTCCATCACCACACCTGGGAGGGCTCTAGCGAAAGAAGTTGTCTCCATTGCGTTAACGATCGCAGAGTTTAGGGCTAATTCTTCTTCAGTTGGCTCTTCGCCGAAGCCGGCGAGCCATTGTGCACTCTGTGTTTGAAGTCTCCTGTGAGCAGTATTCAGTGTGACCCTTTCATCATCGCTCAATGCCATATATGGGGCATCGCCAGTTGCGAAGGCCGTGTCCATTAATGATGCCTCGTGCGCCCAGTCGTGTATAGGAAGTGAGACCAACCCAGTGCTTACTTGAGTATTGCTTACAAAGTCCATTTCAGCTTCGATTCCAGAGCCTTCGCCGCCGCGTAATTTTGCCAAAGGAGTCCATGGACCTCGCATGTGTGCTGGGGTTCCTGCCGAAGCTAATGTGTAAGCGGCTAGGGCTCCTTCAGTGTCACCAGAGACTGCTAGTGCTCTTGCTCTTGCCCATGAAGTGATTGGGTGCTCTCCTGTCTGTTGGTCGAGTATTCCCTCGAGAGACGAGAGTTGATGCCAGGCAATTTCGTGACCTGTACCTGTTCCTGGGAACATAGGAGGCGCTCCCGCCATTATCTGTCTGGCGGAGATCTCAACTCTAAGGGTGTCATTTATTAAATCGTCAGCGGAGAGTCTTGAAATTGCTGTCTCTCGGGATCTTGTGTCTCCGCTCATCGATGCATAGTGCTCCATCATAAGGAGAGCCTCAATCTCGCCTGACTTGTCAGAGAGCCGTCTGGCTGAATCGGCGAGGTCTTTCATATGGCTGACCCCGGTGCCATTTGTCATAAAGTCAACTTGACCCTGAATTAGACCCAGAGCGTGGTTCGCTATCGAATTTGAGGTCGAGGTAGTTATTGTCCGGGCGCTGTTTGTTGCACCGTTACCTATCATAGTCTGGTGCATTACCGAGAGTGAGCCCCGCGCATCGTTGCCGTGGCTCAATGTTGACAGCAGTGATTCTGCGTCTCCCAATTGCCACGCTGAAATACCGGATAGATAATCAGCCTCGAGTAGGCAGTCCGCGTCATTTTCGAGACAGGTGTTAGAGCTTATCTCGGCGTACTCCATCGAGATGTCAGGTCGCCCGGTGTTTAGTGCCGCTGTTGCGACTAGAGCGCTAAGCATTGAGAGTGACTCTGAATTCGATGATGCCTCTGGCTCAGTGCTTGTACTTTCAGCCCCTTCGCTGTCCGCGATAGGAGCCTCTTCAGTTGGAGCCTCTTCAGTTGGAGCCTCTTCAGTTGGAGCCTCTTCAGTTGGGGCGGGGGTCTCGACCTCGGGCGCGTCAATTTCTGGCGCATTGTGGGCGTCCCAGGCTTGTTGGGCCAGTGTTAGGGCCTCGTCAGGGCTCTCTTGTGCCATGAGCATCTCAACGGCGGTGGACACATTGTTCAATAAGAGATTTAAGTCCCCAGTCGCGAAAGCTGCTTCTGTTAGGGGCTCGGCGTATACGTCGTCTTCTCCCTGTTGGAGCATACCCCTCAGGGTCTCATTACTGTGTATGGAAGCAGGGTGACCGACTCCCGCGCTCAAAAGAGACGTGTAAATAGCGATAGCCCCATCTTTGTCGCCAATCTCCATGAGCATGTCAGCTTGGAGTATTTGAGCTCTCCAATGACTAGGCGTCATCTCTTCTAGGATTCTTCTTTTTTGGCTCCTAGAATTCGCGGCATAGGCATCGATAAGCCCCTTTGCTGCGTTGTCTTCAGAAATTGATTCAGGATCGATAATCGCCTCGTCTAAGGCGATTGAAATTAATGTTTGAAATGTAACCTGCTCTTCTGCATCTGATAGTCTAGCTACAGATTCAACTGCGTCCCTGTGTGAACCTGATGCAATCGCTAACTCAGCGCGTAGCCTGTGGTGACTGTCTTCCGCGCCACCAATAGCAGATGTAGCGTCCAGTCTTGCGAGCAGATCGCTGGCTTGTCCCGATGAGATAGCGATCCTAGATATGGTCTGCCATAGATTAGAATCGTCAGGGCTCACCGCTATCAATTCTGAGAGCATCTCGATGGCGCCATTGGCGTCACCAAAAAGAGCGTTAGTGATCGCTAAGTCAATCGATGCTACCGGCGCAGGAGGTTCTTCGGGCTCCACAGGTGTTGGAGGCGTTGGCGCCAAGACAGGTGCTATTGCTTGTGTTTCTCCTGGTTGTTCTCCACCTCCACAGCCAACCAGCGTTGTGATAAGTGATATTGAAATGGTAGTTCTAAGCCAAGTTCCGCGCATTATGTCTCTCCGAGATCTCTCATTCACACGATCAGTGTCGTTTGGGCGGATAGAGACTACCACGAAGAGAGGCACCTATAAAGAGGTCGTGGGGTGCTTAAACCTGTTATTAGTCGGGCGTGTAGCAGGTAGGGGCGGGCCTCGTCGTCTCCAGTGTTCTGTTTTGGATGGCGCAAATGGGTGACTTCGAGAAGAGTGACGGTGATGACGTCCGAGGAATTGGCGCTGGAGCTACAGAGAGTTTGCTCCCAGCGAGGGTCAGAAAGAGTTCGTCAGATGATCTCTTGCAGAATTATCTTGCAGAAGTTCGACGGTATGTGCTGCTGAGCCCAGAGGAAGAACGGGCGCAGGCCGAAATATACATAGACACAGGTGACCCTGTGGCTGCGCAAAAACTGATAACGTCAAATCTACGACTAGTTGTGAAGCTGGCTTTTCAGTATCACCGCCAGTGGAGCAACGTTCTCGATCTTATTCAAGAGGGAAACGTCGGTCTCATGGAGGCTTTAAAGAAGTACGATCCATACCGAGGAGTGAGGTTCTCTAGCTACGCACAGTATTGGATTAGAGCCATGATATTGCGGTTTCTGATGGACAATTTCCGCATGGTTAGGCTCGGCACAACAAGGGCTGGCCGCAAGCTCTTTTTTCAGCTCAAAAAGGAGCGGGATAGGATGATTGAGATGGGTCTTAACCCTTCGACTAAGGAACTAGCGGAAGCACTCTCTGTCTCCGAATCAGAGGTCGCCATTATGGATCAACATCTTAGGGCCCCAGCCTTGTCGATGCACGCCCCAGAATCTGGGGACACAGGTCAGATGCTAGAGGAGTCCGTGTCTATTGTAGATCAGGTTGCCACGGACGATGAGGCTGCTCAGAATCAGTTTGGCTCCATGCTCAAAGTTCAATTAAATATCTTCCGAGAAGGGTTGAAGAATGATAGAGAGATTGAAATATGGGATGAGCGCCTAACGGCCAAGGATCCTCTGTCTCTGTCTGCACTGGGACGAAGATTTGGACTAACAAAAGAGCGAGTGCGGCAACTTGAGTTTAGAATGAAGCGTCAGTTGAGAGAGGCTCTTATTGAGGCTTTTGGTGAAGAAGTAGCTTTTGAATTCCAGCTACCTGAGGAGGATTGAGTGGTGTCTATTAGAGAGTTGTTTGGTCGCAGTGTTGGGAAACGCGTGCAGGAAATGATGTCTGTTTCGCTGCCTTCTGGTGAGTCAGCAAGACCTGTCGATGGCGGTTTTGGTGTGGCCCCGACCGATGGTTGGTCACAGCCTGAGTGGTCTGGAGCCACGGCGCTGGGTGATGCTTGCCTGTCTGCCTTGAGTGAGATGGATTGGTCAAAATGTCCAGTTAGTGGGGCAGTGCTCCCTAAAGGGGACAGTGAAACCTTGGATGGTGCTGGCTGGATAGATGCGCGAAAGGCGAGCAGACAAGAGTTGGCGTTTTTATTGGCTCGTTGTGGCGCTGATACGGGTAACACCGACTATCTGGATGGCGCATGTCGAGCGATAGACAGCTGGTTGGACTACGATCGGTGCAATGTGGGGATCGGGTGGGTACACACTACGGATGTAGCCGTCAGAGTTATTCGGTGGGGGCTAATCTTAGGTTGGGTCTCGGATGAGATCGATCCTAGCCTCCGTCGCAGGTTGGCTGGTGCGGTAAAAAATCACGCCGAATTTTTGAAATCAAAGCTATCACTATCGCCAGGTGATGAAGATCATCGCCTATTGGTTCAAGCTGCCGGGCTTGTTGTTGCGGGGCTCATGTGGCCGGAATTGCCAGGTGCCGGTGAGAGTTGGAGTAGGGGAGTTGCTATTATTGGTAGGTACCTACCAAAGGCCGTCTTACCAGATGGGGCTCCAGCTAGTGGCGACACAGAGCTTCATGGCTTGGTCTTGCAATCGTGCTTGGTGGCCCGTGGCTTCTGTATGGGGAGAGGGATCTCATTTCCCTCCGAAAGTGAGGCATCGCTTGTTAGGGGTTGTTGGTTCTTGCGAGTTGTCACGGGTGGAGCCAGTGATTTTGCTATTCACGCTGATTCGATTGGCGAGTTGCTACCGGTGTGGGACGGTCCAACAGGCGAGTCTGTTTGGGCTGCAGTAGTAGGTTTAGGGTTGGCAGGCGGTGCGGCAGAAGCTGAAAACACCGAACCAGATCGTCAGGGTAGTTTGTTGGCGGGTGTTCCGGTTCATAAGTGCGGGAAGCTTGAGCTGAGCGATGGGTTTGAGCCGTTTGGTTTTCGAGAGGGTGGCTGGGCTGTGATCTATGGTGACATGTCAGGTCGAAGTTTAAAGTTGGTAGCCCCTGTATCATTGTCCTCCATGGGGCTGTTGGTTCAGCCAAAATGGAGCATTGACTCGACAGATGTGTTGGTCTCACCGGAGTTTAGTAAGAGTGTTCAGCCTGGGGGTGGGACAATATTAAGCCTTCGTAGAGAGCCTCGTAAGGTGGTGTTGTCTACCCTGAGCAGTTGTTCTATTGGTGAGATGCGTAGGACAATGAAGCTACAGGGTTCTCGCCTTGAAATCGCTGACAAGTATCAGGGAGGGGGAGATATCATCACTGTCTGGAATATTGGCGCAGAGTGGACTGGGTGGGAAAACACAGACAAAGGGTGGATATCGACCTGCGGTGACCGTTCTCTTATTCTTAAGCTTTACGCTGGTATGGAGTGGTCTCACGAGTTCAGGACTGGAAAGAGTGGTCCTTTGAATGTTTTTGTGGGGCGTGGGCGAATCTCAAGTGGAGAGAAGGTTGTTTCAAGGTTTGAGTTGCGATAACTTTTAGTATGGGAAATCAACTTCCGAATACGAAGCAACGATCCTATTCCTGTTAATCCCAGTTATTGTGAGTGTTTGAGTCTATTGTGACA
>CAWVYO010000236.1:0-5328 GCA_963934385.1 uncultured bacterium
TTTAAACGACTAATTAAAGTGGCTTCAAGGTAGACACCTTGGTCTAGACAACGCGCTCAAATACCGTGCCCAAGACGTTGATAGCTACGTAACGGTATCTCTAGAAAACATAAAGAGAGAGGCTATTATAAAGATCTGCGATAACGGGCTCGGCGTACCCTCCAACATGCAGCGGGTGATCTTTGAGCGGTTTGCCCGAGTAGAGGGACCCCAGCGAGGAAAGTCTGGGGGACACGGCCTGGGGTTGTCCTTTACCAATGAGACTATCACCTCGCACCTCGGGTCTATAGAGTGCTGTTCAAACGAGACCGGCGGAGCTTGTTTTATTGTAAGGCTTCCTGTCGCATCTAGAGCGGTTACAGATAAGTTATTGGAGGGATAGCAATGGGCGACAACACAAATACCCGAGGCACTATTTTTGTAGTAGAAGATGACGAAACCATCTCCCTAGGTCTACAGACAGCCTTCACAAACGAGTCCTATGAAGTCCACGTGTTTGATAACGGGGAGGACGCTATTGCGGCGACGTCCGATCTTGACCCCGACTTAGTGCTTCTGGATATAATGCTACCAGGTATGGACGGACTCTCAGTCTTGAGATCCCTAAAATCTCAGAAACCATCCATACAGGCGATACTGTTGACTGCTAAGTCCGATGAACTCGATCGAGTATTGGGCTTGGAGATGGGAGCGGATGACTACGTCACTAAACCTTTCTCGGTTAGAGAGCTGATCGCAAGAGTAAAAGCTAGACTTAGAAACAGAGGACTCACAGTTAACAAACCAGTACACACGCCTGAGTCCACAGATTCGTTTTCTAATATTCAAGTTAATCTACGGAAACGAATTCTCTCAAAGGGTACACAAGAGTACAGACTCACCACGCATGAGGCAGGCGTTTTATCCTACCTCATGGAGAACGAAGGTAAGAACGTTACACGCGATGAGCTTCTACAACAAGTTTGGGGATACGCCCCAAACATGACTACTCGAACGGTAGACAATCAGATCCTAAAGCTTAGAAAGAAAATAGAGGAGACACCCTCGGATCCAAAGCACATCCTAACCGTCCACGGTACCGGCTATAGATTCGAGCCCTGATCGGCTGCCGTGTGAATGAGTTGACCCTTAAACGGTCCTGAGTTTCTCACTAAAATAACGTTGTGCAATCCATCAACAAGCTGAGTCATTCGCTCGCCAAAGCTCTCCTCCTGCCCCAGCGCAGGTATTCCAAGCCCAAGCATTACCATGGTTCCCTCTCCAGAATGCCGCTTGATTGTCTGTTGAATATCTTCTTCTTCACGCCTCACAACGACCACAACCTCAGCATCAATACGAGTCTCTTCACAGACTAGCTCAAGTGATTCTCTCGCTTCCATTACTTCATCAACTGAGTTTACAGCGGTCTTTATGGTTACTACCGCCCTCCTCCACTTAGGATTCTGCGTCAATAAGTGAGCCATCAGCAACATTAAATCACCGTTGTCTTCCCTACCTGACCACCAGACGTCGATACGGTGAAATACTTCAGCCTCATCTCCAGACAGCCGCACAACCAAGAGGGATAAACCTAATTGATCCAGTCTTCGCATTACACGAAGGGCTGATAACGGGAAGCATGCTTCAGTTCTTGGCCACCGGAACATGACCGTGTTTGACTGAACACCGGCAATGCCGTTCGCCTGGGCCACCGTGATAATGCCCGACTCGAGGTCTGGCACAATATCCACTTCACAGAACGCAGTAATCCCCTCTTCAAGCAATAGTCTGTCGTTTGCAGTCGCCTCCTGAGTCGAATCTTTCATCAGATCGAAATCACCCACTTTTAGGGTCGCTACAGTGATGATACCGCGGTCTTGAGACAGCCCTGTGGCGAGCCTGATCTCATTTAAATCTCGATCCACCTTACTCGAAAAGACCAAAATGTGTGGTCTCCAATTTCTAGGGTGCTCGACCAAATCTCTCTGCCTCAACAGGGCCCATCTAGCTATCGCCAGATGCATGCCTGCTCGCATATCCCCCCAGGTCGTCCTCAACGAACGTCGAGACAAGTACACGTAGATCAACGCCTCCACGAAGAATGCCACGACTGCAGCGGAGGGAGAGATAAGGAACATCATCGAGAAGCAAGCCACGGCTGCTGCCAGAGATAGTATCCAGTGGACACGCATACGAGGACGGAAGCTGGGGTTACCAACCACGGTCTCTATCGTGGCCACAACGTTTATCATGCCATACGTCGTGAGAAAGAAGAGGGTTACGACTGTTGCTACGGCGTTTAGATCTCCTAGCAAGACTGCCAGGAGTGCTACAAAACCAGATACCCATGTAGCTATCTTCGGTTGACCCTTTGAGAGGCGCCCCAACCCAGCAGGTAAAATCGTGTCATCCGATAGTGCCTGTAGAGTTCGTGGCGCTGCCAAGACTGAGCCCAGAGCACTGGAGAGTATCGCCGATATCAACCCAGGGAAGATCAGCATCGGCATAGCCGCCACGGCCAACCAGACCAGAGGATCGTTGTTTAGCGCAGCTACATCACCGTGGTGGGCGAGGGCTAGAGGGACGAAAGTATAGATAACGAACCCAACTAATACAGCTGAAATGGTGCCTAAAGGAAGTGATTTTTCAGGATCTCGCAGGTCACCGGATAGGCTTAGACCAGTGAGGATACCGGTCACCGCCGGAAAAAACACAGCGAAGACATCCCAAAATCCATTTACTGCTGAGTCGCTATACGTACCTTCTGCCACCGATATTGGTGCACTCCAATCAGCTCCCCACAAGAGAGAAATTATAGACAGTGCAACGGCTACAAGAACGAACGCTTGAGATTTGAGGGCTACCGCTGTTGACTTGGCCGCACCCAAGGTGATCACAATAACAAGACCCGCGGCAGTAGTCTGGAGTGGTAACCCGGGCCAGAGGTATTGCAGGGCCTCAACTAAAGCGTAACTATAGAGGGTTATGGATACCGCTTGCGACAGGTAAAGCGGTAAACCAACGGCGCCCCCCATAGCCAATCCCAAGGAGCGGCTAACCAAGTAGTACGCACCTCCAACTCCCACCTTTTGACTTGTGGACAGTGCCGAGACCGAAAGCGCGGTCACCAGGGTGACTAGGTTGGCCAACAGAACAATTACTATTGTAGAGCTAAGCCCAGCGTTGCCCACGACCCAGCCGAACCTCAGGTACATAATTGCACCCAATATCGTCAACACAGACGGGGTAAACACCCCCATAAAAGTGCCAAATTCAAGCTTGCCGTCATCTCCAGAACTAGCTTTGACTATGGGACCCGAAACGGTCATCAATTTACCTCTCCGATCCACTTTGGTAACAAATCGAAGGTTACGTTTAACCTGAAGGAAAGAACAGACAAGGAAACCCACTAGAACCTCGCGCCAAAGCAGCGATATCGGGATAGAGGCTAATGGGTTTTCTCGATGATAAAGGAAGCTATGACCTTCACCGAAAAGACAGTGTCCGTACGAGGGCTCGACCTAAGGATTTGCGAGTGGGGCTCTGGGGCTACTATCGTGTTGCTTCACGGCTTTTTGGATCAAGGAGCTGCGTGGCAACCTGTGGCAACCCAGCTATCGGATGCCGGGTACCGAGTTGTAGCACCAGACGCTCGAGGGCACGGACGGTCTGGTCACGTAAGCCGCGGTGGCAATTACCACTTTCCTGACTACCTTTCTGACCTAGATTCTATCAGCAGACAGTTGCAGTGGGGGAAAATTCACCTGGTGGGGCACAGTATGGGAGGCACATTAGCATGCATGTATGCCGCCACTCGCCCCGATACTGTGCGAACTCTATATCTAATAGAAGGGGTCGGACCACAGTTTGAGAGCCCCGCAGACATCACCAACAAGCTCACAACACACCTAAACCAATTGGCTGCGCCAAGACCACACCGAAGAATGGAGAGTGTAGAGCTGGCAGCACGGAGAATGTCTAAACTGAACAGAGGACTCTCGGACTCTTTAGCATTGATGCTGGCAGAGCGAGCAACCGTCCCTGTCGAGGGAGGATACATCTGGTCATGGGACCCCATGCACCGCAATCGCCTCCCCTCTCTATTCTTGAAAGAGGCGTGGCTTGAACTTTTAGGAAACATCAAGGCTCCCTGCTCACTGCTCTATGGGGCACAGAGTCCTTACATAAACTTGGACCTAGCTCCTCGTGAAAAAGCCATATCCCCAACAAAAATTACTTCGATAGAGGGTGGTCATTGTCTGCACACCGAGGCACCCTCCGCCGTAGCCGCAGAGATTCTGAGGCACATTGAGGATTGCGCATAATGTCTACTAGATGATCATCTCGAAAAGTGGATGACAGTTGGTTCGGATATGAGATGCCCAAACTTGGTCGGCAGAGTGTTTGGTGCGAGATCACTGGATGGACAACGCAACACGTAGACATGAGGCCCTGTCTAACTTAAAGTAATAGGGTTAGTAGAACATCATGTTACCGATTTGGCCAGCGACAATAATAGATCGAACGCTTCAGCGCCTAGGGGCAGAGCGAAGCTCTAAACTGCCCCCCTGCCCGCTCTGTAGTGTGCCCGCATCGAGGGTCGTATCCGCTTTAGTCGAGCCTTATCGCCTACTATATTGTCCAGCTTGTGACTTAGGTTACGTAGACCCAATGCCCACCGCACTTGAGTTGGCTAAATTCTACGAGAGCGACGACTACTCTGAAGGTGGTCAAGAGGGCTTGACCAACCGAATAGAGACCGACGATAAGCTCCGGGACAGCCTTCTTTGGGGGTGGCCATACCTAGATGAGCTTGAGAAGATCACTGTGACAAGGGGTAAAATCTTAGAAGCCGGCTGTGGGACAGGATTTAGGCTCTCTGTCGCCAAGGCTCGTGGTTGGGATACTCACGGTGTTGAACTTTCTGATCTAGCCGTCACTGTGGCGAATGATAGGTACGCTGTAAATGCTAAAAGCTGTGGATTGATCGAAGCACAATTCGACGATGAGAGTTTTGATGCGGTGATGATTACTACTGTTTTGGAGCGCTCACCCGATCCGATTGAGCTACTAAAAGAGGCCTCTCGTGTCCTAAAACACGGCGGTGGCATGGCTTTGCTGCTCCCCCACTACGGCTCTCCTCGCTCAAAAATACTTGGCTCAGACTGGAGCGAGATACGCCCTCCGGAGCAGCTCACTTTCCACTCGCACGCCTCCATAAGGGTGATGGCTAAGGTCGCTGGGCTCGAAGTTGTCGATATAAGTAGCCACCCCAAATACCACGTGACTCCAGATGAACTGGCGGGGGGTGTTCCGGGAAAAGCGGGCGATATTGTCGCAAAAGCAGAA
>CAWVYO010000237.1:0-5297 GCA_963934385.1 uncultured bacterium
TTTATGTGCAACCAGCCCGATAGTGCTTCAATTGTAGAGTAGTCAGCCAACACAAACGAGTCGTCTCGCTCAATGTTCCAGACCTCGCGTACCTCTCCAAAGATCTCCGCCTGCTTTACAGTGTCGATCCCTAAATCGGCCTCTAATTCCATGTCGGTCTCAAGATCGGAGATGTCGTAGCCTGTCTTCTCGGCGATCACATCAAGCAGGTGCTTCATCACCTCATCAGCTGATGGAGCTGGCGATGCGGCTGGAGGCGCGGCTGGAGGCGCGGGTGGTGCCGCCTCGGCGACTGGCGTGACTGATGGGGCTGCCTCGGCTACTGGAGCTGCCTCGGCGACTGCCGCAGCCTCGGCGGCTGGTGCTGATCCACTGGACTCACCAGCCTTTATGTGCAACCAGCCCGATAGTGCTTCAATTGTAGAGTAGTCAGCCAACACAAACGAGTCGTCTCGCTCAATGTTCCAGACCTCGCGTACCTCTCCAAAGATCTCCGCCTGCTTTACAGTGTCGATCCCTAAATCGGCCTCTAATTCCATGTCGGTCTCAAGATCGGAGATGTCGTAGCCTGTCTTCTCGGCGATCACATCAAGCAGGTGCTTCATCACCTCATCAGCCGATGGAGCTGACGATGCGGCTGGAGGCGCTGATACAGGCGCCGGTGGTGCCGCCTCGGCGACTGGTGCGACTGATGGGGCTACGGCTACCTCGGCTACTGGAGCAGCCTCAGCGACTGGTGCCGATCCACTGGACTCACCAGCTTTTATGTGCAACCAGCCCGATAGTGCTTCAATTGTAGAGTAGTCAGCCAACACAAACGAGTCGTCTCGCTCAATGTTCCAGACCTCGCGTACCTCTCCAAAGATCTCCGCCTGCTTTACAGTGTCGATCCCTAAATCGGCCTCGAGCTCCATGTCGATCTCTATGTCTGAGACTTCATAGCCTGTCTTTTCAGCGACAACCGACAGGAGGTGCTCCATAACCTCATCTGCTGATGGACCGGATTTAGGCGATACATCAGGCACTGCAGATGGTGGCACTGCAATTGGGCTCTCTACCTTTTTTACTTCCACTGGAGTGGGGGTCGTTTCAACAGTTGGTGTTGAGTCTACCTTTTTTGAGGGGACAACACGTAGAGTTCTCTGTTCAACGACTACCTCTGGGTTCTCGTCACCAGATATTTCTTGTAACCAAGTGCGGCGGGCTGCACCGTCTGCCACGCGTTCATCGGAAGAGGCTATCTTCTTCCAAACAGCGAGAGCCAATTGTGATCCAAACCCTGCAGCCAACCTGACCGCATACTCAACTGGATATTCGCCGCCCTTTGACAAGAGAAGATCTCCTAAATCTGGATCTGGCTCTCTTAGGTTTGGAATGGGCGGTATTACACCGCGAAGCATCGCCTTAAGCGCAACAGCATCCTCTATCCCTGCACCCATTGGGTGCCCCGTGAATCCCTTGGTGTTTGTAACAACGACCTTGTTAGCCGACTCTCCGAATGCCGCTCGTAAGGCGTTTATCTCTGCCGCAGCTGAACCACCGCGGGCAGGAGTGAAAGTCTCATGAGACATAAACAGTGCTCTTGATCCCATCTCATTCGCTGTTACACCGGCACGCTCACATGCCTCGTCTACCAGCGCTGTGAACTCAGAAGAGATGTGATCCACATCGAGACGAGTACCGTGGAATGCTGAGTTTACAAAGCGAGTCGATAACAGCTCTGCAATTGGAGTGATAGACCGCTTACTGGCCGCTTCTGGGGTCTCCAATACGAGACCTACAGCGCCCATTCCTACAATCATACCGTGGCGGCGACGATCAAATGGCAACGCCGCCTCTTCAACCTTTTTGGTAGTGGTGGCTGCGCCTGAGGCTAAGAAGCCCGACCCAATCCACTCGAGAAGGTTGTCGCTTGTCACATCGTCAGCGCCCAAGACGATTACACGGTCAGTCCTACCAACCCTAATCCAATCTTGTGCTATAGCGATAGCCTGCGTTGTTGAGGCACACGCTGCATTTACCTGAGTGTTAGGGCCTCGTGCGCCAACAAACTGAGCAAACTGCGAATGACCCATAGATAGAACCTGGAAGAGGAATCTACGATCAAAGTGATCCTCCACCCCTGCACCATTAGAAGCTAGCTTGCTCGCAAACTGATCGTACCCAGGGAACGCAGAGCCAAAGATGATCCCCGTATTGTCTCGCATAGACTCCGGAAGAGCCCAGCCCGTGGCGACCTTGGCACCGCTTCTGGTTGTTCTGTATTTCCTGACAAGCGGAATACCGGCGTCACGCAGGGCGTCGACTCCTGCGGCGAAAGCCAATTGAGTCGCCCTATCAAGTGCTCGCGCCAGGCCTGGATCCACACCGTACTCTTCTACGAGATTAAACGCCGCGGCACGTCCTGCTAGCTGAAGCACTTCGTCGGTGTCAGTCACTGCATGGAAAGAGCCTTGACCTCGCTCGTCCTTCACCAGACGAACGAGCTTCTTGTCGATCATCTTGTCTTGGAACTTCTTAGGAATAGAACTAATCCTGTTGTCCCCGCGTAGGATTGAATCAAAGTTCCCGTCATCAAAGACGCGTTCGCCACCAGGGAGACCGATTGAGATGCCAGAACAGACCCCCCGCCTGTGAGTAAACGGTACAGTCTCGACAGGAGCCGGAGCCGACACTGGTGCAGTAGCAGTCCAATTAGCCTGAAATGCTTCCCAGCTTTGGGCGACTAGCTTCTGAATAGCTGGCGCTATTGCGGCGTCAAAAGAGGCTCTGTCTAGACCCTCCGAGCCAACTTTGGCGACTGCCGATGAGAACGACTGTTCTATTGGAGCCGGTGAAACAGCGGATAACTGAGAGAGCGCTTCGCTAACCTGGGAAACTCGAGGCTGAACAGCAACAACGGGTTCGCTCCTGTCCCAAACTGGTCCTTCGCCTGTACGTCCCGCAAAATACTCCGTGAGCTGAGAGACTGTGCGATGATCAGACAACAGAAAGCCCGCCTCTCGCTGAAGACCTAGCTTCTTCCGCAGCTTCGCAACCAACTCAGCTTGACGCACGGTGTCTATGCCCAAGTCAGCCTGGAGATCGAATTCTGGGTCTATATCTTCCGCTGACAAACCGGTTCGTTCAGCGATTAATGCCTGAATCTCCCCCAAAACACCCGGGTGAAGGGACGCCGTAGGGGTTGTCTCCAGCGACTTCATACCCTCATGAAATCGAGGTTCAGGGGTAGCAAATATATCCGGGAGATCGGTTGAGGGTTCTGCCTTAACAGGGAAACCCATGGCGATAAATGCCGCCAGCGAATCACGGAAAGAGCGAACCCCACCTACCTTTGGTTGGTTGGTGTAGATGGCTCTGTGGGGGCGCCTTTTGAAGATAGCAGCCGCGAACCCTGTGAGAGCTCTCTTTGGCCCACACTCCACGAACACACGGGAGCCATCTTTGTACATGCGCTCCATCTGAGCAGTCCACTCCACAGGACATGCCACTTGTGTCGCTAAAATATCAAGCGCCGCTTGGCGATCTTGAGGGTACCAATCCGAGGTTACGTTGGTTGTTATCGGGCGACAAGGAGGTTTAAGATCAAGCCTATCGAGGACCCTTTTCAAGGGCTCACTAGCAGGCGCGACAATTGATGAGTGGAATGCGTGTGAAACAGGAAGAGGGTAGACGGTTATGTCACGCTCTCTAAAGGCTTCACTAGCCGCCAACACAGCATCAGTAGCCCCCGCAATAACGGTCTGGTTAGGGCTGTTTTTGTTAGCGGAAACAACGTAGCCTTCCACGCCCTTTAGCACCTCTTCAACGACCTCAGGTGGCGCCGCGATTCCAGCCATCTTTCCAGTGTCTGGAATTTCAACTGCCGCCATCTCACGCCCTCTAGCGCTTACCGCCCTCAAAGCGTCTTCAAACGACAACATACCAGCGGCGACCAAAGCCCCATACTCACCTAGCGAGTGCCCCGCGACAACATCTGGATAGACCCCATATGCCGCTAACAGACGCAGTAAACTCGTGTCTACTGTCAGGGTTGCTGGTTGAGATATCTCCGTCGCACGCAACGCCTCAAAGGACTCCTCATCGGTGTCGTGCACAATACCCGCGACATAATCTGTCAGAGGGCGACCAAGCTCTGGTGTCATCACCGCATTAGCCTGCTCAAAGGTCTTTCTTACCACAGGGTACTGAGCCGCCAAATCGAGTCCCATACCTATGTACTGACTACCTTGACCAGTAAACATGAAGGCCAGTTTTCCCACGCAAGGAGTATCCTCTACACAAACGCCCCTTACTCGAAGGAGATCGTACCCTTTCCCCTTCTTTACAGCCTTCTTTAAGCGCTCGAGTTGGGTCAGCATCTCATTCTTGTCATCAGCGGCAGCGGCAACGCGGATCTTATCTGTTGGATCCCACTTGGCTTCTCCACCGTGTTCTACAAGCTCAATTCTACTGAGTAACTCAGCTTCGCTGGAGGCTGATATCGCCCAGATACCCTCTGGGGTTCCGTACTTTTCAGTCTTTACCAGTGCGGTAGCGTCACCAAAACTAACTGCGGTCGATGACTCGTCATGCTCTCCCATCACTACATGGAAGTTAGTGCCACCGAAACCAAAGGCGCTAACACCCGCTAATCTCTGCCAGCCCACAGTCTGCCAAGGCTCGGGCGCTGTCTGGACCTGCAAGGGCACCGTATCCATGGAAAGATCAGTGCGCTTGTTCTTGTAGTTTATACTGGGCGGCAGCGTCTTGTGATGTAACGCTAAGGCGCACTTTATCATGGCTACAGCGCCTGCTGCCGACTTCAGATGACCGATTTGAGACTTTACAGACCCAATTCTTACAGGGCCACGAGCGCCTCGACGACCCTCGCCAATAACGTCCCCCAAAGCCTCAACCTCAACCCTATCTCCTACAACCGTTGAAGTACCGTGACACTCAACGAGATCTACCTCGACAGGATCGATCCCAGCGTCTGCCCAAGCTCGTCTAAGAGCTCTCCTCTGACCTTCAATATTCGGAGCTGTAATACCCTTACCCTTTCCGTCAGATGAGGCGCCAATACCGCGAATAACAGCGTAGATCTTGTCGCCATCGCGTTTAGCGTCAGCCAAACGCTTCAAGACCAAAATACCTGCACCCTCTCCCATTACGAACCCATTTGCGCTCTGGTCAAACGGTGAAGAGTGAGATGCCGACAAGGCGCCTATCTTGCAGAACTTAGTGTAGGTAGAGATACCCATTGTTCGGTCAGAACCACCGGTTACTGCGGCATCGTAGTCACCATCGATGAGACC
>CAWVYO010000238.1:0-5275 GCA_963934385.1 uncultured bacterium
AGGATGTGGTCTTACAACAGCTACATTACTAACCCTCACTGGATTTACCCCGGGAATGTGGTTTCGTTTACACCGGGTTCACTATTGGAACCTCCGTCAATGAATCTTGATGGGGGTGATTCGGCAGACGCCTACACCGTAGCATCAGTACAGTTTGAAGGTGCCCCAATCGAATGTGGTCCAGACGTGAGATACAACGATAGCCGTGAGGCCGCCGTGTTCACAACGCCAGGGTTTATATCTCAAGCTGACGATATTGATAGGATGGGTGAGGTTTACGGGGCAAAATCTGGTATGTTCAACCTGTCTCAAGGAGAGCTTGTTTATCTTCAGGTAGATCATCAGTTTGACGCACAGTGTGGGGACGTTTTTACAACGTTTCGCCGTGGTCATAGAGTCCGACACCCAGAGGAGAGCCGACTTAGGTACGGTCATGTCTACCATGTGACTTCGGAGCTTCGAGTGGTTGATGTAGATGGTGATATGGCTACGGCTATTGTTAGGCGATCGTTCTCTGGGCTACAGCGCGGCGACATTTTTGGAGCGTTTATCCCCGTCGCGGCTGAGCTACCAGTTACTCCACCTCGAGGACAATTAGAGGGGGTTATCGTTGCTCGTCTAAATGGTGAGCAGTCTATCCTGGGAGCAACGGGAGACACCGTGTTTATCGACCGCGGTGAAGCTGACGGTGTAGGTGCAGGTGATGCCTTCTATGTGATTCATCACGCGGATCTGTTCACCGGGCTTAGAAGTAACGACGAAAATATCCCTAACCAAGTGGCTGGTAGGTTGATTGTTACGTCGGTGCAAGAAGACCACTCGACAGCTGTTGTTGTTGATGCTGCAGCGCCTATACGTGTAGGAGATCACATCTCAATGTCTGTGGATTAATATCCACGTCGGTCAGTGTGAGTCGCAGTCTTATTCGAGCTAAATACTATTGGATACTTGTCGTTTAATGGGTTGGTGTTTACACTTTCCATGCCGACAGTAGCTCTCACCACAAGTGTATCTTGTGGAAGGAGCGACAAGTGAAAGAGTATAGACAGGTTGAGATGGCTGGTGCTTGGATTGCGCTGGCTCGCCATTCTCATAGAGTTGATGTGAAAAGACTGGCTCTGGTGCTTGGCTCTGGGTCTGCAATGGCGAGCGTTAGTGCGCGAGAGTTGGTTGAGTTAGGTCTTAGTGCTAGGCTAGCCGGTGAGGTTTCTTCGGAGGCGCCACAGGCGATGGAGTCCGACTGGTTGACGGTCTGTTCCTCTGGCTATCCAAAAGGGCTCATGGCTCTACCTCATCCCCCAGCGGTGCTTTGGTATCGCGGTGATGTCTCGCTCTTGGATAAGATCGCCGTAGCGGTTGTTGGTGCTAGGAACTGCACCCCTTACGGAAGATCAGTGGCTAGATCTGTGGCCGGTACCATCGTGGCGAGCGGCGGAATAGTGGTGTCAGGAGGAGCGCGTGGTATTGATCGGGTGGCACATGATGAGGCGATGTCAAAGACAATCATTGTTCTAGGGTGCGGTCTATTGCATCCATCCGCCGCCAAATGGGTGCGCTGGGTTGAGGAAAATGGGGGATTACTTGTAAGTGAATTTCACCCGGCTCAGTCGCCGACCAGGTGGAGTTTTCCTCAAAGAAATCGAATAATAGCAGCCCTCTCGGTGGGGACAGTCGTGGTTGAAGCAGGGCTGAGATCAGGAGCTACGATAACCGCTAGAAAGGCCTCTGAATTGAACCGAGATGTGTATGCTGTTCCCGGTAGAATTGATGCCCCAGCCTCACAGGGAACCAATAGGCTCATAGCTTCAGGTGCTAACTGTTTGGTCTCAACGGGCGAGATCGTGGAGCTTTTAGCTCGGCGAATAGACGACTCCAAAAGAATCGTTTCTGCCCTCAGCAGTCCCTCCACTATAGGGGAGGTAGCATCTAGATTGGCGCTCCCTATCGCTGAAACCTGCCAATGGTTATCGTTACTGGAGACATCCGGGGCGATCGTTAGAATCGCAGGAGGGAGATACGAACTCTCAACACGAAGGTGAGCCGAACTTGTTGAGTCAGGTGTCCAGTCTATTCAGAGGTAGCCTTCTTCTTGGCAGGAGCCTTCTTCTTGGCAGGAGCCTTCTTCTTGGCAGGAGCCTTCTTCTTGGCAGAAGCCTTCTTTTTAGGTGCGGCCTTAGCCTTTTTTCTCTTTGGTTGACCGCGCTTCTTTTCGAGGGCCTCTGATGCCACCTCCATAGTGACGGTCTCTGGCTCCACGCCCTTTTTGAGGGTCACGTTGGTCTTGCCATCGGTGATGTATGGTCCCCATCGTCCGCTCTTCACTTGGATCTTTCTGCCTTCGGAGTCTTCGCCAAGATCTTTTAGCACGGTCGCTGATTTTCTTCCGCGCGTTGGTTTTTCGGAGAGTAACTGAATCGCCTTTTCAAGAGTCACATCCAGCGGTGAAATATCCTCTGGGAGGCTTCTTGTGTCACCAGCACAATCAATGTATGGTCCGTAACGCCCGTTTTTGGCGAAGATCTCTTTTCCCTCTTCGTTCTTTCCGACCACGCGAGGTAGACTCAATAGTTTTATGGCTGTCTCAAAGTCCAGCGAGTCAGCCTCCATTCCCTTGAGTAGACTAGCCCTTTTGGGCTTCTTTTTAGATCCTTTTTCCTGTACTCCCACCTGAACATATGGACCAAATCTACCTACCTGAACTGTGACAGCGAGACCGGTCTCTTCTTCGGTACCGAGTTCGCGGGGTCCCTCAGGCTGTTCCGCCACAAGTGCCAACGCCTTTGAAAGGGTTAGCTCGTCTGGAGGCATGTCCTCTGGTACTGACCGAGTGTTCTCATCGTATTGAATATATGGGCCGTATCGACCAACTCTCAAGACAACGTCCTTGGTTTCATTCTGTCCCAAATTAATACTACAGATGCTCCTAGGGTCCGCACTCTCTATGGCCTTGTCTACAAGCTCCATAAGTCCGCCGTCGTCGCGATTTTCACCGTTGTAGAAGTCTTTTAGAAACCCTAGTTGATCACTCTTTCCTGCGGCGATCATATCCAGACCACTCTCAAGTTGAGCGGTGAAGTCGTAGTCTACGAGTTTACTAAAGTGCTTTTCCATAAGTCTGGTAACAGCAAATGCAGTCCAAGTAGCGACTAGAGCCGTCCCTTTCTTGAAGATGTAACCGCGCCTTTCAATCGTATCGATAATAGACGCGTAAGTGCTTGGGCGCCCTATTCCTTTGCTTTCGAGTTGCTTGATTAGCGTTGCATCGGTCAGGCGGTTGGGTGGCTTAGTATCGTGCCCATTAGCCTCGGGCTTGTCCACTTTAGGGGAGTCTCCTTTAGACATTGCAGGTAGCGTTATCTCTCTCTCAGCTAGTGCAGCGTTAGGATCATCAGCTCCTTCGACATAGGCCTTTCTGAATCCCACAAAGTCGTATGATTTCCCGCGACTTCTGAATATGGCCTCATCGATCTGTGTCTCTACAGCTCTTCGAACGCCAGTAGCATCACTCATTTGGCATGCTACAGTTCGCTTCCATATTAGTTCGTACAATCGGGCCTGTTCTGGATCTAATGATGCGCTCTGTGACAGGCTCTTGAATCGCTCGCCAGCTGGTCTAATCGCCTCGTGAGCCTCTTGTGCGCCGGCGCTTGAGGTAGAGTATCTTCTCGGTGACGAGGGCAGGTACTTGTCGCCGTAGCTATCATTAATAAGCCCACGCGCCGCTGTGATGGCCTGAGCGGACAGATTCGTGGAGTCTGTCCTCATGTATGTGATCCAACCATTTTCATAGAGCTTTTGAGCTACTGACATTGTTCGTTTGGCAGACCACCTGAACTTTCTGTTAGCCTCCTGCTGCAACGAAGATGTTGTGAATGGCGGGGATGGCCTCTCAGTGAAACTCTTGTCTTCTACAGATACAATTTCTGCACTTTGACCCACAATCCGATCTTGCAGGGCTATGGCGTCAGCCTCGAGTAGGATTTTGGTCTTAGAGCCAGACTTGAGAGTCCCTGTGTTGGGATCGAAGTCTTTGCTGTTTGCCACACGAGTGCCGTTGAGGCTGTGCAGTACTCCAGCGTAACCACCAGTCTCGAGTGAGAAGTCAGCTGTAAGCCCCCACCACTTAGCGCTTACAAAGGCCATGCGGGCCCTCTCTCGCTCTACAACAAGTCGGACTGACACGGACTGGACTCGACCGGCAGACAGGCGAGGTTTTATCTTTCTCCATAAGACAGGGGATACGTCATATCCAAAAAGGCGGTCTACTATGCGCCTTGTCTCTTGAGCTCGTACGAGGTCCATGTCGAGTTCACGGGGTCCAGCCAAAGCGCCGCGAATTGCCTTCTCCGTTATCTCGTGAAAGACCAACCGATGCACTGGAACTTTTGGTTTTAGAGCCTCCAGAAGGTGCCAAGCGATTGCTTCTCCTTCGCGATCCTCATCAGTCGCGACGTATAGTGCGGGGGCATCTTTTAGGAAGCCTTTTAGTATCTTGATGGAGTCCTTGCCCCTCGGAGTGAGCACATAAAGAGGTGAAAAGTCGTTTTCAACGTCGACCCCGTGTCTAGACCAAGAGAGCCCCTTGTACTTGGCAGGCACTTGATCAGCGCCTTGTGGCAGGTCGCGAATATGCCCTACACAAGCCTCTACCACGTAATCGTCACCCAAGAATTTACCGATGGTTTTAGCCTTGGCTGGGGACTCTACAATAACTAGGGGTTTTCCCATGATTCTCCCAAGAAGTTTTCAATTTCACCCATATAGGGCATGGCGATATAGGACAATTGGCGGAATTCTGCAAGTTCAAAGCGATAATCGTTGTAAGGTGTAGGTGAGCGGGGAGTGATATTTGTTGGAGCGTTGCATACAAGAATTTTTGTGCTGCCTTGAGCTTGAGAAGGGTGCGAGTGCTCACACCTTACGTGCTTATAAGGGGGATCTATCAGCACTGTCTGTCGCGGCAAACGGCGACATATTAAGAGTGGATTTATCTGTACTGCGTCGCCATCTGTCCCAGCTTTCCCTGTCTAAACCATCGCCCGCCACTACTCAGAGAAGGCTCTCAGCTATTAGGAGCTTTTATAAATGGGCCGTAAGAGAGGACTTACTTGAGACATCGCCAGCAGAGCGTATTCGCTCCCCCAAATCAAACCAGAGAGTCCCGCGATTTTTTGACTACGAAGAGGTGTCAGCCATTGTTGAGCGCCCTACTCAGACTGGGTGGTTTCAAATTAGAAACAGGGCGATACTCGAGATTATGTATGGCGCAGGGCTA
>CAWVYO010000239.1:0-5268 GCA_963934385.1 uncultured bacterium
GAGGTTTTGATTGTCCAGCGCAGGTTACTGTGGACTTGGCCAGCCAGCCAAAGATAACCTCAGATTAGCCCCAATTTCCGAGGGTACAATGCATAGCTCACCTCTACAGCGCTCGGCTAATTCTCTAGCGATATGAAGCCCCAACCCTGTCCCTTTACCGAACTCTTTCGTCGTATAAAATGGGGCGAACACATCCTCAAAGAGATGTTCAGGGATACCATCACCGGTATCTTTTACATCGACAAAAATCTTACGTCCGTTTCTAGAGACGACCACTTCCACCTTTCCGCCGCTAGGCGTTGCATCGATAGCGTTTTGGATGAGATTGATTATGATTTGAAAAAGAAGAGTGGGCTCACCCGCAGCGGCACAGACATCTGGACCCTCATGTATAGACAAAGATACGCCCCTCTCTCGCCCTCGGTGACTCAACATCTCCATAGCCCTTTTTGACTGTCCCACGACATCTACGGGAGTGAGCATGCCTGTGTCCTCTCTAGCATAAGAGCCAACAGCCTCCACAATGTCCTCCAATGCCCGAGTCTGTTTTATAAGAGACTCTAAATGGGAATGGGCGTCGCCCTTTGAGGCCAACGCAAGCTGTGCCAACGACCGAATTGCAAAAAGAGGCTGTTTTAACTCATGTGTGAGCGAGGCCGCCATCAGACCCAATTCAGCCAATGTCCCCATACGAAGCATTTCTTTGCGATTCTCATGAAGACTCAAGTCTCCTAAGACCATGTCCTGTTTTTCTGCGATTTTATTACTGTTTTTCACTGAAATCCTCAAACATCGACCTGAATGTTAATAGTCCATAATATTTTGACGAAGCGCAACATCTATAGAGCAAACATCTGAAGGATTACCGCTTATATCCTCCACAAAAGTCTCTAAAGTCCACAATCCAGCGTCCTGAATTACGCCAGACTCATCCTTCCCATTCCACTCAATAGAGGGGGTTATCGTTAGAATTGGCTCTCTTTGAACAAGAACCAAATCACCACTCGCGGAGTAGACCTCCAGAACCACAGTGGTGCCAACTTGTGAGCTCTCCAAATTAACCGAGACTGAATCTTGCTGGCTCAGTGAGCCGCTTTCGTCACCATCAGGGTAAAACATCTCAGATGGGGCGGAACAACTCAGGAGAGATATGCCCTCGTCAGTCACTGCCCCAAATTCTGTTATCCAAGCGCTCCCTGTGGCATCAGAAGTATAGGTTCCGTCTAAGAAATTGCCATTATCATCCCGAACGGTACCAAATACTTTCAAGGAATAGGAGTCGGCAGAGCCATCGAGTACATTGTCTGGTGTAATTGTGACGGTGAAGGAAGAGGCGTCCCACGCAATAGATGAAGGAACCGTACCTCCTGTTGAGTCGGTCAACAAAAAACTGGACTCCGTAATGGTGGCGCTCAGTATTGACTCGTTCATCTGAACTACTACTTGGTCGATGATATCCAAATGAGTGCCAATTGGTGTTTGCCATGACACTCTTGGCTGACGATCATCTCCACTTACAGTTAGGGCAATTCCGCCGTAAGCAGCATGACTAGTAGTACCAATCGATATATTAGCGTCGCCGCCCATGTCACTGTTTTCCACATTATATACAAACGATCCTGCACCACTGTTGTCTAGAGTAAGCATAAGCCCCTCACCCGACTCAACTAAGGAAAGCAGTGTCGGGTCAACATCACCCAGGTTCGACCGCACAACGACCGCCCCGTTAGAAGCCACATCACCTGCACAGTCAAACGCCTCTACTGATACTGTGGCTTGACCATTAGTATTGGAGCCAGCAACCAAAGAAGAGCTAGAGAGTACAGCTACAACCTCTCCCGCTGGCGAACCATCATCCAAGCCAACGGCGACCTCTCCATAGCCAATGCCACCGCATGCAGCCTCGTCAGCTACTACTAAAATGGCTTGCCCGTAACCTTCGTTTTTGAGTTGGAGAGATTGGCTCGGAGCGGTCGTGCGCTTGAGGTAGTTATCGCCGACCAACAGATGATAGGAGTAAAGAGCGCTTCCACCTGGTGTGCTACTAGAAAAATCAGCAGTGGACGCTGCAACTCCACTGTTAAGACACAACACCTCTGACGAATCGCCTGACCCGGCGAATACCAACACGGGCAAAGGCGGCTGAGCGCAGTCAGCGTGTAGGACGTCAAAAAGGGTCGAACCACCAAGTATTCCATCACCGTCTGCCAAGATACTGATCCCCAATCCTGAATCCAACCAGAGCATTTCACTTTTGCCAACGCCACCAAAGAAGTCTGATATTTCCACCTCATCGAACTGATCTGGCGCACCAAATAATGTGACTGTCTCGGAGTATGAAGTAACTGGGTTACCAAAAACGTCGATCACCGTTGCTGATACCTCTGTTGTCTCTCCTACCCAACCCCATGTTTCACTAGCCTTCACAGAGATACTATCCGCCAAGCCATGCCCGACCACCACGCTTCCACTACCCAGTACATTACTTGATTGACTAACCTCCACGACCACTGGTTCACCTGCCAATTCCAAACTTACAGTCATTACCAGATCGCCATTAGCAGAGAGAGTTCCAGTGGTTGGTGACAACCCACCCAACCCATCAGAAATGTCTATATTGGCGTCCGCCTGTACCAAGTACGGGTTCCCCCAAATATCGAACGCGGCGATTGAAATCACCGTAGAGTCTCCAGCCGTAATACTACTGTCCGAAAAGCTGACGTCTACCGTAGAGAGATCACTATTTACGATCTCCACAACGTCTGAAGAGCCAGAGACGAACAGATTGGTGTTGTTTACACTGAACACCGTCCCAGCATTAGCGACAAATTCTCTACACACAAATATATTGAGCCCGCCGCTGTCTACCGAATCCCAAACGCATGATATTTCACTGAGATTAGTACCGCCGAAACTAAACGGATCAACAGATTGGTCTACTTCGATTATGTTACTAAAAACGTCATATACAGCAACCAACATCTCGAACGCATCACCGGCCACAACCGCCGTTGCGGATGCAACACCAAGAGTCGACGGTTCCGCCGGTAAGACTGAAAATGAGGCGGTGTCGGCGGTAACCCCAGTGTCATCTTCAAAGGTTAATGTCACCTCTGTTGAAGCAACCTCCATCCTGACTTCACAGTTCCAACGCGTTGGCCCTGTCTCAGGGTTGCATTCGGCAGCTCCTGCGCTGTTCTTATCATCAAAGATAGTCACAGACTGACCAAGAACCTCTGAGATGTTTCCAAAGGAGTCAATTGGATAGAGATCGAACGCCAACAATTCTCCTGCGACCACAAACCCATTGTCCAAGTTTTGATTTAGGTCATCGATCAAAAAACCTAACGGCTGCGCTGGATCCACTAAAAAACCGTTACTCTCTCCGACAACATCACCAGTCGCAACAATCTTATTCTCTTCGCACCCCTGACCTGTGGCACCAGATACTCCCAATTGGACTACCCGCTGTCCAACAACTGGCATGTGAGCCATATATGTCCCACATGTCTCATGAAGCCACAGATCTGCTGGTCGGTTTTCCACGACATTGCCAAAGCGATCTAGCAGGGTCACTAAGACAGAGAATTGCTCCCCCGCAGTCGTATTGAAAGGATCAGAAGGCAGCTCCAAAAGAACCTGCTCCACAGCCCCTGTGCCGAACACCAAGTTACCGTCGTCACCGATAACTACGCTCTGACCATTCACTTCTATGCTGATTTGTAATTCGTCTGGAAGTGTAGAGGTGAGAACGACATACCCCCGACCATCAGCCCCCAAGGTCCCGCTGACTCCAACACCATCATCAAGCAAACTAAAGCCTGTAAGTCCACCATCCTGAAAGATGACCCCTGTAGCGTCATTCGCCGAGTTAACCACGAACTCGACAGGTAACGCTGACTCAACCAACCTATCGTCGGCATCTAAGACCGACAGATAAACCACGGCATAATCATTTACCTCGTAGACCACGTGCTCAGTGTAGATGTCTAGATGGTCTGCGCGGCTGTCCGTTACCACAAATGGGACTGAGTTTACTGACTCATCTCCATCCGGTGAGACTAGCGACAGAGAGTATTCACCTGGCTCCAGACCTGTACCAATAAGAGCACTAAGTGTCCCATAGTCGGTCAATGTCACCCCTGTAAGTTCATACTGTTCCTGATCGTTTTGAAGCCATGCCCTGTATTGAGCATCAAAACGACTGGCGTCATTAGGTCCTTCGCTTACCACAACGTATGGAAATAAGTTTTCGCCTACAATATCTATTTCCGTGATCTCACCGTTGTAGGCCCAGTTAGGCGTAACCGTCTCTAGTTTAGGCGCAGGGAGTTCTGGCCCACACGAGGCGACGAACACTACAGCAGTAAACAACAAACCGATCCGCACCCTTTCCTCCATAATCATCATAATATTAGCCGAAATCCCGCCAGGGCCGCCACTCCACCTATGGAGCCGCCGTAACCTACACTTCCACCACCATCACGTAGCCCGGCCCACCTGCCTTCCAGATATATCTGACCGCCATATGCCCTCTTTCCTACACCCGCTACACCTGCAACCCCAATCTGGCTAATCCCCCACCCCGTAATGGCCACCTCTCCTTCGAATTCCAATCTCTGCCGATATGGTGCCAATGTTAACCCTCCCCCAAACCAAGTCGAAACTAAAGAACTTTCTCGAAGTAGTAATAAGTTGGCTGAAAGCTGGTGAACTTGTACCTCCACCCCCAGGTTTCTATCTCTCACCGAGTCAAACAAATCAGAGTTTACCGTCCAATTAAGATAGGAGGCTCGAAAGATCGTCGCTCCACCCAGAAGTTCCAATCTCTGATCAAAGTCTAACGCCAATACGCGACCTGTTGCAGGATCTCCCGCAAACATCCACCCTACACCAACCGCTAGAGTGCTATTTTGAGGTCTCGGGACAATTCGAATCCCAAAAGATGTTGAAAATCCTTCGGTGGATGCTGTGATGTCCACTTCGCCCAAGAGCATCTCTCGGTCGGGAATATAGGTTGCTATGTATTCACCAGAACCGTTCTGACCAACTATTTCGATCGACCCCGATGTTGCCTCTAGTTCCAATTCATTACCGCTCAGGACATTTCCAGCGCGATCGAGAAGCCGAAGAGTAATCTGTGCTGTCTCACCAGTCCCACCATGTAAAACCGTAGGGTTAGCGCTGATACCAATAGTCCGAATGTTCCCATTACGAATTGTAAGCTCTGTCTCCGATAGAAGGTCAGGCTCAGACGAATCCAGCCAT
>CAWVYO010000240.1:0-5261 GCA_963934385.1 uncultured bacterium
CTTCCGCAAACCGCTCCAACTCAGTATGTACGTGAGCCTCCGCCTCTGAAAGCTTCTGTGGATCTGTGGTCAACCCAACCGAGAACAGCCCGAACTCTGGCGCAGTGGCGAAGCTCGCATCAACGTCGTACACCACACCTGAACGCTCCCTGAGGGCAGTGAACAACCTTCCACCAGAGCCGCCCAATATTTCGGCGACATGCATAAGCGCGAATCGATCTTCAGATAGCCCACCCTGCGTTAGCATCGCCAAGATTAGGTGTGACTGCTCTTTTCCACAGTTGATCTCTACGTTCCGGATTCCAATTGGTCTAGCGGGCATGGTGTAATCGCACACGTACTGGTCTCTTCTCATCCCTCCAAACAGCGACTCGACCCTCTCCGCCGCCCGCTCGATATCAGCGCATCCGACCACAGATACCACCAAGTTTTCAGATCTAGCCCACTTACTGTGAAATCCTTTTATCTGCCTCGCCGTCACCTGCGCCAAGCTGGATTCGGTGCCACCTTTTGACAGACCGTATGGGTGCCCACCAAACAGCCTGCTATTTAGCTCCTTCCAGGCGATAGATGCTGGTCGATCCGCCTCAGTGGAGAGCCACTCGCGCATCTCCCTTAATAATCTCTCGATCTCGACCTGTTCAAACTTAGGCTCTTTGACCATAAGAGCGGTCCACTCGAGAGCTTCATCCAGATCTTCCCTAAGGGAGTCTGCCCCGACCTGCATTGAGGCCGCCATGGCACTCGCCCCTACACTGGCACCACGCATCTCAAGGCGACGAGTGAACTCCTTTGTGTTCATTCCCCCGACCCCCGCTGAAACGGCCTTCGACCAGACTCTAGCTCTACCCGCGGACTGTGCTCGCTCAAAGCGACGCCCACCCATTCCGAAAACCCGAACCGCGGACACAGATGAATGGACACTCGGGTCAACCAACAAAGTCACCCCGCACGGTAATTTGAATGTTGAGGGCTCAGGCACTTTTGTCACGGCGATTGACGGCCCATCTTCGGCTGCATGCATCAGCTCAAAAACATCCCCAGTTAAGTCCGAGTCCTTTGGCATCATGATCGATGCTATGCAGCTATCTCGAACAAAAATCTTACGGGCGACCCTTGTGATGTCATCGACAGTCACCGCCCCAATCCTGGCGAAGAACTTCTGGGGCGCGCTCGAGTCTTCAAACAGTCGTTCCGCCCAAAGAGACTGGCTCGCGATAGCGCTAACAGTCTGAAGCCCAAATCTACGCTCAGCCAGAATCGTAACCTTGGCCCTATGGACCTGCTCCTCTGTTGGACCATTTCGAAGAAACCTATCAACCACTTCCCACGTAGCGCTTATTGAGGTGCTTATTTGCCCTCTGTTTGGGGTACACCCCACATAAAAAGCACCGCCAGAAAGCCTAAACGAGCATTGAGCCCAGGCTGAAGTAACGACCTGACGCTCCATCTGCAGAGGACCAACCAAAGGACCAACATCACTGCCTAACAACACCGACAACACCTCGATTAGTGGCGCATCTTCGTCTACCTCTGTGCAGATTGGGAACAAAAGCTCAAATTGGGATTCTTGAAAATCACTTGGGACAACTAACGTACGCAATCCATCCTCTTGGGCCACAAATGGAGCGACGGTATTTTTAGGTGACAGCGTAGGCTCCCCCTCAAAAACCAGAGATTCCCGCAGTGCGTCCACGACCTCGGACTCCGACACATCCCCCGCCACCAACACGATTAGGTTCTTTGGTCTATAAAACTTGCGCCAGAACCCTATCACATCTTCGCATGAGAGCTTTTTCACATCCTCTTCGTCACCCGCCACCGGTCTCTCGTAGCCATGTCCTTTCCACATTAGTGCAGCTTGAGCTTCTGAAAACAGATAGCCTGGATCGTCATTAGAGCCTCGAACCTCCTCTAATATCACCTCTTTCTCGACATCAAATTCGGCTCTATCGAATGTCGGAACGCAAACCATTTCACTCAAAAGATCAACAAGCGTACGCCAGTGTTCCCTTTGTGCGTCTGCGTAATAGAGTGTCTGGTCATGAGTCGTATAGGCGTTGATCTCACCGCCCAAGGCATCTATCACCTCGTCTACCTCACCGACTCCATGACTTTTTGTACCCTTAAACAGCATGTGCTCAACAAAATGAGCAGCGCCAACGCTTGAGCGAATACCGACACCACCCTCCACCTCGCTGGCTGCACCTACATCAAGACTGAAGGACACAGACACGACCTGTGCGCCGGTCATCCGCTCAACCACAACCCTTGCACCAGATGCTAAGATGTATGCCAATTCTATCTCCAAGCTCAGTCCTCCGACAGAATGGTATCTGGCGGAGTTCGGAGGGCGAGGTATAACCCCAGAATGGACCTTTGGGGTATCTATATTCACATTCCATGGTGCATCTCTAGATGTCACTACTGCGCATTCACTACAAACGTGGATAGTGAACCACCATGGGTCGAATACGTAGACGCCCTGATGAAAGAGTGGGACCACACCAAAGGTGTATTTTCAGGAACCCCTGCTACAATATTTCTGGGTGGCGGAACACCCTCTCTGATGCCTACTGACCAACTGAATCGTCTAATAGATCACATAGCCCCTACAAAAGGATGCGAGATCACCCTCGAAGCCAATCCTGGCACAGTAGACAAAAACAAGCTCCACGAGATCCACGCCAGTGGGGTAAACCGGCTCTCAGTAGGTATCCAGACCTTTCAGCCTCACCTGGCAAAATTTCTAAATAGAGGTCACTCAGTAGCCCACGCACAAGATCTCTTGAGAGACATCAAATCAATAGGCTTTAACTCTTGGTCTGCGGATCTAATCTTCGGGCTGCCAAACCAAACAATAGACGAGCTAAAACTAGATCTTTCGGAGCTACTGGCTTCTGAACCACCACACATCTCGCTCTACAGCCTTACCGCTGAACCTGGAACGCCTTACACAAAAGCCCTCAACAAAGGGAGGTTTTCCCAAGTTTCAGAGGAGCTATGGGAGCATATGATGGAATTGGTCATCAATATGCCCGCTGCAGCTGGCATTCATAGGTACGAGGTCTCGAACCTAGCGGCACAAGGGATGAGGTGCCGTCATAACGAACTTTACTGGCGCGGTGGGCACTGGGCTGGACTGGGTGTAGGAGCCCACGGGTGGCTTCCAAATGGGCTCCGGACTGAGAACAGCCACGAGGTCGATAATTACATAAACGCCCCGACTAGTTACCTACAAACATCAACGCCTACAACTAGAGAACGAGCCACTGAACTCCTTCTTACATCCATAAGACACGTTGATGGCGTACCACTTAAGTCACTTAAAAACCTCGGATGGGGGCTAACTGTCGCCGACTGTGCTCCCCTAGTGAAAGGTGGTCTAGTTGAGCTGACAGATGATTCAGTAAGGGTAATAGGGCGAGGTTGGAACCTAATAAACCAAGTAGTGTTACACTTAGATCAGAGACTCTCCATATTAAGCCACGGGGGAAATGATGAATGAAAGTGATAACCAGGATGAGACAGAGATTAACGAGTTCTCGATCTCAATCGGAGACGACATCCTCGCTGAGGCCCTGAACGCTGTTGAGAAGAGGCTATACACTAAACCGGAGCCCGGTGAGGTGGAAGAATCTGAAATTGAGTTCGACATCGAAGTGGATCTCGAAGAAGGCATGGAATTCGACAACCTTCTCGGTGATGAAACCTTAGACGAGCTCCTGGCGGCGAATAACACCAGAGGTCCAAGCAACAACGGCGACGATGCCCTACGAGAGGAGATCTCAGGTTTACGAACCGAACTCGAACTAGCCCAACAGGCTCAAAATACTGCAACAGAGGCAGCCCGTGACGCGAGAGACGAATCTCGGCGCACCATGTTGAAACACAAACGGCTAGTAGACGCAAATGCTCAACTCAATCTAGATGTCCAAGACCTACGCGACACCCTGAAGCAGTGGGAGAAGATGGTCTCAGATCTCAAAGCTCAGGCTGAGAACCAAAACTCCGAACGAGCCAGTCATCGCAACAGATTGAAGCGAGACGTGGACGATGCAAAGCGAACCTCGACAGAGCGAATACTAAAGCATCTTATGGTGCCGATGGATCATATTGATCTGGCCCTAAAACATCTCGACGATACTACAGACAACGTTGTAATTGATGGATTTTTGGCTTCGGTCCGCGAATTAAGAGAAGGGCTGGAGAAGGCTGGCTTGTCTGTGGTGGACGCTGATCCAGGCATGGAGTTCAACCCAGAAGTGCACGAAGCTATTGCTAGAATATACAGCAAAGATGTGCCTCGATCACATATCATAGAAATGCACAGGCGCGGATTCATGCTCGAAGGTAAACTCTATCGCCCAAGCCAAGTCACCGTATCTGGCGGTGAAGACCCAGACCTCTCAAACGAAGAGTAGCCGACAAAATACGAGCACCTAGTTTAAGAAAAGAAAAAACGTGGTCTACACCCACAATTTTTAACTTTTTGTGATACTATCCGAAATGGAATTTCACGCCCCCTTCTTGGCCGTTCTGACCAAGGGTGAAACCGTGAATATTTTGAGAGGATACATTGTCGAAAGTCATTGGGATTGATCTCGGTACAACAAACTCTTGTGTGGCAGTAATAGAAGACGGTGAGCCGCTTGTTATCCCCAACGAAGAGGGCGCCAGAACCACACCTTCCGTTGTCGCCTTCACTAATGACGGGGAGCGCCTCATAGGTCAGATCGCAAGGCGACAAGGAGTAACAAACCCTCAACAGACTATTTACGCTGTTAAGAGGCTAATGGGTCGCCGGTTTGACGAGGAGCAGGTTGAGGAGATCGCAGGACTAGTTCCGTATATTATTACCGAGTCGCCTCGTGGCGATGCTTGGGTCAAGTGCGGTGATAAAGATTTGTCCCCACCACAACTCAGCGCTGTAATTCTTGAGAAGATGAAATCTACAGCGGAGGCGTACCTTGGAGAGACTGTAACAAAAGCTATAATTACAGTCCCAGCCTATTTCGACGACTCCCAGCGACAAGCGACAAAAGACGCAGGTAAGATCGCGGGATTAGAGATCGAGAGAATTATAAACGAGCCTACCGCTGCAGCCTTGGCTTACGGGCTGGGTAAAGGTGGTCACGAACGAATTGCAATTTTCGATCTAGGAGGGGGAACATTCGATGTCTCCATCTTAGAGTTGGACGACGGTGTTTTCGAGGTGCGCTCAACTAATGGCGACACACATCTTGGTGGTGAGGATTTCG
>CAWVYO010000241.1:0-5260 GCA_963934385.1 uncultured bacterium
AAATGGCGTCCCATTGCAGATCACTCCTGGCTCTATGGATGCATTCTTTCGCGGTTTGAGAGCGAGAGAGGAGGGAGGCAGGAGTGTCAGGGTCCTGCACTGGGGTGACTCGACAATCGCTGCTGATGGTGTGGCTGGAACAGTTAGGCGAGAGTTTCAGGCTAGGTTTGGCGATGCAGGTCCTGGGTTCCTGCCGGCATCAGTTGACATTCGTTGGGTTTTTCGCCCAAACATCGCCAGGTGGCAGAGGGGAGACTGGAGTACTCATAATATTGCCCAAGGTGGGCTGGTGGGCTCTAGGTACGGTTTGTCTGGTGCTGTAGCCACCGCTAGTGACGGTGGGTCAGTAATTCTTGGTGGCGAAGAGCGAGACGGGGAGCGAGCCCTTACGACAGTGTTCGACCTCTTCTATCAGGAACGTCCTAATGGTGGTGACTTAGTAGTGACTGCAGGTAGATATGAAGAGCGAATTTCCACTGCTGGCGCCAGAATAGTCGATAGATTCCACCTCTTCCAAGTCCCCGAAGGTGTCGAGACATGGACCTTAGAGGTCGAGGGTGGTGAGGCTGTCATATACGGGGCGGTATTGGAGAGTGATCAGCTTGGATTGACTTGGGAGACTCTGGGGGTGGCAGGTTCATCGGTGGGTTCAATGAAAGCGCAAGGTGAAGCTCATATTAGTGGGCAGGTGGAGCGTAGGGATCCAGATCTCTTAGTGTACCAGACAGGCGGTAACTCGCTTCAGTTCGACAGTTTTGTGAGTGATGGGGGTGAGAGATATCTAGCTGAATATGTAGAGGTGTTTGGACGCTTACGGGCGGGTGCACCAAGTGCATCTTGTTTAGTTGTTGCACCACTTGATCAGGGCGTCAGAGTTAGGGGAAAGGTTGAGTCGGTCGAAGATATTCCGCGAATGGTTGAGCTTCAACGGTTGGCGGCTAATGAACTAGGATGTGCATTTTGGGATGCTTTTTCCGTAATGGGTGGGGGGTTCCCGGTATGGATGGCTCAGGAGCCGACTCTAACATGGGGTGATCTCGTTCATCTGTCTGAGGAGGGGCGCGAATTAATTGGTCTAGCTATGTCTGATGCGATTATGTTGGCCTATGACCAATGGGTTGAAGCTATAGAATTGTCTCGCGATAGGTTGTCAGATGGGTGACATTATGAGCGGTCTGTTTGGGCGATTTTCTATTCTCGTGATGGGAAACCGGGGTAAAGCTTCTGTAATTGCCTCTTTAGTCGTAGCGGGTTTTTTGTTTGGCTTGTCGAACCTAAAGGTCGACTTCAGTGTCTCCACGTTTTTTTCTGGGGGAGATCCAGCTACAGCCCACCTGGAAGAGTTTCGCGAATATTGGGGCGTGGATGACAATGTCGTAGTGGTCGTGGCTGACGCGGGTGGCGAGTCACTGTTGAGTAGGAGTAGAGTCACCCTGATAGATGATCTGGTGAGTCAACTGTCAGATAGTGACGCAGTTGTCGAAGTTACCGCTTTTACCGAAGTACCAACATATGTGTCTCGCCTTGGGCGCCGACTGCCTAGATCTAGGTTGGCTTCGTTTCCCACTGAAGGTCAGCCAAATCTTGATAGTGAGATCCAAGAATGGAGAGATAGGTTGCTCTCCGAACCTATAGTTGTCCCAGGTCTTCTGTCGGTAGACGGTGCATACGCTGGAATTCTGGTCGAACTTAACGGTAATGTAGATGACATATTACTCGTAAAGAGCCTTACTGATTCGGTGCGTGAGATCATCGCCTCGTCACAAGGGGACGAGGGGGTAAACTTTAAGCTGGGCGGTATCCCAGCCTTGAGAAGCACTGTCGGTGACATGATTCTAAAAGAGCAGCTCATGCTGATCGCCCTGTCTATATTGCTGATGACATCTGTTCTGTGGGTGATGTTTAGATCATTATATGGGGTGGTGATTCCACTTCTAGCTGCTGCCATACCGTCACTGATGTTGTTTGGTTTTATGGGACACGTCGGAGAGCCTATAGGATTATTGAACCAGTGCTATTTCTCACTTATTCCTGTGATAGCTATCGCGGATGCCGTTCACCTTGTATCTCGTTATCGGGAGGAGTTATCGAGCGGTGATCCCAACGAGAAAGAGGCGGCGATTAGGGCTGCTATGGTACATGTGGGTGCTGCTTGCATGCTCACATCGACTACGACTATGGTGGGGTTTGGTTCGCTTGGGATAGCCTCAATGCCTGTGCTGCAGTCGTTTGGGCTTTACGCGACGGTAGGCATTGGGTTTGCCTTTTTAATATTGCTTGTGGTAGTGCCTCTTATGCTGTCTTTGACCATAGGGCGGGTCAGTGAAGAGGGGGCTAAAACTAAGGGGCTTAGCGACTCTGTTGTATCGTCTTTCTTAGTTTGGGTTGCTGAACTATCAACATCACGTCCCAAGAGTGTCCTAGGTGTCGCCCTATTGCTTTCTGTGGTAGCAGGTCTGTTTGGTAGTAGGGTAATTATAGACAACAGCCTCTCAAATGTTGCACCGGTGGGTGTGGAGGTCTCCGAGACAAACTCCATTATCAACGAACACCTTGGGGGCATTATTGGTGTCTATTTTGATCTAGAAGGCGCACCCGGAATATTTAGGCAAAAGGAGGTCATTGACAGCTTGTTTGAGGTGGAGGAGCAACTCGCAAGTCGTCCAATCGTACGGGCGGTTCACGGACTTGGAGGGGCTGTGGCTTATGGTAGTGAAGTGTTGGGTGGCCCCAGAACCGTGCCATCTCAGGACAATATAGACAGGATCTTTTCGTCCTCGTTTTCCCACCTGTTATCGCCCGTTGTTGGCAGTGATGCAGAGCGGTCAGTTATATTCGTACGCACAGAAGACCCCGGCGCTATTGGTTTTGAACTGTCATCGTCAGAGTTTATGACCATAGTTGAGCCAGCGTTGTCGCAATATGATGTTGAGGTGAGTCAAACGGGCACAGCTCTTGTGGCTTATAGGGGAATAAACGGCGTGGCTGGAGAACTAAGGAACTCTTTAAGCGTCGCTTTTCTGATGGTGACAATCCTTATTGGTTTGTTGTTTAGGAGTATAAGAGTAGCGGCTATATGCATTATTCCCAATGCACTGCCATTATTGTTTGGCTTTGGGTTTATGGGCTTGGTAGGTCTTAAATTGGAACCTCCTACAGCTGTAGTTTTTACGGTTGCGCTTGGCATTGCCGTTGATGACTCCATACATCTACTTGCCCGCTACAGGGAGGAGTTAAAAGGGGGGGCTGGTGTCGTTGGTGCGACCAAGCTCTCAGTAGTTCGCGCTGGAGCAGCAGTAACGGTAACAACTGTGTTGCTTGCAGGGGGCTTTGGAATAAACACACTGAGTTCTTTTCCAGGTACTTGGTCCATAGGAGCTCTTGGTAGCGTTGTGATAATAACTGCGTGGCTCTGTGATCTGTTTGTCTTACCGCCATTATTAGTCCTCTTTGCAGAGGACTCACCGGATCTACAGGTGGGCACTTTGAACTCTTGACATTTTTGATAATACGTACAACTGTAGTGCATGAGGATTAAGGCTGAATCGCTTTCCGAACACTGTGAATTGCTATGCGAACTGCAAGTTGATTTTTGCCTGTTAAACCTTGATGGTCAACCAATAGAGGGAGGGCATACTGACAACACGGAGTACACGTCTCGGCTTTTACATTTATCTATTCACGAGGTGGAGGTGATGGCGGCGATTCAGACAGTGACAGAGACAAGGGAGCATGTAAGTATTGCTACTGTTGGAGGGGTCACAAATTTCGTTAGGATAGTCCCTTTCGTAGATGGGACTCGGATTTTGGGTGTTGTTGCAATAGGTGTAGAAAAACCTAATGGTGACGAAATTGTAGATCAGGATCTCGACCGGGAGGTGAAATCTAGAGTAAAAGACGAAGGACAGCAGCTTCGACTTGAGAATCAGATGCGCGGTACAAATAGGTTGCAGGCATTGGGCTCATTTGCTGGAGGAATAGCTCACGAATTTAATAATATGTTGACCGTTATCTTGGGGAATACTGGCTTAGTTCAGATGCAGGTCGCTAAGGGAACACCTATTATGGAGGCGTTAGACAACTTAGAGGTCGCGACTCTTCGAGCAGCTCAACTCGCGAACCAGTTGCTATCATTTTCTGGAAGAAATCGAGGTTCTTATACAATTGTCTCCTTGTCAAAAATGGTTCACGAATTCGCTCCGTTGTTGAGGATTTCCGCTACGGGTGCGTGTGATCTCACCATAGATACCGCCCCAAACCTCCCTGGATTTTCTGGTAATGTGGGTCAAATTCAGGAGATACTTGTTGGTCTAGTGACCAATGCCAGCGCTTCATATGGAAAAACAGGCGGAACAATATCTATCAATACAGGTGTCGTGTATATGGAGCAGATTGATTTCTTGCGCGGACACATCAACGATAACTTTTCCGAGGGAAACTGGGTCTATCTGCAGGTCTCTGACCAAGGTTCGGGTATCTCTGATAGCGTGAAAAAGAAGATGTTTGATCCATTTTTCTCTACACATAAAAATCTGGCGGGACTCGGTTTGTCAGCGTGTCTAGGAATAGTTAGCTCCCACGGAGGCACCATGTTTGTTGATTCGAAAGAGGGCGAAGGGACAACAATTAGAGTTGTTTTTCCAGCGACTATAGAGGCGACCGTGGAAGCTTCTGTGAAAAGAATGGTTCTAATGGTTGTAGATAAAGACCCCAGCGTACTTGAGATTACCCGCAATCTGCTTCACAGTCTCGATCACGATGCCTTAGCTATTGGGAGTGGGCAAGAAGCCGTCGAGTTGTTTATTAATCGCCACTCTGAAATTGATGGGGTGTTTTTGGACAAGACAATGTCTGGAATGAGCGGTTTGGACTGCTTTAAGAGGATCAAGGAGATCGATCCTAATATGCCAGTTGTGATAATGACTGGGTTCGACGAATCATCAGTACAGAGTGATTTTGGAGTAAATAGAGTTGCCGCTATACTGCCCAAGCCGTTTAAAGTTTCTGGTTTGTTAGAGGCTTTATCCAGTATTCACCGAGCGAAAGAGGAAGCTTAGTAAACAGTGTAAAGGTTGGGTAGACTAGGCCGATATTTGGTTTATGAATAGACCTACTTGGAAGGGATTTGATTCTCAAAACAACCTAGATAGCGAGCCCGGTGACGACGCTCCAATTTTTGTGCTGGCTGCTGGTTGGAGATCAGGTAGCACACTGGTGCAGAGGATGTTGGTGTCATCCCATGAGGCCATTATTTGGGGTG
>CAWVYO010000242.1:0-5258 GCA_963934385.1 uncultured bacterium
GGAGACGTAGCCTCTGAGTTACAGGCGTGCATAAGATCTGTATCTGATAGATTAGTCGTTTTTACTGGTGGTAATACGGCTGAGGTCGTCGCAAAGGCTCTTCATAGTTCACCAATATTGCGAGATCGAGTGAAAGCAGTGGTCTCTGTAAATGGAGTATTCGGTGAGTGGTTCGACGAGAACTTCACCCATGAGGCTATGGATACAGAGTTGTCTCGCTCGACCCCTTGGTTTTCAATAGGGATAAATAGAGCAGGCGGTGAGGTGTGGAAGACAGCGGATTGGCCTGAACCAGTTGTACCGGAGTCAGGGCGCAGAGCGATTGAGTCGATCTCTCTTGGCATTGTCTCAGTAGAGCCTCGCACTAACGATGTTGACCTAGTAATTAAGGCGCTGATGCTAACGCTACTTCATCGGTTCGCCCTATAGAGTGGCGCAAGAGTTAATTCTGCACTAAGCAGCAATGTAAGTCGAGTTTTAAGAATTGAAATAGAGGTTCAGGCATGAAGAATATATTCTATGGGTTTATCTGTTTTTCGTTATCGGCGTGTGGTAACGGTGGTGATGACACAGGAGATTCTGTCGACCCTGTTTTACTGGAGATTGTATCACCCGAAGAGGGAGGCTCCTTTCTGGCTGATACAGAGGTCACTTTATTGGCGACAGGTGCCTACGAAGTTTCGGGCGATTCTGTTGACTTGTCGGCTTTGGTTTGGACAAACACCGCAGGAGACTGGAGCGCTACAGGACCAGATCTCATCGTTACAGACCTACCGATTGGGGAGACTGTGTTGACCGCATCACTCGAGGTTAATGGTCGCGTTCTGTCCGACACGGTGGCCATAACAATAGAGACCGCTCCTGCAGAGCCAGTTGACCTTGTAGGCCCCTTCAACGGTTATGTTGAACTCTACATTGAAGAGTACAACATAACCCTCGACGATGACTGTATCGGTACCGTTAGCGTTACCGTTGGTGCAGATAACAGCGTCGTAGGCTCGATTCACTGCGAGGCGCTCGGAGAGAGCGTGGACTTAGATGTCAACGGCACTGTGGCGGCTGGTGAGGTACACGGTGTGTTCTCATTTGAAGACTCCGAGGAGACGGTTCCGTTTGACGGTACTTACAGCGAGGACGCTGGCATGTGGGCAGAATACGACAGCTCTTTCTCAAACGAAGATGGTAGCCTATCTATATCAGGGGACCTCAACGCATACGCGGGAGAGTAACTTTTAGGTTAGTAAACAGGTGGTCTGTTTGGGTCACTTTGACCTTAGCTGCGCTTGTTAGCCTGTCAAAACACGGTTCATTTGTCAGGTGGGTACACCCATAAAGACTCGGATTTTGATCTCAGGGTTGTGGAACTCTGTTAGGGCTGTTTTGGTTTGTGGCTAGTGGCGGTCAGGGTGATATGGACGCCGAAACGGCGATGCTCTGTCTGGACGGCGAGTATGCTTCTCTAGAAGTCCCTTCGGGGGTGGTCAGAGATGGCGCCCTCATAAGCTTTATATAACGATAAATAGCAAGGAAATATCACTTGTCAGAAATCTCAACAAGCAGCTCTCAAAAGAGCGCATTTCACGGTCCTAAGATAGCGATTATAGCGACAATCGCCTACATCGCTGCCTCGCCAGGTCAGACCTATGGCGTGTCGCTTTTTGTAGAATCGTGGATGGCTGATCTGGAGTTAACTAGGTCGGAGATCTCTACCCTCTATACTTTAGCCACCATAGCTGGGGGCTTATCAATGCCGACAATCGGTCGATTAGTCGATAGGATGGGTCCCAAAACTGTCACTTTAGCCGTATCCCTAGGTCTGGGAGTGGGGCTATCAATAGTCTCTTTTGCGAACGGAGTTTTAGCGCTTTTTGTAGGCGTTTTTTGGCTGCGTTTGTTTGGTCAGGGGGCCTTTGGTCTCTGCGCAAGCAACATTACCGCTAGGTGGTACAACCGACGTCGTGGAAAGATTGTTGGGATGACGCTTGCCGCAGCTTCCCTTGTTACGGCGTTCTATCCAGCGGCGGTTGAACTGTTGATATCGAACTTTGGTTGGCGTAAGAGTCTCTTGATATTGGCGGCATGGGTTTGGTTTATGATGCTACCTGTAGTCAAGTTGTGGATGGTTGACTCACCTAAGGACATTGATCAGAAGCAAGATGGTGCATCTATAGCTACAGATGGCGAGCATCGAGAAGAGGGCTCTTTGACAATGAAAGAAGCCCAAAGAACGGGCGTGTTTTGGGCGCTCGTCGTAGCTGGCAGTACAATCGCCTTTCTGTTCACTGGTCTGGCATTTCACCAGACGAGTATCCTTGGTGAACAAGGGCTAACAGAGTCACAGTCGGCTGGAGTCTGGCTACCTCACTTTATCGCCATTGCGTTCGGGACTCTAGGTGCTGGTTGGGCGTTGGATCGCTTTTCTCCGCTGGTTGTCGTCGCCATGTATCTCGGGTTTATCTCAGCTGGTGTATTTAGTCTTTTTTGGGTGCGCCCTGGGCTAACCGCGTGGACCTATGGTGCGCTATTGGGACTTGGTGGCGGTATCTCTCGCAGCTCCGGAGGTGTTGTTTGGGCGTACTACTTTGGTGTGAAGCACCTGGGGGCAATTCAGGGGCGCGTGTTTATGTTCGTGGTCTTTGGTGCCGCCGCCGCTCCATTGCCGTTTGCGATGGTCTTTGAGCGCTACAGTAGCTACACTCCAATAATATTACCGCTAGCCCTGTTCCCGTTACTGCTAATAGTTTGGGTATTGAGCTTGAGAGGTCAAGGAAGACCGTTATTGGAAAAATAATAGAGAGTATTGAGCTTGCTAAAGAGTGTCGCTTCACAACCGTTTATTATGGGTTCATAAGCGGGCTCATAGTGTTACTTTAGCGGCATGGAAGTTCTAGAGACAGTAAGCAGTTTTTTCGATGAACCCTGGAGAAAGTCTCTAGCGATCATAATATCAACGAGCTTTGGGGTTTTGTGCCAGTGGGCGCTGTTCGCAATCTTGAGCCGTGTTTCTATTCGCTCGGGTGTTCCGCCTGAGGACGCCGTTATTGGTTTTTTTCGCAAACCAGCGATGTATAGCTTGGGGGTCTTTGGATCCTGGAAGGCTGTCGGGGTAATGTTTGTGGGGTTTCAGTCGCCTTGGTGGATTCTGTCCCTGTTGTACACTTGGGTTATCATTCTGTGGACTAACGCCGCCATTAATGTCAGCGGTTCAGTGTTGGCTCGTGCCGCTGTGAGTGGAGAGGGTGCTCTTGTGGGTCCACGAGTCCTTCCGTTGTTTCAGATGATCGCAAAAGGTGGGATAGTCAGCGCAGGAATCTACTTCATCTTTCTTTCGTGGCACCTCAATCTTTCCGCATGGATAGCGTCGGCAGGTATCGTTGGTGTTGCGGTGGGGTTTGGAGCTAAAGATAGCCTCTCCAATCTGTTTGGAGGTCTAGCAATTTTGGCTGATTCACCGTACCAACTAGGGGACACGCTTGTGCTGCCCACTGGTGAGCGGGGGCGTGTTGTCGAGATAGGGCTCAGGAGTACAAGGCTGCTAACACGTGACGACATAGAGCTCTGTGTCCCTAATTCTCTGATGGCAAACACCATGGTTACCAACGAGACCGGAGGTCCAAAACCGCCACATCGAATTAATGTAAAGGTTCAGGTTGGCTACGGAACCGACATTGATCAGGCGAAGACCGTGTTGATAGAGGAGACTGCTGGGGTCTTTGGTGTGATGAATAACCCAAGTCCAAAGGTTATGTTTGAGTCTTTTGGGGATTCCGGTCTAGGCTTTATAGTACAGGTCTGGATCGACCATTCAAGCAACCGGGAACAGGTTCTGAATGACCTCAATTCTTGTATATATAAGCGGCTAAACAGCGAGGGTATTGAGCTGCCATTTCCAAAACGAGATGTTTTTCTGCACAACGTGGACTAGCTCTAAGGGCCTCTATTTTCGCCCACCAAATCGGATGGCACCCTCTGGTAAGAAGTATAGGATAATCATCGCTCCGCCCGTTACCGTTGGGATGTGCCAAGATCCTGGAGGGTAGACCACCCAGCCCTCCTTGTTTCCGTCAAACCGAGGGTCACCTTCTACTGCAAAGCAGAGATCGTATTCACCGTTTGGGTGAGTGTGTCCTGGTCCTGCATGCTCCATGTAGACCGCGTCTATGGATAGACTACCCGTGTCAGGTGAGGCTTTTGCTAGCCTACCCCAACGCATGCCGCCCTCGCCGTTTGGAGCGAGCCAGCCAGCCTCTAATCCTGTCATTAGTGCTGCTTTTAGTGCAGCCATTTCGTTGCTGTCGACGGGAATAGAGCTGTTCAGGCGTCCCGCCTCGGAGTTGTCTACCGCAGGACCTTTGGAGATTTCCTCTATTATTGGGGAGAGGGCTTCTAGTAATGCTGATTTTTCTGTCATCGCAAGACCTGTTTTGTAGATTGTGTTGTCGCTATTGACAGATTGTCACGACCTTGGGGGTTGTTAATATTCCGAACTGACATAATGTCCAAAATGAGGGTCGATTAAGGGTTTAAATCCCCCTTTTCTGATGGCACGGAACTTGCTATCTAGGTGGTGGATAGACCAGTTGCTTATTTTGCGCATATGCATATGAACGAACAAATATGAAAGACTTACTCAAATCTCTGTTAACCCGCCGCACTTTAGCTGCGGCTGGTGTAATCGCAGCACTGTCAATGTTGTTGGCGTGGGGTGCCTCCGTGCAGGTTGGGAGGCTACTTGCCCTACCCGACGGAGCCGAACTAGCTGAAGTAGCACCGCTAGATAGCGAGAGTGAAGCTGGGGGGGAGCGCCTCGCCGCTAGCAGGACTGTAGCCCGAACCCGATCACGTAGCGCTGATTACTACACAAACCCAATAGTTCAGAGAAACATCTTTGATCCCGACGCCGTTCGAGGTGAGGTCGTCACTGAGGATGAGGGTGAGCGCAGCAACTTGCCATTTATGGTGTTGGCTACAGTAGTGAGTGATCCATCTCAATTTTCAACGGCTATTATTGGCGGCGAGCGCGGCGATAATCCGCTGGTCTACACGCTAACCCTGTGTCCAGGGACAGCCATATCTACGAAAGCGCGGCCGTGCAGTCGCCTCACTGACGACGCTGTGATCGTTGGTATCGAGTGGAGAAAAGTACGTATAGAGCGAGATGACGGTTCAATTGAATATCTGGATATTGGTGGTGAAGACGCTGAGCGTCCTCGAGCAAGCGCTCCCGCGACTGAGGATCCAGCATCTGGAATCGAAGC
>CAWVYO010000243.1:0-5258 GCA_963934385.1 uncultured bacterium
ATTGGGCTGGTATTGTCCCTGCCCTTGAGCGGGGTCGCGCAGCCTGTAATGGTGAGTTTATAGCTAGGCTGGATGCAGATGATATCGCCATAGAAGGACGAATAGAAGCGCAGCTAGCAGCCCTTCGAGATAACACATCACTGGCGGCAGTTGGCGGCAAGGCGCAGTTGTTCAGCGAACTCGACGAAACAAACAAAGGGATGTCCATATATGTCGACTGGGTCAACAAGCAGCTCGATCCGTTCCCTCAACGACTGGTAGAGAGCCCTCTTTTTCACCCCGCAGTAACAATGAGAGCCAGTACAATTGAGAAAGTCGGTGGCTATAGTAATGGTGATTTTCCCGAGGACTACGACCTGTGGTTACGCTTAATAGAGGCGGGTTTTCTCATTGAGAATATAGACAGAGATGTAGTAAAGATCAGGGACCACATCGGGCGCCTAACCAGGACGGACAGTCGCTACAGAAAGGCGGGTTTCACACAAGTAAAACTCCGCCATATGAGCAACTTTATTGCACCTAAACCTCGCCGAATTGCGATAATGGGAGCGGGTAAAGGGGCTAGACCATGGATCCGGTGGGCAAGAGATGCGGGACACGAAATCTCACTCATCATGGACATAAAACCCGGTGGTTTTCGGGGTACCACCCCCGTAGTTGCCGTAGAAGAACTCGCCCATACAGAGTTTGACCTACTAATTGTTACCGTTGGAGCCCGAGGAGTTCGCGACCAACTAAGAGCCCAAATCTACGACCTAAGACCCGATCTTATAGAGGGAGAGGGATGGTTTGCGGTAGCATAGCGGGTGGTCTAGTTTGAAGTTTGTGATAACATAGAACCATGACCGACAAGAACGACATAGATGTTAGCGAAAGCCCTGAAAAGCCAACCAATCCGTTGGCAGAGCTTCAGGGAAAACCACCAGGACTTCTTTCGGAATTCTGGCACTTCATCAAACACGAAAAAGTATGGTGGATGGCCCCAATAATATTGGTGCTGCTGTTTATGATCGGCTTCATTGTCTGGGTAGAGGCGAGCCCTGTGCTCCCGTTCATCTATACCCTATAGATAATCTAACGAATTTCTAAAACATCCGCTTAGCGCGATCGATGGTGAGCGAACCTTCGTCGCATGGTTCCCAGTAGCTGTCTTTACCCCGCTCAAGAGGCGCATCGATTAGGCGCTTCCCCATGAGCTTAAAAATTACCGCGACCGGAAAGATAGCGATCAGGTAGACAATAGTCATAAGGAACTTGTTTTGAAACCCAATAATACCGTGAATACCGCGCTGCTCGGCGTACCAGAGTCTCTTCATAAATATCAAAAGCATCTTCAGTCACATCCGGGAAAGTGGTCTACCCACTGAATCTTTATATCGGGAAAGTGCTCAACCATCTGTACTTTATAATCTGGAAAATGGTCCACTATCTGCCACTCACCAGCAGAGTCAGCGAAGTGCTCAACCCTCTGCACCCGAAGATCTGGAAAGTGCTCGACTACCTGAACCTTTACATCTGGAAAGTGCTCAACAATCTGGATCTTACCAAACAGCGTGCAGTTACTCGGCGTCCCCTCCGCAAAAGCCTGTTGACATGCAGCCCATTCAACAGCGAACCTGTCTGCGATATTGGGTGCATCTGAATCCAGAGAAACTCTGAAGCTAAACAACTCCATAGCGATAATTACAGTCGCTATCTTTTTGAAATTTCTAAGCATTGATCCGTCGACTCTCCTGAGAATTATATTACACTAATATGAGGTCTGAGTGAGTATGAAAACACCATCTGGTCAATAGTGAGGCTACGAGGAAGTGGTCGCCGACTCTGAAAAGCTAGCATTACCTTCACAAACCAGTGCGAATATAGACTGGTCGTGATAGCTCTACAACCACAACAAACACCTAGGAGCTGTCGCCTTGCTTACAATTTTAGCTATTGCGCTCACACCGAATATATCCGCTGCCGAGATCGTCTGGGACGGTCACTACCGCGCGGACGTCAACGCTTTCCATACGCTATCTTTAGCTGCAGACAATGAAAATGCGGAGGGCTTTTCAGCTATAGTTGATCATCAACTTCAGCTCCGCCCCACCTTCGCTATTAGCCAGAATGTCGCTTTCCACACACAGGTGGACATTCTCAACCAGGCCACATGGGGGTCTTCAGCTGACGCATATTCAGACTCTCAAGGAAACGCCATACCATCGGTTTTCTCCGACGGTGTCGATACCTCCGACACAAACATGAAGCTTACACGTGCTTGGGCCGACGTATATACCGACTATGGTCGGCTTCGCTTTGGACGCATGCCACTTGAGTGGGGCGCCGGGATCCTGCTCAACCCAGGTACATCACCGGACTCTGAATTCGGAGACACCTCCGACAGGATTCAATTTACCTCGCTTGTAGGCAGTATCTACGTTGTAGGAGCACTAGACATTGTGGACGAGGGATTTTACGGAGTCACTGACGACTTCCAGATCGCCAACGTCGCACTCGCCTACCAAACAGAAACTATTGGAATAGGGCTTCTAAATCGCTACAGATTCCAGCCTTCCTCCAACTTTTCATCATACACCGGTGACCTCTGGGCTAAAGCCAACCTTGGGACAATTAGTGCCGAGCTGGAGCTAGCACTTCATATGGGTGGCGGAGACCTAAGCACGGGAGAGAACGATATTTCGATCTTTGCATGGGGCGGGATTATCAACCTCTCTACGGTAATTAGCCAATATGTCGTAGGGTTAGAGATCGGTGTCGCAACTGGAGACGATAATCTCAACGACAGCGAACTCAAAACATTCGCGTTCGACCGAGATTACAACAGAGCCTTCTTGATGTTTGAAGAGCCAATGCCCGTAATGGCCGCGGCGGTAATGAACGAAACAAACGGCGGAAGAGATTACGACGCAGTTCGAACAGGTGAAGGGATCTCAAACGCCCAGTACCTCAGGCCATACGTAGGGTTCACTCCCATGGATGGTATCGTAGTTGAAGCCTCAGCCTTTATGGCTAGGGCTGACATGCTCCCTGATACAGAACTAGAACGCAGCTACGGCAGCGAATACGATCTTTCTGTTTCATGGACACCATACGACAAGTTCACCCTCACGGGGACCGGCGCTGTATTAACTCCTGGCGGCTACTACAGCGGCTATGAACACGAAGAGCTAGGCGGGGGTTTTGGCGATACTACCTACGGTGGTCGCCTAATGGCTACAGTTGACTTTTAGAGCTGAGCTCTTCAACAACATCTGGAGTTAATGATGATCCGAATAGGTGTAAACGGCGCAGCTGGTCGAATGGGAGCTCTTCTCCTAAAAAAATGCATCGGCTCTACTGAGCTTTGGCTCGGTGCAGCCACAGACCGCGGTAGCTGGATTGGCAAGGATGTGGGGCAGCTTTTGGGGATTGACTCAACAGGCCTCTCAATTAGCCCAGTCACAAGTCAGACCTACAGCGAATGTCAGGTTGTTATCGACTTCTCACTACCTGGAGGGACGGGTGAGCTAATACACTCTTTAAGCGGGCAAGGATTAGTAGTGGGTACAACAGGTCTCCCGAAAGAGGTCTCGGATGCCATCGCTATCTACGCGAGAAAAGCTCCTGTTGTAATGGCGGCAAACTTCTCAACGGGCGTGAACGTGCTCTTGGGAATGGTACAGCAAGCAGCGGAGCTTCTCCCCAACCACGATATCGAAATAGTTGAGATGCATCACAACCAAAAACGCGATTCCCCCTCTGGTACAGCACTAGCTTTGGCAGATGCAGCACAAAGAGGTCGTGACGACGCCGCAGAGGTGATTCACGGCAGAAGCGGACACGTCGGAGCCCGTCCAAAAGGCGAAATCGCTATACACGCCTTACGTGGCGGTGACGTCGCAGGTGAACATACGGTCTATCTGGCTGGCGCGGGTGAGCGGTTGATGCTTGGACACCTGGCTACCTCAAGGGAAGCTTTCGTCGACGGTGCGCTAACCGCCGCGGCGTGGTGTGCTGGTAAGGCGCCAGGTCTATACGGGATGAACGATGTACTGGGGCTAAAGTAGCCTATACACTAGCCTACACGTTGGGAGAGTGGATGTAGTGACAGTCCCTGCAGAGGTCATTTGAAGGTCGCCCTTTGCCTTTTGCGTCCCTGCGGTGAATATCTACTCCTGAGCCCCAAATCTCTGAGAGCTTTCCGTCTGTCACAGAGCCCACTCGGTTCTTTAGCTCCCGATCCCAACGGCACATAGTGACCTTACCGTCCCACGAAATAGTCGGGCTTTTTTCTGGCCCAAAACACTTTGTCGAGGCTCTCTCCTCTAGTGACTCTAGTGGCGTGTCTAGAATCTCAGACAACTCCTCCAAGCGTTCATTAGCCTCTTTAGTCCCGATAAAATGGTCGTGATCACTTCGCCTAAACCAGATCGCGTCACCCGATTTTGGAGGGTGCCCTATTACGATAGGCGGAGATTTTAGCCGTTCAGACCAGAGCTCTACAAAGGCGAATGGGTCTATAACTTCGTCCACCAACCACGACGCCACCACGGATATCTTTTCGTGTCGCACCGAGAGTAGGTAATCGAAATTACGAACGACCTGAGTCTCGCACTCCCCTACGCCGTTGCCATGGATAACCCAAGTCTGTGCTACGTCGTACTTACTGGCTACATCGGATATCTGAGTATTGAGAAGGCGCCCGTCTGTTACAATTCTTAGCTCGGAGAATAGCTGTCGCTCTACCATCGCCTTGAGTATGTCCTCCAATATCAACACAAATTCTGGGTGAAGGAGTGGCTCACCGCGCCATGATAGCTCCACAGTCCTAAAGCTCAGACCCGTAGCGACCATATCGCTGAGCACTCTCCCAATGACTTCACGACCGAAGAAGCCCCTACCAAAGTCAACATATCCTCTGTCACGAAGCTCATACCAACGGAATGGATCTTCCCACACCTCTGCCATAGCTACGGGTGAATTAGACACCAGACCATCGTAATACCTCTTAGCAGCTCGGTTATCTTCACCTAGCCATGGGGCGCTGTCAGACAATTCAAGTGTAAGTCTGCCGTCAATACGATCCTGCTGTGGCTTACGGACGCGAGCCACCTGAGCCTTTAGCGACTCCAGCACATGTCTCCCGCCGCGAGTGCCCAGTTCGACACCAGAATCAGAGCTACGGCGAAGGTAACAGTTTTGCACACACGGGGTTGAGCACTCTTTTACGACCTGTCGGCGTTTTTTAAGTTCGCTGCTCGTCCAAATCTGAGCCA
>CAWVYO010000244.1:0-5234 GCA_963934385.1 uncultured bacterium
GGAAACAAGAACTAGCTATGTTTAGCTCGGCTCGTGGGAGCCACACATTAGCCTCTGGATGGGCCGAGGTGTTTGTTATCGGCGCACTGTTGTTTATTTGGATCTTGAGCCGAAGGAGCATCTCACCCCAAAACCAGTCTGGCTCTGACACCGTTCGTTTCTGAAAATTTGAGAACGAGCGGTCGGTTGTTAGGGAAAAGACGTTGCTTTTTTCTATCTCGTCTTCGGACGGTACCCAGGTGGGGCGAGGGCCCAGTGAATGGTCCCATGCGCCAAAAATTGTGTTGTGAATTAGTTGATGGGCTAGAAAATCAACGTCCGGAGTGATGAGGGAGTTGCAGATCTCTCTCCAGCCGGTCAACATGCTCTCTGAATCGACAATGTTTTGAGCTATAAGGCATATTCGCTCTGCGTTTTCGGTATTAATACCAAGTCTTGTCAAGTCCGCTGTTGTCAGTATTGAGTCGGCCATGTGATCCCTTGCGGTGAAAAGATGAGTCTATAAAAAGGCTAGTGAAAACGGAAGCTGTAGAGAACTTTTCCCACCAATTCGAGCTAATGATAGAATCAAGATTCAGAGAATAACCGATTTTTTAGGTTCAGATGTTTTGCCGAATACTTTTCCAATTCCAACCGAAATAAACTCACAGCGTCTTTTGAAGACCTTGCATGAATTAGGTCAGATTGGAGTTTTGGAGACAGGGGGTGTTTCTCGCCTCGCTCTGTCTGACCAAGATGCTGAGGGTAGGGCATATGTGATTGGGCTTATGCAGCAGGTTGGACTCGATGTAAGAATTGATAAAATCGGTAATGTTGTTGGGCGACTTGTTGGTACCGATCGTACGCTGGCGCCCGTGATGGTCGGCTCTCATATAGACACAGTGTACGGTGGTGGCAATTACGATGGAAATCTAGGAGTATTGGCTGGTATTGAGATCGTTAGGACGATTTTACAATCGAATTGGCATCCTACTAGGAGCATTGAGGTAGCATTTTTCACGAATGAGGAGGGGAGCCGTTTCTCTCCCGACATGCTGGGTTCTCTTGTCTATGTTGGGGGATTGAGCTTAGACGAGGCTCTGTCACAGTTGGATACCGACGGTCTGAGTGTCGGGGGCGAGCTGGAGAGGCGAGCGCTGTCTGGTGAAGCTGATGTTCCAGGAATCGCGCCATTTGCCTTTGTTGAACTTCATATTGAGCAGGGGCCTGTGTTAGATAGCAGCGGTATAGATGTTGGTATCGTTACGGCAGTGCAAGGTATAAATTGGCGTAGACTTCATATAAAGGGAGTCGCGAATCACGCTGGGACAGCACCAATGTCCATGCGCACCGATGCTGGTTTTAGCGCAGCGCAGGTTATCGTAAAAGCGCGTGAAATCGGGGCGAAATCAGCTGGTAAGGTAGTGGCAACGGTAGGGTTTGTTTCATTCAAGCCCAACCTAGTGAACGTGGTGCCGTCATCAGTTGAGATGACTATAGACATGCGCTCACAGGACGATGACTGCCTGGCTGAGGCTGTCGCAGAGATGGAGACCTTTATTGCCAATAGCCTGGCCTCAGAGGGGTGTACCTATTCGCTTGCTGAAGAAGTGGCGCTTGAAGCACATCAATTCACAGGGTTCGTGATAGATTTGTTGGAAGATTCTGCTAGAGAGCTAGGCTTGTCATTTACAAAGATGGTGTCTGGGGCAGGACATGATGCTCAGATGCTCGGCAGAGTCTCGCCCGCCGCGATGATTTTCGTTCCGTCTATTAAGGGTATTAGTCACAATCCAAAAGAGCGTACCGAACAAAGGGATCTGGTGAACGGTGGTAATCTTCTCCTATCAGCTGTAGTCAAACTGTCCGAATTATAGTTGAAGTGTTGTACGGATATGGCTTAACGCACCACTAAGAAGTTGTTTTACCTAACGATGGTTGTTGGTATTGACCTGAGTAAAATCGTATTTTTCCTGATATTACAGACGTTTATCATGGTTGAATTCCAGTACTCTGATTTCTACGAAAACAAATGAATCAATAGAGTAGTATCAAAGCACGGAATTTTGATTTTATTGTAGGAGTAAGGTGTGGCCTTGCTGGCAACAGGAAAGCACGATCGTAAATCTTACACAGCTTTACTCTTCGCTTTAAGACGTGGTGCCCACAGCGGAACGCTGACAGTAAAGTATGGTCGACGCAAAAGAGAGCTACTGTTTATTGCTGGTGAAGCAGTTCTTTATCGCAGTGATCTGTCAGAAGATTCTATTGAACGCACGCTGGTGAGTAGTAATCTGGTACCTGCCGATCGGGTAAAGTGGATTATTGAAAAATTGGGGGTAGATGAGTCAGTAGAGACGGCTTTGGTGATGTCTGGCGCAGTATCGCCGGATAAACTAGCAGAGCACAAACTCAATAGATTACCCATTGGTATTGGTTCGCCATTTGTATGGCGAAGCGGTGAGTGGAACTTCTCTCCGTTACAAGGCTTAATTTCGGATAGGTTTGATCCAGCCCTTTTACCCAAAAAATCAGGTCTTAATGCCCTTTGGAAGGTTGTTCGTAAGGAAATGGCAACCAATGATGTAATGATGGAGGTTTCCTCTGGAGACAAAGGGCGTCTATTTATGGCGCCAAATGGCGAGTCATTGGTATCTGCTATCGCCCCCGATGAGCCCTTGAGTCAGATAGTTGAGGCAATAGGTGACGGCTGCAGTGTTGAGGACCTCTTTGGAAAGGTTCCCGATAGTAGTGGTGATCTTTTTAAACTTTTGTGGATGCTTGAGGCAGGTGGGGTTGTCTTGCGCGAGAACGTGACAGACAGTGGTCAACTAGATGAGCTTTTAGGGGGTATTGAAGAATCTGAGACTCATCTAGAGCGTGCTGATAGTGCAGTTAAAGTGCCAAAGAAGTCGCCTCCTCAAGGTCAAAATATTGACATAGAGGATGACCCGACCTCATCCATAATCGATGAGATTTCAGATATTCATGAGTCTAAAATGGGGACTGATTTTTACGAATTCCTAGGGATTGACAGAAATGCCACTAGGAGGGATGTAGACAAAGCCTGTAAATCTATGGCCAAGATGTGGAGACCATTAGAGGGCAGCAGTGAGATAGATAAAAACCAGGAAATACAGGTAAAAGAGCTCTTGGCTGGGGTACAGCTAGTCTGGAGAACGCTGACTGATCCCAAACACAAGAAAGAGTATGATCGAAGACTGGAGACTGGTCGTGCGCCTTTAGTCGAGGTCAGGTTAGGTCGTCGAGTCGCCGCTAAACACAGTGCTTCTAAACCAGATCCATCCAAGACTAAACCATTGAAGAATGAAGAAGTGGTTGTTGACACAGTAATTAATGTCGCTGCTCTAATTGAATCAAAGAAGTATTTAGAGGCGCAGTCGGCACTAGAAGATCAACGCGTAGATAATCCTACCGATCCTATAATCCTGGCATCATTGGGCTGGGTGAGCTGGTTACTCTTAGGGGAGACAACGTCGAGTACAAGTGAAGACCCAATCGAATTTATTGATTTGGCACTCACATTTGATTCTCGGAACTTGTTGGCTCTTGAGTACAAGGCCAAAATACTGCTCTCTAAAGGTGCAAACTCACAAGCGAAGGCTGTTTTGAACCGCTTGTTAACTGTGGAACCTCGAGCTCATTGGGCCAAGACTGCTCTGGATAATATAGGAGACGGTGGTGCTAATTCTGTTGCGGAAAGGAAGCGTCGCTTCTGGCGGAACAAGGGTGACCGATGACAGCTAGCCCGTTAATTCTAGTCAATTGCACCAGTTCGACTAAGTCTTGGCTTTCAGAACAGGGAGGTCTTAGCCCGTACAGTGCGAGTTCAGTGTCCGATGCTATTAAGTATTCCAAGACATCATCGCCGTTAGCGGTGATCGTTGAGATTTTCGATGAGTCTGGGATGCAGGTGTCTAGCCGCCTTAGGGCGGCACCAGAGCTCTCAGGAGTACCTGTTATTTTGATAGCACCATGTGTAGTCAACGACTGGTTGATAAAAGGTGTGTTTGAGGAAAGAAGCGCAGACTATTATGTCCGGTCTCCATTTGAGGGCGGCTTTTTTGAACGATGTTTGAGTTCGCTGTCCAAGGCTGCAGAGGTTGCGCCAGCTACCGACACTGTTTCATCAGCTAGCCCCAAAATATCAAGAATAGCGAAGGGTGCCGGTAATGAGGCTCTTCAAGACCAGATTGGGAAGCTTCAGCGAGAACTAGAGGGGCTAAGAGGCGATTATGATGCCGCGAGCAACCAGGCCATTTCACTTCAGAGTGCCCTTGAGAAAGCAAATTCCGGCGCTTCTGGTGGGGCAGAGGCGCTAGCTAACCTGCAGTCTGAACTAGATGCTGTAAGGTTGGAGTTCGCTGAAGCTCAAGATCAGGTCTCAATCGCGAGAAGCGATGCCGACATGTCTGCAGGTAAAGTTTCATCTTTGCAAGAGCAAGTTGAGCAGGCTCAGGCGCTGTGTGCTGAACGTTTAGCCTCGATTGAGTCATTGACGGTAGCGTCAGGTAAAGGCGAGGGTGCTGCTGCTGCGGCTCTGAGCGCTCTTCAGAGCGAGGTGGATTCTGCCCAAAGCGCTGCCAAGACTGCCGCCAGCGAAGTTGAGCGCCTCTCCAAAGTAGAGCTGTCACTCAGCTCTAAATTGAGAGATAAGGAATCAGAGTTCTCGATACTGGGCGATGAGTTTACAGCACTAAAGAGCACCGAGTCGACGGCAAGATCAGCCCTCGAGCAGAGTGAACAATCAGTTGTGTCTTTAACTGCGGAGAGGCTGACTCTAGTCAAGGCTCAGAGCGATAACTCCGAGAAAATCGATCAACTGGTGTCGGAGCTGGGTAGCGCTGAGCGTAATGTTTCCTCAGTTACGACAACGAGTGAAGCTCTGGTCCAAGAGGTGGCTGGTTTGAAGGCGGAGCAAGAGCAGTATCAGCTCCGTGAAAGAGAGGCGCTGCTTTCAATTGACGAGGGGAATGCCACATCGGTAAAACTTCAGGCGGATCTAGAGGAAGCTTCATCTTCCATAGAATCACTTAACTCCGCATTAGATCAGTCGAGACAAAATCAAGAAACGTTAGCTGTTGAACTATCTCGAGCCGAAGCCAAGAGTGCTGAAGTTGCCACGGCACTAGAGTCTTCTCAGTCGGAGCTATCAGAATCTCTTGGCGCTATGGCGAATCTCGAGTCCTCCCTTGAGTCTGCAAAGACCCGGGAATCTGCCCTTACTGAAGAGC
>CAWVYO010000245.1:0-5226 GCA_963934385.1 uncultured bacterium
CGACAGTACGGTTCTTCTTCGCTATCTGGTTCCACAAACGGCCCAATCTCTACGATCTCTGAGTTCCAAAATATTGGTGTCTCACAGGAAGTTGTAGGGATCTCATCGTCGGCCCACCTTTCGTCTGGGAGAATATTGTGTAGTACGAACTCTGGCATAGGCTGGGAGAACTCCCTGTCGGTCATGATCTCGGGAAGGATCGGCAGGAGACCATTTATGTCGTGCTCATACAGAGTCTCAGCGATTTGGTCCCAGGGGGTTTCGGTGTGACAGTTACCCATCCTGAGTGTGCAATCATCAAGGCAGCTCTCAAGACTGTCAGGTTCATCACACTCCTCGCCATCTTCCACTATTCCATTTCCGCACTCTGGGTCTGGTGTGACATAGGTGTCTTCAGTTGTTGTTGTGGTTGTCGCGCTGTCTTCAGTTGTTGCGGTGTCAGTAGTTAAGTTACCCGTCTCCTGAGCACTATCTTTCTCAGAGCCACACGCTGCCGCAAAAATAATTAGAAGTAGGGTACTGGGTCTCATTTTTATACCTGGTATTGTTTGGATGAAAAATCTCTTCGACAGAAGCCATGGCGATTGTCTCTCAAGGTTACTATTCAGTGCCTATGAATAGTACATTAATTGTCGTTAGTTTCTCTGTTTTCCTTTTGGCTTTTACGGCCATAGGTGCATTTGCGTCTCGAAAAAAGCATGATTCATCCGAGGATTACCTTCTCGCCAGTCGAGATGTAAATCCTTGGCTGGTGGCTCTGTCAGCCGTATCCACAAACAACAGTGGGTATATGTTTATCGGGCTTATTGGTTATACCTGGGTGGCGGGAATTGAGGCGATGTGGATCTCTGTTGGATGGGTCTTTGGTGACTTGCTGACTTGGTTCTGGGTGCACAAGCGAGTGAGGCATCAGAGCGAGGCAGTCGGTGCGAGATCGGTGCCTGGTCTGTTAGCCACTGGCCCTGACGGTGTGGTTAGTCGCCCTATTGCAGCCGTTGCAGGTGTTCTCACGTTTATGTTCTTAGGCGGCTATGCGGCGGCCCAGTTAAAGGCTGGTAGCATTACACTAAACGCGGTGTTTGGTTGGCCGATGTGGGCAGGCGCTGTAATTGGGGCTGTTATTGTGGCGATATATTGTATGGCTGGCGGTATCCGTGCCTCCATCTGGACCGATGCTGCACAGTCTGTTGTAATGCTGGTCTCCATGGCAATATTACTTGGGGCGTGTACGCTTCAGGTGGGTGGGCTTTCGAGCCTGTATGAGGCGCTGAATTCAATTGACCCATCACTTGTATCAGTCATACCGCAAGGGCTTGCTTGGGGGTTTGGACTCTACCTGATGGGGTTTGTGTTTGCTGGAATAGGTACCATTGGCCAGCCACATATTCTTGTTAGATTTATGGCTATTGACGAGACTAAATCCTTAGCGAAGGCCAGGAACATATACTTTACTTGGTACACAGGCTTTAGTATTGCCTGTATCTTAGTCGGGCTCTACGCCAGAGTGTTGTTACCTGACTTAGGGGCGGGATTGACCGGTGCTGAACTTGAGACAGCCGCTGAGGCGGCGTTGCCTCAGTTGTCTATCCTGATGCTTACACCTGTTCTAATTGGAGTGATGCTAGCAGGGCTGTTCTCGGCGACAATGAGTACCGCGGACTCCCAGATACTGTCGTGCTCTGCAGCTGTTACCCAGGATGTCTTTCCTAGGTGGAGCGACTCGGTAGTCGCCGCCAAGGTAGCAACCATCTCGGTCGCTCTCCTAGCTCTTTTCATCGCTCTTTTTGCCAGCTCTGGTGTGTTCTGGTTGGTAATGTTGGCTTGGGGTGCACTTGCCGCTGCCATTGGACCTATCTTATTAGTTCGCTTGTCAGGGCTGCCATTGTCGACAAATATGGGTGTTACGATGATACTCTCAGGGTTAGCGACGACCGTTGTATGGGGGTTCTTTCCGTTTGCGGGTAACGTCTATCGCGCAATGCCTGGCATGCTCGTACCCCTTGTTATCTACGGTGTAGCTCACCTTATCTTGGGAAAGACCCGCACGGCTTAGGCTACGCCACTATCAAAGCATACGCTAAATGCCTCTTGAACGATTGGGTTCGCATGAGGTTTTTCCCTTAAGAAGCTCCGTCTAATCAATCGCCACTTTGAAACATCGAAGGACTCGTGTTTCATGGAATAGATCCATGAGGCTAAAAGCTCTTCTCTTGATGACGGGGTTACATCACAAGAAATGGCAGACTGGTAACCATTTGAAACAGACTCCTCGCCGCAACCCCATTTGTATAGCAGCCAAGCCACCGTGGCAGCCCTAAATGTATCTTCCTCGCTCTCAAATTGTTCGGCCATCGAGATCTTATCTGAGAGATAGTCGGGTAGCTCGGCAAAGCTATTCCCAGAAAGCTGGGTGTTTACCCAATCGGTGATCCGCTGTGTATTTCCAACGTGCCAGAAGTAAAAGACAACGCTTCGTCGTTCACGGTTTGTCACTTGGACTGAGTGGTGAGCCTTGGAGGTCATCACAAAGCCGAAGCCACTGTTCATTATGGGGGAGCGCACCATAGCCACGCTCTCCTCATTGTCATCACCATGTATTCTAAGAGCCCCCCCATCACGTTCAATAGACCAGTCGTCGTTAAGTTGCACGATTAATCTAACGGCTTCAAATCCCAAAAGAGGTCTGTCCGTGTGTACTCCGGAGTATTGCCCCTTATCCATTTTCTGAATTCTTACCTCTACACGCCCTGAGAGTTTAGTCCCAGTGAGCTTGGCGACCCTGTCACTCAACCCTCTCAGTAGATCTCGGTCGATCTTAGTGGATACATCGGCGATAGATGCTTTATAGAATGAGTCGTGTATCTCCCAGTCATGCTCCTGATCAAACAGATCTATTATCTGCTTTATGTTGGTTTTTAGTAGAGCTTCAGGACAGGTGAAGAATTCAAACGGAGTCGAGTACTGAGTCACATTTGCTAAAAGATGCATAAAACTCTTGTAACTGTTATTGCCGCGAAAATCGTGAAGGGTTGTAGGGAAATGTCAGAAACTATTGAACTAAATTGTGGAAAAATGAACAACCTCCGTGTCGTCGACATTCGCGACGGCGGGTTCGTGTTGGGGGCTACCACAACAAGTAAGAAGAACGCCTGGCTCGACCGGCGCTCAGCTCCAGAAATGAAGATAGGTGACACCATAGAGGTGTTTGTTTATGGAGATGGTAAAGACAGACTTGTCGCCACTACTACTCACCCTGAAGTGATGGTAGGGGAGGTAGCCTACTTGCGTGTAGTACAGGTTCAAAATATGGGAGTGTTTTTGGACATGGGGCTTCCCAAAGACCTTTTCCTACCAAAGGGCGAGCAGACGGAGAGGCTAGCTAGTGGTGATTATTGTTGCGTCTATGTCTACAAAGATAAATTTTCGGATCGTATGGTGGCGTCTCAGCGATTTAATAGGCACATTGGCAAAACTGAGGCACGTTACGACAGAGACCAGAAGGTCAAAATTCAGGCCGTCGCAAAGACCGACCTCGGCTACAAGGTTGTAGTTAATAATAGCCATTGGGGACTTATTTATCACGACGAAGTATTGGGGAAGTTGAACAGAGGCGAGAGGCGGGCAGCTTGGGTAAAACGTGTGGTCGAAGACAACAAGCTCGACCTTCATCTTAATCCACCCAAAAGAGACCGATACTCTCAGACAGCGGAGCGTGTGTTGCTAGCCATTGAGAGTGCTGGAGGCTTTTTGCCACTTCACGATAAATCAGCCCCAGATGTGATTCGAACTCGTATGGGTATGAGCAAGAAGGACTTCAAAGCAGCTATTGGTCAGCTTTACAAAGCCCGAAAGATTCGCATTGAGAGGGATGGCTTGAGTCTAGTCTAGAGAGCTAGTCCCATCCAGATACAGTCGATACCGTCTAGGAGCATGTGGATCATGAGCCCTAGGCCGACAAGACGTGTCTTTGGGTGAAAACATAGGGATGCGTAGATCGCTATTGGTCCCCAGGTGTGTAGCGGATGAAAGCTTACACTGCACCTGTTCGGAGCGTAGATTGGGTCGGCTAACAGGTGGTCTAGATCCACAACCATTGTGGCTATCATTATCGCAAATGAACGCTGCCAGTCACCTCTAAACCATCGCTTTGCCACAGCCGCTGGTACTATGAAGTGTAGAAGTATGTGAGCTGTGCTTCGGATCATCTATGGCTTTATATAAAGACTAAAGAAACGCCAGATCTCAGCGCTAGCGTCAAAATCCATGTTTCCGTCGTATCCAGGCCAATCGTGACCTCCACGCTCAACAGCGTATAACCATACCTCAGTGTCACTGTTGCCACTGTGGTAACGGTGATTCGTTACTACACTGCCGTCGTTAGGATCGGTATTGGGCAATGTAGAGACCTCTGATAGTTCCAAGTTGTTCTTTTCAACCCAATAATCCACTATCATATCTACACCTACATATGGGCCCCAGCCCCCTTGGTCATTCTCGTCGCCGTTGTACCAAGTTACAGTATCGCCTGTTCCGTTTACAGCAAATATTGGGATGTCCTTTTCGGGTGCACACGTATCATAAGTTTCTGTCATCATAGTCCCAGCTATGGGAGCTACGGCACGGAAAATGTCAGACGCAAAGCATGCTAAATAGTAGCTCATGTCCCCGCCGTTGGACATTCCGGTTGAAAAAACTGTATCTCTGTTTATGCCGAGATCAGTAGCGACAAAGTCGACAAGTTCTCTAGTGAATCCAACATCGTCTACGCTTAGATCTGCGTGGAAGCTGTAGCCAACGTTAAAAAAGTTGTAACCAAACCGGTCCTCAGTCCCTTGTGGGTAAACCACGACAAAGCCATTCAATGTGGCATGCCTGTTCATCGCTGAGTAGCTCATAATTGATCGATAGCTTCCAGAATACCCATGAAAAACGAGCATTAGCGGAGCTCCCGCCTGAAGGTTTGGCGGGATGTGGACATAATATTCTCTTTCCAGTCCATCATGCTGTATCGTGTGCAGCCCTGTGGTAAGGGTTAGAGGAGCAGGCTCTGTACCGGTCTCTGTAGTTGTACCGGTCTCGGTAGTTGTACCGGTCTCTGTAGTTGTACCGGTCTCTGTTGTTGTGCCGGTCTCGGTAGTTGTACCGGTCTCTGTTGTTGTACCAGTGTCTTGGGTGTCAGTACCATTGCCTTCCTTCGTACAACCAGCGCCAACCATTGCTATGCAA
>CAWVYO010000246.1:0-5226 GCA_963934385.1 uncultured bacterium
CCTTCCACACAATTTGAGGCACCGTCTTCTATAAAGACCGGTTCATGCCTTGGGGATTTATATAGTCCGCACGCCATACGGCTAATAGGTGAGAGTTTTCGAGATGTGTTGACGCGGTTTGACCTAGATAAATTTACCGTTGAGGCTGTAGATCAGTCTAGAGATTTGCCGTTTAAAAATAAAACGTATCAAATAGGTGCAGTTCTAAGGGGGCACCTACCAACTGACAGCAAAGCAGCACTTAAAGCTCTCAGCCAATCATTAGGACCTAAACTAAACCGAACTGAAGGCAACGGCTTACAGCCAATGTTTTACATGCCACACAGCCACCTTCTTGCTAGTTTTGCCGACACTAATGACGATGAGATATTTGACATATCAGTGGATTTGAATTTCGATCTCACCACCAGGTTTACAGCTGAATTTTCGATCCGTCCATTTATTGAAGCGCGAACCCGCCGAACACTGCAGTTACTATCCAAACGATCAAACGACCCAAACCCACATGTGCGGCGACTAATCAGTGAAGGAACACGCCCTAGACTCCCGTGGGCAAGCCACCTATACATAATACGCAAAGACCCAGAATTGACTATGCCATTCCTCGAGGCTCTAAAGAGCGACGATTGCAGGTACGTCACACGTTCTGTGGCAAACCACCTAGGGGATATTGGGAAGGACAACTTAGATCTAATGCTAGGTACCTGCGAGAGGTGGATCGTTGAATCGGAAACTGGCAACCTCACCGAGGCATCCTCCAAAGAGCTCAGGTGGGTTATAAGACACGCCCTTCGCCATCCCGCCAAAAAGGGTCATACCATCGCTAACATTTTAAGAATTAAGGCCCATTGATGACGACAACCCACCTTTTAGCCGTTCTTACACTAGTAAATCTAGTCTCATGTAGCGCCCCGGACAAACAGTGCGACCCCAATGAAATATTAGTTGACGACCACTGCGTATCCGAACCTGATGAGTGTGACTTGGAGAATTGTGATACGGGCACGATAGACACATCCACCACAGAAACTGGTACCACTGATTCCGTAACCACAGACACAGGAACTAGCACACTGCCCAATCTAGAGACCCGCCCCCACGGTGTTGGCGGTGGCGGCGCTACCAGTGGCTTGAGCATTAGCCCCTACAATGACATCTGGTTTGTAGGAAGCGATATGGGAACCCTGTTTCGCTCTCCAGACCGTGGTTACAGTTGGCAACCTGTAAATCAACTAGAAACAACTTACTCAGCTAACCTCCCAGATTCAGTACCCGTTGGGTTCCTGTCAGATGGTTCCACCATGTTTCACGCACCACAAGGCTTGGCACCTGTAAGAAGCACCGATGCCGGCTTTACCTGGGAGCCAATTACAATAACCGGCGAAGAGGATTTGATACGTTATTGGCTTGGCGACACTAGTGACCCAAACACAGTCTACGCACACACCTCTAATGGTCTAGCACACAGTGGTGACATGGGTTTGAATTGGACAATAAATGCCCCGGGGCTTGGAGACGCCAAAGGGGTTTTTCTAGATCACAATACCGCACCCGCGACACTTTATTTTGCCACGGAGAACGGAATATACTCAACAATTAACCATGGACAAACTTACAATACAATTATTACTGACTCAGTTAGATGGTTTGCGGGTGGTCAGGATTCAGCCGGCCTGACTCTCACATATATAGATTCAAATGGCGCTGCTTGTGATTGGGAACACCCTGCCTCCGAGCAAGCCGCAGCAGCCTGTGGAGAGATCTGGATATCAATAGATTCCGGGGATTTCAATGCAACTGGCCAAGAGGCCGGGGCGCAAATAGTAATGGCTGAAAACGATTCCCAAACCATTTACGCAATCGGCGATCGAGACTGGGACCGAGCATACGGCACTAAAGTATGGCGCTCCAATAACGCTGGTTCCTCTTGGGAATTAAAATTTCACCAACAAAACTGGGACGTCGTCCCATACGCTCCCTGGCCATCATCACTTTTGGAATGGTCCGCAGTCGGGTTGGAAGTCGGATGGTGGGACGGAGGTTACTATTGGTTCGCGATAAATCAGCTCAACAGCGCCGAAATTGGCGGGTCGGGAAACTTTTTTACCCACGTCAGTTACGACGGGGGCGACTATTGGACAGCTGCATTCACGGACCTGGCATCAACTGATCAACCCGCTGAGGGAATGGAGTGGCGTTCGACGGGCTTGGAGGTGACCACAGCTAGAAGAATTGAATTTCACCCAAATGACCCCAGCGTCGCCTACATTGAAAACGCCGACATAGGCTGCCAAGTGACACAAGATTCAGGCGATACATGGCGCATGTGCAACATTGGAATGAACTCTGTATACGATGTAACCTTTGATCCAGATGACTCGTCGATAGTCTACGCTGCAGCCGGCTCTCAGCACGATTGGCCTCACGAGTGGTACGCAAACTACACTACCGCTGATGGCGGCATTTATGAATCAACTGACTATGGTAGGACTTGGATACGTTTTGATGGTGACGACATGCATAGACAGTTTTTGAGTGTTGCATACGACGCCGACGGCGACACAATGTACGCTGGAAGCCAAGAATCAGGTATAGCCAGAAAAATAGGCGACGGCGAGTGGGAGTGGATTAACGAAGGGCTAGGCGAGAGCGCATTAATTGTACCTCAGATCGAGATTGATGCATTTAATGGGGACGTATACATTCTTCTGACCGGCGACAAGCCTGATTGGTCAAATCGCGAATACACAGGAGTGTATAAAATGGTCAGAGGTGGTAACCAGTGGACACAGCTCAGAGGCACCATCAACCACCCACCCGATGCCTCTACTCAGTACGAGCTCTGGTGGTACCCAACAAGCTTCGCAATTGACTTATCTGAATCAGGGGATCGTTCAGTTATCTGGTTAAGCGATCTGGAAAACAATTTTCAATATCTCGCGACTGGCGTTTGGAAATCTGAGGACGGTGGCGACAGTTGGAATAGATCCACGCAATTCACACACCCATACTCCATCGATATCGATCCAAACAATCCCGACAGAGTATACGTAAGTGGTAATTGGAACTGGGGTCAAGGCGGCACATTGTTTACAGATGATGGTGGGGTCACATGGGAGCGCGACAACGACACTTCCTTGCAGTTAAATCGTATCTCTGTTACCGTTGATCCAAATGATCCAAATAGAATCTACGCGACACATTTCGGATCCGGTGTGTGGAGCAGTCCCCGTCCATAGGAGTTCAAAATGTTCTCAATAGCCATGTTGCTAATGCCAACTTCATTTGCTGCAAATGATATATTAATCCTCGGCAACAGTTATGTATCCCAGCAGGCTTTGCAAACTGTCATTGCTCAAGTGTTCGAGGCTGCTGGCACAGCACAAAACTCGACAGCACTAACTGCTGGAGGTCTCACCCTGGTAGACCACGCTGAACGTACTGCAACCATCGGCTCACTATGGAACGATGCGATTGTACAGACAGAAGATGATCTAAGCTGGGTGGTACTACAAGACCAAAGCCAGATACCGAGTTTGGCACGTAGTGACGGTTTATGGCTAGCTAGCGTTGGCGCAGCTTTGTCCCTAAACAGCAAGATTGAGGCTAAATCTGGCGAGACTATGTTCTTTTTAACTTGGGGGAGACGCGACGGAGACGTCACCAATATCGAACGAAACCCAGACTACCCGACTATGCAGGACAACTTAACATCTGGATACTTGGGCTATATTGACGAGATAAGCACTGAGGAACGCCCGACATGGATCGCCCCAGTGGGCGTTGGCTTCCAACACATTTATAATGACATAATAGCTAGCGGCGAAGACCCTCAAGAGACTAGCAGTCTATTTTATAGCTTGTATACAAACGACGGCAGTCACCCATCTTTCCTAGGCTCATACTTGGCTGCCTGTGTCTTTTACACTTCGATTACGGGTCGGAGCCCCATAGGGCTTACTCCACCAAGAGAACTGACTGATGAAGGCGACCTGGAAGTAGTCACTACCCTGCAGACCGCCGCTCATGCAGCCGTGTTTGAACACCTAGAGGAATTCGAATTCATCTGGGAAGGCACCATTGATACTGGTGACACTAGTACTGGAGACAGCGACACTAGTACTGGAGACAGCGACACTAATTCTAGTATCGAATTTGGTGATGGTACTGATGGTACTGACATCCCAACAAATGAATCCTGTGGGTGCAATAGTACCGAATCCAACAAAGCCAACTGGCTATGGGCAATGTTGATAGGATCCACGATCCTCACGAGACGACGTCTAAAGAATCTTGTTTAGACAACAAAAGCATAGGAAACATTAGCACCCTTTTGTTTCCGGTTGGATTTGAGGGATAGGATTAGTTTGTGGAGGGAGAGAAAAGGGTGCTAATGTTTCGACCACCTCCACGTCTTCCTAAGCGCCCCCGTTCCGACGCGAGGCGCCGGAGGTCGGTGCAGCCGTTACGGCACTTGGGCCGTGGAGCCAGATGCCTGGACGCCCTACGATGGCTCCACGCATACACCGTTGACAATTGCCTGAAAAAGGCTTGCAGCTTTTTTAGGAATAACGCCCTTGCGGACAATAATCTGAGGCTGATACACCCAACGATTTGGGGTGAGTTTGATGAAAGCTAAACGTTTGTTGTTGAGGTCTTCTTCTATGAAGTGAGTAGGGATCCACCCATAGCCAGCCCCCGCCAGAATTGCGTTTCTTTTGGAGTGAAAGTCGGACAAGAAAACGACATTTGAACTACCCATAAAGGACTCTTTGGACTTCTCATCGAACAGGGTCGCGCTATCTCTCACCACCAACTCCGCGAAATTGGCGCGCACGGTTTGTGGGTCATTACAGGTGACAAGAGGGTGGTTGGCTTCGGCTACAAGGCTGAGTTCTAACGGTGCGAGCGCGACACAGTCGTAGTCATCGTCGTCACCATCTCCGTCAAAACCCAAGACCATTCCCAAGTGTGCTTTTGCGCGGTCAAAACGCTCGATGACACCCTCTTGGTAGGCCACCTATAAACGAAGGCGTGTGGGAATATCGGGGTCAGAGAATCGTTTCATCGCTTCGATGATGCGGTGCATGGGAAGGGCACCATCAACAACGACATGTAGTTCTGGCTCCCAACCCGCAATGAGCGACCTTACAACGCCGTCAAACACCTCGGCTTCTTGAGGAAAGCTGATTCTAGCGCACCTGGGCTCAGCCCCGTGGTCGCCTG
>CAWVYO010000247.1:0-5155 GCA_963934385.1 uncultured bacterium
CATTAGGGGAAACGGAAATCTTGGAGCGCCTCGGGGCTATTGTTCGGTGGATTGGGCCAGTAGCTGTGACCATAACTGGGTCGGTTTCCGAGAATCCTGCGAGTGCTGAACTGGCCGTGGCTCTGGTGCGTTTTGCTAGAAGGAGCGGAGCACACGTACGTTTTGTGGTGGAAGGCGAGGTGAGCATAGAGCTTTCGCGCCGGCTTGTGCGCGTGGGGTTAGCAGAGGCCGTTGTCTGTATAGGTAGCCTTGAAGAAAAGGTGCACAGTCAGGTTGTTGGTAGTGATCTAGGTCACGCGCTTGACGCGGTGTCGAACTTACGTGAGGCTAGGGTGGGAAGTGACATGTCTCTTGTCGTGGCAGCTATTGTATCCCCAGGTATCGATAGCTCTCTTCGGGCATTGATTGGCTGGGCTAGACAGTCGCACGTTGACTCGGTAGTCCTGGCCCCGAAGCGGGGAACAGGTGGAGATACGATAATTGATCTCGCCGATACCTCAATAGATATAGTTGCACCTTCTTTACAGCGTAAAAATTCAGGTGGGAACTCCACGCCTGTTCGTCTGGCGATCAAGCTGTCAGCGGACGGCGGTCTCTGGATAAGCAGGGATACACCCCTTGGTTCGAGCGGGAAAGAAGATTTGTCATTTCTCTGGCAACAGAGTCTTATTGAGCGCAAAGCGGTCAGGGGGCTTGAAATTCCATTTGATGAGATCGATCTTGACCTGTGGGGTCGCTAACAGTAAATGACGGCTAGTCCGTCTGTGAGGCGAGCCGTTTTACTTTGTCGTAGTTTGGCTTAGAAAAAGATTAGGAGTCCAAAGTGAAAATTAAAATTTCTGAGATTCCGATTGATGGAATGGACATCTCTTTTGACATGTCAGATGATTGGGCGTTAGAAGCGGCCTTCGTTTCTGTAGAAGGTAAGGTGACTAGTCTGACGGGGGATCTGGAAGTTAAATTTGCTTACGAAAACCTAAAGATTTCTGGAAATATCGATGTTGAAGTTGATAGAGAGTGTGATCGCTGTGGCGAAAAGGTCAACCTCGCGATAAAGGGCGGCGTCGAACTCACATACCGTCTGGTTGAACCAGTGGGTGAGGGTGTCCGAGAGTTGAGTGGCTCAGAGTTAGATGTCGGTTTTTATGTCGGTGATAACTTTGAAATCGGTGATGCAGTAAGTGAACATCTTGCCCTGCTGTTACCGATGAGAGTCGCTTGCGATGTTTCGGAGGCCACACCTTACGGCAAAGCTTGCGATAGTGAATTCATTAAAAAACCAAAAAAAGAAGCAGACCCTAGGTTTGCTATACTACAAACAATAAAATTTGAGAATTAACCCTCTAAAATTTTACGGAGTCATCCATGGCTGTCCCAAAGAAAAGAACATCAAAGTCACGCCGCGGGATGCGTCGTTCACACGACGCTCTCAAGTTCACTGCTGCTGTTGAGGTCTGCTCAAACTGTGGAGAACTGAACTTGCGTCACCACATCTGTAAGGCCTGTGGCTTTTACCGTGGTGAGCAGCGCATCGAAGTCTCTGAGTAAACGGTAGACCTAATATTGTCGCACAGTCGAACCCCAATTGTATATGGATTCGGAACGGTGCTTCGATCTGTTTTTGGTTCAAATGTTGCGAAATGTACTAAGTGTGAAGTAAATATCCTACGAGTGTTTGGGAGGTTTGAGTAATGTCTGATACGATTGGAAAGCTTAAAAATATAGTGGCGGAATCTCTCGGTGTAGACATTGATGAGGTGAATGAAAAGTCATACTTTATTGAAGATTTGGGCGCAGATTCGCTAGACATTGTTGAGTTGGTCATGGCTATCGAGAAGGAATTCGATGTCGAAATTCCCGACGAAGATGCAGATAAGATTGCAACTGTCCAAGATGCCATTGATTACGTAAGCACTCACGCCGGGTAGCTCTCTTACAGGGGGTATCGCCTCGTTGCTTAGCGAAGAGGGGTCAGCCTCAGATGACAGTCAGTTACAAGCGAAGACGAGTCGTAGTCACCGGGCTGGGTACAGTTACGCCATGCGGTAACTCTGTTGATGAAACTTGGTCTTCCATGGTGAATGCCAAAGTCGGAGTAGGACCACTTACTCGTTTTTGTGTGGATGACTGGCCTGTTCATGTGGCTGGCGAGGTGAAGGGCTTTGATGCAAAGGCTCTAATTGGGCGAGATTACCGCCGAATGGATCTTTTTACACAGTACGCTGTTGTCGCTAGTGAAGAGGCCTTTGCGCACGCCGGGTTGGAGGTTGGCGCCGTTGATTCTGAGCGCTTCGGGGTCTGGATAGGCTCCGGTATTGGCGGGATTGAGACTGTTGTGAATGGGCAAGATGGTGTGACTGAGTCGGGATACCGCGGTGTCTCGCCGTTTCTTGTTCCAAAGTTGCTTGGGAATATGGCTGGTGGGGCCGTGGCTATGCGCCTCGGTGCACAGGGTCCAAACATTTGTATTGCGACTGCTTGTGCCTCTGGGTCTCACGCTATCGGTGAGGCGATGAACGCGATTTCGGGTGGGGTCGTTGATATAGCGATCGCTGGGGGCTCCGAGGCAGCGTTGGTTCCTGTTGGGGTGGCGGGGTTTCTCGTCATGAAGGCGCTATCTAGAGGTATGGACAGTACAGCATCTAGACCATTTGATGCCGACCGAGATGGGTTTGTGTTGGGAGAGGGTGCGGGCTCGCTAGTATTGGAGTCCCTCGAGCACGCTGAGGCTCGCGGTGCCAAAATATTAGCCGAACTTGTTGGCTATGGAGCTACCTGTGATGCTCATCATATTACTGCCCCTGGAGGTAAGGGGGCCGAGCGTTGCATGAAAATGGCTCTGCGAGGAGCTGAGATTAACCCAGATGAGGTTGATTATGTCAACGCTCACGGTACCTCTACGCCAATTAACGACGCTAATGAGACCCGGGCGATTCACTCCGTGTTTGGAGCCCATGCGTGTGACCTTATGGTGTCATCCACAAAGGGCGTGACAGGTCATTTACTCGGGGCTGCAGGTGCTATAGAGGCTATGGCAGCCGTTCGTACAATTACAGATGGTATTGTACCTCCCACAGCCAACTGGACGACGCGCGATCCAGATTGCGATCTGGATTATGTACCATACGAGGCTCGCGTTCACGACGTTTCAGTGGTGCTCTCGAACTCATTTGGTTTTGGCGGTACTAACGCCACGCTCATTTTCAAGAAACTATAGGAGCACCACTATGGACTTAGTTATCGGCTCGGATCACGCTGGATTGTCTATGAAGGCAGCTATTGTGTCGCATTTAAATGGTCTCGGCCACACGGTTGTCGACAAGGGAACACATACTACAGACTCAATTGACTACCCAGATTATGCCAAAGCGGTGGCTGATTCGGTAGCCTCCGGTCAGGCCACTCTTGGTTTCCTTATCTGTGGCACCGGACAAGGTATGTCAATGGCAGCCAATAAAGTGAACGGCATCCGTTCAGCAGTTGTCTCGGATACATTTTCTGCTAAGGCTGTCCGGGAGCACAACAATGCCAACGTTCTCTGTCTAGGGCAGCGTGTGGTTGGAGAGGGTTTGGCCTTGGACTTAGTGGACGCCTTTATCACTCAAGATTTCGCAGGTGGTCGTCACGAGCGTCGAGTAAACAAGATTATCGCCCTAGAGCAGGTGTAGGAGTGACAATGGGAATCCTAAGTTCCAGTGTGAATGGTTCGAGCCTAATGAACACAGACCCAGCTGTTTTCGATGCAATTAGTGCGGAGGTATCTCGGCAAGAGAGCGATCTGGAGCTAATAGCATCGGAAAATTATGTTTCTAAAGCGGTACTTGAGGCGCTGGGGTCACCACTCACAAACAAGTATGCAGAGGGGCTGCCTAATCGTCGTTACTACGGTGGGTGCGAACACGTTGATATTGTTGAAAATATCGCCAGAAAACGCGCTCGTGAACTATTCATGCCAGAGGGCTTCGATATCGGGGTGAATGTTCAGCCCCATGCCGGTGCACAGGCAAACTCAGCCGTATTTTTAGCTCTCCTAAATGCAGGAGATGGAATCTTGGGGTTAGACCTCTCAAACGGAGGTCATCTTACCCACGGCTCCCCAGTAAACAGCTCGGGAAAGCTATATCAAGCCTCTCACTACCTCCTTGGAGCTGATGGAAAGCTCGACATGGGTATGGTCAGGGATGCTGCCTTGAAGCATAGACCCAAGCTAATCATATGTGGTGCTAGCGCTTATCCTAGGACAATAGATTTTGAGGCTTTTAGAACTATTGCCGATGAGATCGGTGCATGGTTGATGGCCGATATTGCTCACGTCGCGGGTCTAGTCGTTACCGGTCACCACCCCAACCCATTCCCGCATTGCCACGTGGTAACAACCACAACCCATAAGACTCTAAGAGGGCCAAGAGGGGGTATGATTCTCGCTCAGCGGGATCTTATGAAGCGTATGAACAGCGCGGTCTTCCCAGGTACACAAGGTGGTCCGCTAATGCACTCCATCGCGGCCAAAGCAGTGGCGTTTGGCGAGGCTCAGTTGCCCTCTTTCACGGAGTATTCATCAAGAGTTGTCTCAAACGCACAAGCCATGTCCTCACGCCTAATAGATCGCGGTATTAAACTTGTCAGTGGCGGTACAGACAACCACCTTATGTTGTTGGACTTTAGCTCCGAGGACTTCTCTGGAAAAGATGCAGAGGCGGCGCTTGGTCGGGCTGGTATTACCACAAACAAGAACACTGTTCCCAACGAAAAGCGGTCACCTATGGTCACTTCTGGAGTAAGGGTTGGGACTCCGGCGATGACAACGCGAGGAGCAAATGGTGATGATTCAGTAATGGTGGCAGACTGGATTGCGGACGTGTTGCAGTCGATAAACAGCGATGACGTTGCCAAGAGAGTCCGTGGTGAAGTTGAGGCTTTTTGCGGTCAACATCCCGTTTACGGCGGGCGGATTTAGCTTTTGAACTGTCCTTATTGCAAAGCAAGTGCATCTAAAGTGATTGACTCCCGCGACGCTGGGAGTTCAATCAGGCGCCGACGTACATGTGAGTCATGTGGCGAGCGCTTTACAACCCACGAGCGTGTTGAGCAGAGGTTTCCTTTTGTCTCTAAGAAAGGTGGGCGCCGGCAGCCATTTGATCGTGCAAGAGTGTTG
>CAWVYO010000248.1:0-5095 GCA_963934385.1 uncultured bacterium
AACACAGTGCGTCCTGCGAAGTCAACGCACCAGACCGCGCTCTCGCCTTCGCCGGAGCTACCCCGTTGTTGGTACCCGTTGCCGCAGGCGACCACGTCGGCCGCCGTCACGATCGCTGGCAGGGTTGCGGTCCCTGGGTTGGTCGGGAATGGCTGGATACGGGCGGCAGCAGTCTCCACCTGTACGGTCACCGGGGAAGCGTCCGATCCGCACAGCACCGCCTCGCAGGACGCGCGGGTGTCGGCCGGCAGGAGCGAGATGGTGGCATGACCGTCCAACACGGGGGCGGTTCGGTGCAGAGTCTGCTCCCCGTCATCGCAAGTGACCTGGACGTAGACCTGATCCTCTGGCGTGGGCTCCAGCGTGAGCTGGAGACGCGCCAGGTAGGGTGCCAGCTCCTCGGAGGCGTAGAACCCGCCCTCGGGCAGCGCGACCTGCGTGGCACCTTCTAAGGTCGAGGACGTGAGCTTCTGATCCGCACAGACCGGAGCGCTCACTACGGGCAGGGTCTCCCACACTTCGCCGGCAGAGTCCGTCTGACCGGCGGAGTCCGTCTGACCGGTGTACTCCGTGTCCACCCCTGAGTCTGTTGTGACCGGCGGCGACTCGTGACGTTCGAGGTCCGGCTCCTGCTCCCCGCAGCCAGCGAGCATGAAGCCCACTGCTAGGATTGTTAATAACAGCATTATAGGCTCCGTTTTCGGCTCGGCTGTCATGCAGATATCACACTAACTGGAGTCGCGCCTCGTCCCTCACGCTGGAAGCTCACCAGTTGTCTCCATGATCCAGCGCTCAAGTGCCCGGAGTTCATCCCTAATAGCGGCAGCCTCTTCGAACTCAAGCGAATCAGCAGCTCGTTTCATACGCCCTTTAAGGGCTCGAATAGTCTCGGGAATCTTATCCAGTCGGACGCTCGCTTTTGCGTCAGCAGCAGCCTGTTTAGCTCTCTTTTTACGCTGATTTCTACTGTTGTGGTCTGTCTCATGACCCGACAAAAGCTCAGAAAGTGATCCTTTTATTTCTCGTTTTATACCCTGGGGAATTATCCCATTTTCTTCATTAAACTGCTCTTGAATAGCTCTTCGTCGAGTGGTCTCGTCAATGGCTTTCTTCATTGATTCAGTGACTCTATCTCCATATAATATTGCCCTGCCATCAAGATTCCTAGCCGCGCGACCAATGGTCTGGATTATAGATCGATAAGAACGCAAAAAACCCTCTTTATCGGCATCTAATATCGCTACCAATTCCACCTCAGGTAGGTCTAAGCCCTCTCGCAGCAGGTTTATACCGATCAGCACATCGAAGTCACCAAGGCGCAGCTCTCTTAGTATTTCCATGCGCTCTAGGGTGTCGATCTCAGAGTGTAGATAGCGAACCTTTACACCAAGATCGTCGTAGTACTCGGTCAGTTGTTGGGAGAACTTTTTAGTTAGGGTCGTTACCAGAACACGATTTCCTCGCGCTACTGTTGCTCGTATTTCACCTAAAAGATCATCGATTTGTCCCAGTGCTGGACGAACCTCCACGTTGGGGTCTAGTAGTCCAGTAGGTCTTACGACCTGCTGTACCACTACCCCTTCAGCTTTATTTAACTCGTAGTCGCCTGGGGTAGCCGAAACATAAATAGCCTGATTTATTACATCTTCGAACTCATCAAATTTCAAAGGTCGGTTATCGAGGGCTGATGGAAGTCTGAACCCGTGTCTAACCAGTGTCGCCTTTCTGCTGTGATCACCTTTATACATTCCACCAACTTGAGGAATGGTCTGGTGAGACTCGTCGATAATTATCAGCCAGTCTTTCGGGAAGTATGAGAGTAAGTTCGGCGGAGGTTGCCCAGCGTCTAAGCCTGTAAAGTGCCTAGAGTAGTTCTCTATTCCAGAGCAAAACCCGAGCTCTTCTATAGCTTCTAAATCGTAGTTAGTGCGCTGTTCAAGTCGTTGAAACTCTAGTAGTTGATCGTTTCGTTGAAATTCTCCAAGCCTAGAATGAAGCTCCGTAGCTATGGTGTGTATGGCTTGTTGAACCCGCTCTTTCGGGGTCACGTAATGTGAGGCTGGATAAAACGTTATCTTTTCTAGCTGTTCTAAACGCTCACCGCGGAGAGGATCCACAACGAACAACTCCTCGACGTCGTCCCCCCATAGTTCTATACGTACGGCTCGATCCTCTTCGTGAGATGGAAAGACCTCAATAACGTCGCCTCTGGAGCGAAACGTACCGCGTGTAAAAGACAATTCGTTACGTCGGTACTGCATCTCCACCAGCCGTGCCAAAACAGCCTGTCTTGAAATTTTGCTCCCAACGGTCAATTCAAGAGTCATACCCGTGTACGCTTCGGGACTCCCAAGACCGTATATACAAGATACCGAGGCGACTATTATAGTATCTCGCCGCTCAAGTAGTGCCCTAGTAGCCGCGTGTCTGAGCTTGTCTATTTGGTCATTGATCTGGCTGTCTTTTTCTATAAATGTATCGGTAGAAGGCACATAGGCTTCGGGCTGGTAATAATCGAAATAAGAGACAAAGTAGCAGACTGCAGCATCTGGAAACAGCTCCTTAAATTCTCCGTAAAGCTGTGCTGCTAGTGTTTTGTTGTGAGCCAGAATGAGTGTAGGGCGGTTGACGTTAGCCATGACATTGGCGACAGTCAGTGTTTTTCCGGAACCAGTTATTCCCATTAGAACCTGGTGCTTGTCTCCGCGCTGCAGTCCCTCAGTGAGCTCTTTGATAGCTCTTGGTTGGTCGCCAGCAGGTGAGAATGGCGCATTTAGATGAAGGGTCGACATGGTTTCAACTCTATAATCTCGTGAGGCGAGTCGGTATAGGTTAATCGGATTCATATGAATAACGCAATTTGTATTATCGCTATCACTACCCTTGTGTCCTGTGCCCCAACCCCAGAGGAGTTGGCTCTCCAGATGTGCTCGGCTATGCCAGCGCTAACTTTAGATTCCGCGGGTCAACAGCTGGTGCGTGACATAGCGACAACTGCAGAGCTTCAAGCTTGGCATGATCTGCCGTTTTCTCCAGGAATGGAGCGACTAACAACCCCTAGTTTTGGGGTTGTTAGAACTAATTCTGACTGTGAAATCACAGGTATTACTGAAGTTGATAATACATTCTCTGTAGAGCTAGTTCGCGACGAGCCAGACATTACGACAATGAGGGTTTTTGAAAACAAAAATGTCGAGGATCTCGAGGCACGCTTAGTTTCACATATGACTCTCTTAGTTGTACAAGAAGAAGAAGGCATGCGAGTGGAGAGTAGCTCGGCACGTGCGCGTGAAGAGGCGGCAGCAGCTAGGATCTTAGAAGGGTCCGACAGAGAAGCTGCATTTGAAGCCCTTTACGCGTGGTTCCCAGACCCAACGATTAATGTTGAATTAGATCGAGTTGAGATCCCGCAATCGAAGTTTTAGAGTGCAGTTTAGCCGCTCCTCGTGTAACCTTCTCACCAGTAAACTTGGCTAAGGAGCCTTTTATGTTGTTTTTATCTCTTTCAATTTTGGCCGCTTGTGGTGGCGGAGCTGGTGACACGGACACTTTGTTGGTGGACACATCTAAAGAGGACACAGGCATACCTTGGCCTGACTCACCGTGCGAAGGTCTTACAGATGAGGACGCTGACGGCTGGTGTTTGGAGAGTGGCGACTGCGATGACACAAACCCATTAGTAAATCCAGGTCGCGACGAAGACGAGACAGATGGCCTAGATAACGACTGTGATGGAAGGCTCGATGAAAAGTTCGCGGGTTTAGTTGTGATACAGGTGGGTGATTACGAGACAATACCTCATCGTATTGTAGGCGTAGATGCCCTCGGTAAAGAGAGCTTCTCTGTTGACCTAGACTCCATGGAGTTGGCTCCTTACTTTTTGACCGCAGGGGTGAATGGTGGATGGGTGGTCTTGGATCTTGCAGAGCTACAATTGTACAATGTGTCTGAGACAGGTCATGTGGAGCAGTTGGCGGACTTGTCCGAGTCCGAATTTGGGGCTTATGGTCTAACTACTCATCCAAATGGCTTCTACATAGTGGGACAAGGAAACGGCGTCTTAGCTGTAGATCCTGAAACTGGAATTATGTCACCAATGGCTATGTGGGACATAGAGGTGGACGGACTCTATGCTTTTGACATGGCTGTAAACCATTCCAATGGAGAGGTTGGTGTCTTTGGGCTTTACGGGGCCTTTGCTATAGTCACCGAAGCCGGCGAGTTCGATATGATTAGAAAAACCGACTTCGAAGCTGAGTCAGCTGGAGATTACCTAATATATTCTGGGGACTATCAAGATCAAGTAGGTTGGTTTGCCTCTGGGTGGGACGCGGATGGGTTTGCTATCTTTTCTCTCGATAAACCAGAGGGGCTTTGGAATAGACAGCTCTCATGGGCTGATGACTGGGACCCACATTTTGTGGCTGTTGACTCGGACTCTGGTGACTTTTACCTGACTACCGAAGGTGGTCAATACCCATATATTTGGCGCCTAAAAGCTGACGGCAGCGACGCCTCCACGTTCTTTCCAGATTTAGGCACAATAACTCCAGGTATCAGCTATTGGGACCTATACGCTGTATATTAGAGAGCCCTTTGCTCCACAGTAGCTCGCCATGGCGATCGCGTGTTCTCATCTAGTGCTTTGAAAGCTCGCTTGTAGTCAGAGAAAACACCACCGTTTTTAACTGCTTCGTATACGGCTTCACCAGCTTCGGGCCCGCCCTGTGCGAGCTGGGCTTCGACCCATGCCCATCTTGCTGATGTAGGTCTAACGTCCACTACGCCCGAGAGACCTCTACGTATCTGTTTTAGGGTTCTGTCGACGTTCTTTATGCCAGCAAATCTGTCTGTGTCCATAGGTGTGTTTCTCTTTGGAACAAACGGTGCGATTCCTAAGGCAACTGGGTGAATTTTAGCCATCTCTTTTGTAAATGAAATAAGCTCTTCGATGTCTTCTGGTTGCTCATCTGGAACACCCACCATCATATATACCTTCAACACCTTAAATCGGTGTTTGGCGGCTAGTTCGGCACAGCCCAAGAGGTGTTTTTCCGTGGTTCCTTTGGAGAGTGTGCGTCTAAGCCTTACTGAT
>CAWVYO010000249.1:0-5085 GCA_963934385.1 uncultured bacterium
TTCAGTTGATCTTGTTCATTGCCCCTGGTGATTCACGAGCCGACGAGCTTATTCAGGCGTCCGCTGTAGAGTCCATTGACTTACACCTACACGATGTTGCCTTTGAGCCAACTCTGGCACTACAGGCTGGTGTCGCATCAAATGGCTTCGGCGTGTTGTCTCGTAGACCCACTGCGTCGTTACCGTCTCCACCTAAAACCACCTTCACACTTTCCGGTGACATTCGTGAGAGCGTAGTCACAGCTTTGCGAACCATGACAATTCCTCAGAAAAGCGCATTTTTTATCGCTGGTGAGGGAGGTCTAATGTTTGACGGTGAAGAACCATCAAATCGAAACCAAAGGCTAGCAGCCTTTCTTCGAGAGCAGGGTGTTGCTGTTTACTTCGACATGCCAGCCGAAACAGATGACCGCGAAATATCAGCGACACCTGAAGATAATCTCTTGGTCCTTACAGGTAGACCCAGCACAATCCCCGTGAATGCCATAGGGCTCGCAAGCCAACACATAATGAATGGAGGACCTTTACTAGTTGCTGTAGAACCAGAGGATAACAGCGGCGACTTTCAGGCGCTAAGCGAGGCTTTAGGAATACAATTTGGCGCTGGAACGCTTGTTAGCGAAGTGGGTCAGGTTCGAGGAAACATTGAAGAGTCTTCCCCTCAAGACCTACAAAACCACGCCACAAGCGAATTTTTAGCCCATGATAGCAACCCACACCTATCCGGGAGAACTTCAAACTCTGCCCAGCTCCTATTTTCAGGTTCCAGCTGGATACTGCCCACGGCTGGCACAACGGCAACCTTTAGCCCCACAGTTATGTCAAACAGTGCGGCTTTTGGTGACCTAAACGGCAACGCCATAAGGGACGAGAACGAGACACGCGGCGCTTTGGTACTAGCGGGTGTTTCTGTCGGCGGAGTTGATAGCCCATACAGGGCTGTAATACTTTCTGACTCCACCATGATCTCCGACCGATGGTTACTGCACCCGACAAATAGCATCTTTACCAAAGACCTTATCAGGTGGTTACTGCCAATGAATGCCCCGGCAATAGGCGCTAGTACACCCCAAGATAATGACCTCCAGGTTGAGAGTGACACTGCTGATGCGACTCCCCTATTTACAGAAGACGGCATACGTTCAATTCAGCTAAGTGACACACGTAGATCAGTCCTATCTGTATTCCAAAGTGACGACTTCGGGACCTTCTCGACCGTCACATCCGACGGAGCAAGAGGTGTTGAGAGCTTTAGGGGTAGTCAAGAGATCGATAGGTTTGGGGAGGAGAGCTACACCCTGAATTACATCAGGCGATGGGAGGAGCAACCAGAAGAAAAGTTAGCAGAATTTGGATTTGGTCAAAACAACCGCTCTTTGGCAATCCAGCTAACATCAGGTGCTTCATTTAGTTTTGAACTCGGCGCACGAAACAATAGGCTTAAAGCGACCTATGCTTTAGACCGAGAATCCCACAAGATCTACCTGCTTCTATACGATGATTACTCTAATCTAGCTCAACCGACACGAACTCTAAGAGACAATAGGTTTCACGGTGGACTAGAATGGCAATCAATTCAAATATCCGTAAGCGGTAGGTCTATTACAATTGAACGTCGTGGTGAATCTTGGGTGGTCGGTGGATTCCCAGCCGACAACTCTGCCATAACAGAGTGGGTCCAGGAGGTGGCTCTCCTGAAAGCCATGCCTAATCAGTTCCACCACGAGTCCGTCAAAGAGATCATCTCCTTTTACATCACCTCGTATTCCGGTGTTATAAACAATGTGCAACTCGGAACAGCGGTTTCGGAAGATGGAACATCAGTAACAGTGGGGCGAAGCAGTCATACTCGCGAATGGGTTGGGCTACCTCCTAGCACAGCCGACTTAGTAGCCTCAGCACCGACAACAATACTTCAAGCCATGGAACAATAGACCCCATTATGAACCTCCTGCTCCTCAGTATAATTTGCTCCAACACGGCGTTGGGGGTCACCCCACAAATGTTGCCTGAGGAGGCACTGTTCTCACAGCCTTTCTCGGATCCGTTAGCTCCCGACTCAAGTCTGACCATCCGTGGATCGGCAAAGTCACAAGCTGGAATCATAGGCAGGTTGGGTCTAAATCGCCCTATAGTACAGTATGACCATGGTCAGATCAGGACACAGATAGGGTTCATGGCAATGGCCTACATGGGGTTCGAAAACGACGATGAATTAACCTTTGGACTTCGTACATTCGATGGAATTTTTGCCGTCCCTCTATCGGTTAGGTTTGACGAGACAACGGTTACGCTAAGGTGGCTACACCTTTCGTCACACTACGCTGATGGAGTTCGCGCGGACACGGAACTCCCGTCCAACACGGAGTCTACAAGCCTAGAGAGCCTTGAGCTGTCGATCTCAAAAACTGTTGGATGGGTTACGGGATATCAACGTTTTGAATGGCGTTACCACACCGTACACGAGACCTCGAGATACGTGGGTGCCTTCGGGCTTGACGTATCTCCACTAGGTCCAACTGTACCTTACGCATCGGCATTTTTATACGGAGACCTCGACGGTGGCGGGCTTAGCGGTGAGGTTGGTTTATTGGCGAGGGGTCCAAACACTGCTCGAGTAGGAATATCGGGCTACACAGGGAGACCTATTCCGGGAAAGCTCGATGCTGAAAGGGAAAATTACCTGGGTTTCACTATAGTCTTTAGCCAATGAAAATAGGCTTTTGCTTAAAACGAGTTATTTGTCTACCAGCAACATATAAATGGAGACCGCTCATGCGCAAACTTTCAGTACTTTTAGCCATTCCCTTGATAACCCTTATTGCTTGTGGCGGCGGTGAAGAGCCTGCAGTAGTAACTGAAGCTCCAGCTGAAGCTGTGGTAGTGGAGGAGGTCGCAGTTGAAGAGGTCGTAGTAGAGGAGGTCGCGTTTGACGCTGCTGCAACATATGCAAGCTCATGCGCAAGCTGTCACGGTGCAAACGGTGCTGGAGACGGTGCCGCTGCTTCTGCTCTACCTGTTACACCAGCAAACTTTTCAGAAGCTATCTTCTGGGAAACTCGTACAGACGAGGCTGTTGCAAGCGTAATCAGAGATGGAGGTGCTGCAAATGGCAAGTCTCCACTAATGGTAGCCTTCGGAGCAATGTTAGGTGACAACGTACCAGCAATGGTAGCTTATCTGCACACTCTTTCGGACAACTAGAAGTCAGATAGATATTTTCTAAGCCCCAATACAGTTCGCAACAAGCAGACCTGTATTGGGGCTTTTCTCGTTTTGACGATGTGTCTTGACCCACTGTATTTGAACTCGCCTTAGAACCAACCAAGAGCCTCTATCCACAAGGTTAACAGTTAGCCTAGAAGCGCGTCTACCCAAACAGGTGCCATAATCGAAAGAGACAGTATCCTTGCCCCAAGAAGGATCAATATCCAAACAGCAGACACGCCACACCAAATCTTTTTCAGGGAAGCCACGGGGAACTTCATCTCATGTATAAAAAACTGGCGTAGCACCACCACCCCATACAACATCCCTAATACCCTCAATAGCGGAAACGCGATCCACGGCTCTGTCCAGACACCGAGAATAGCGCCTAGCAACATTGGGGCTTGCAAGGCGCATGACCATGCCAATATCGACTTGTACTTATCAGGCGTACACCCACCGTGAAAATCACCGTACAGTGAGGAGACAACCCACGAAATAAACCTTAAAGATATAAATATGGTGAGGACTTCTAGGGCGACCATCAACAGAGCCGGCAGCAACCCAAAAGGGAAGTACCGAAGACCCACACAAATGAAAAAGACGATAGCAACAGCGTTGGTGTGGACGTGTCGATCACGACTGGTTTCGGCTACCTGTTTCTTGGGGGGAAAATCCCAAACAGAAGATCGATAGCCTTTTAACACAACACCTAAGTGGTTTCGCTCCTCAGCGTCTACCCAACTTCTCCAGATATCAAATCGTCCCAACATCAAGACTTAGGCACATCGTAGATAAATTTGGAGCTGCCAATCGTAATTGTCTGACCAGATCTCAACCTTACACAGGAGATAGCAGAACCATCTACCTCTACAGTCGTGAATCTCGCCGTCTTCTCCAGAACATGTCCGCCACTCTCCCAAACTATTCTAGCGACTACGCCCCCAGTAAACCGACCCTCCACCTTCACTACAGCTGCCCCTCCGAACGTCAGATCTCTGTCTACTGGTTGCCAACTATTACGGCGGTTGACAAGCGAGATCACCTTTGCTTCTCGCATTCTCCAAACCTCGGCGCGATGTCGGGCCAAATCCTTTGGGTTGAACATGAATGTAGAGTCACCCTCTACAAAAGATTGAACTCCATACACAGGAAGGTAGGCAACGAATCGTCCATTGTAAATCTGGTCTTCCCGCTGGTCTCCTAAGAATATCAAGATAAACTTACCGATTCCCACTTCATCACCGGTGGACAAACCAGCTTTGGTTACGGGACGACCATTTAACAAGGTTCCATTGCGGCTGTCCTTGTCCTCAAGTATCCACTCCCCCTCCTCTTGAAACACCACCGCGTGGTCCCTACTTACAGAGACATTGGGCAAAATAAGCTTATCTTCGCCATCCCGACCAATTACGAATTGACCGTCAGGGAAGCAATACGCCTGATCGCCCTGCCCCGGAACTCTAATCACAAAATGAGGCATACAAAAACCCTCCGGTGTCATTTAAGACCTGTTAGTCCGAACGCCTAAATCTACCTAACATACTTTGTATAATCTTAGTTGTTTGAGTTCCAAAGTGAGGAATACTAAGGCTTGTTCCAAAGATGACAGGAGGCTGGGTGACTTTTGATCCGTTCTAAAATAGATGGAATATACAAGATTAACAGTGCTGGAGCCCAAATGACAAAACGAGCAAAGATTCTAGGTGTGGTTACCGCCTGCGTTTTAGTATTATTCTCTCTATTGTACAATACCTACTACGGGCTTGTCAGAGGCGGTAAAGTAGACGACGTGGCAGAGTTAGTGCCTGACGACTGCTTTCTATTCATTGCTAGTCGTGGCGCAGGTGATCTGTTCATGGAGTTCTCAGAGCTGGG
>CAWVYO010000250.1:0-5077 GCA_963934385.1 uncultured bacterium
CATACCTACTAAATCTGGTTTAAATCGCTCTACTCGCTCGACTACCTCTTCAAGAGAGAGCTTGTCAGCGAACATGTCAATAGCTCTGACATGACACCCATGGTGCTCTAGGGCTCCAGCTATATAAGCCACCCCAATACTAGGCATTGGCTCGAGAAGGTTTGCGAAGCGTCCGAGCTTCTCCATGTTCATGGCTGGGTTTATGAGTATTACGCGCACTTGAACTCCATCTTCATGGGCAGAGTAGCACACGAATCACTATTAGTCACACACTCCCACCAACTCTAAGGAGAATAAAATCGAGTATATCCATTGAGTACAAATAGGGCGGCACCACTCCAGATTGCGATAATCCATATAACAAACAGCAAAGGGCGCTGCTTGTGTCGAATCTTGGATATTTTGGCGCCTATACGTCCGAGCAAAAAGACCACTGCCACGGGCGCAACAAAAATAATTATCGATGATGTCCAAGCTTCATGGTCTACGGAAGACAGCCCAGCGAACACATCATCTGGGGCGCCACAACAAAAAGTGATCGCCACGGGAATTAAAGCTCGGAGCCCCCCAAGAATCTTTGAGCCCAAGTACAGCTGTAACGCCAAGGCTAAGGAATAGAAAAGTACAACCATATTAACACCTAAAAAGCCACTACGGATCTATTGTACCAGAGATTATGTTCGAGCGGTTTCCTCGCTTGTCTTGGGTCTGAATTACCAGATCATAGGACTCCCACGGGTGTACACCACCAACGACAAACCAGATTGACTCACCCTCAATCCACGAGCTTCCGTCCTCACCGTCAACCTCGGCGTAGGCAACATCATCGTTATAGTCACCACCGGTGATGCGTACGGTTACCTCGCCACCGCTAGCGTCCCCCTGCGGATCCCAGAAAGAAACGTGAGCGACAATGACGTCTCCGATATTTGGATATTCATCGAAAGTCAGGTTCAGGTCCATTAGACTTGAACCATCTGGGTCAACCGGGGCTGGCCACTCGCTAGTGACTGTCCCGCCAGTGTCTATGTCGGTATCGCTCCCACCTTTGTTTCCACTGCCGCCGAAGCCACCATTGCCGCCAGTCTGACAGCCTACACTAAAGAAAAATATAGTGAGAATACGCAACATTATGATCTCCTAGTCCCAGACAACAACATAATATAGAGGTGAAAGGCGGTACGCATGAAAAAGCTTCTAGGATTAATTCTCTTCCTTACAATTTCTTTGATCATATTCTTTATGTGGTGGAACAGAGTCCCACCATTCGATAGTCACCCTGCTCCAGTAGAGCGAGACTTCGTGTCAATAGAATCAACTGACGAAACCGTCACCATTTCGGGGATGGCACACTACGCCCTACATGCGAGCCAGACCTGGCCGGCAGGGCTCCTGCGCCAGGAGCAAACTCTGTGGTTCTATCCACTAATGCCACCCGGTGACGGTCAATCCAAAAGAGTGACCATAATGATCGCGGGGCTGGAAGAGCCAGAACGCGGCATAGATCTTGAAGACCTGACCGTAACGGGATGGGTTCGCCCACCAAGAGCTAGAATAGGGGTAGACCTCGAGGCTGCATTTAGGGAACAAGGATACATATTTGAAGGCGACTACATCTTAATCGAACAGCTGGAGTAACCTTCAAGGCAGCGCTCAGAATGATAGTTCAATAGCGAGACAAATCCGGGGCAAGTTGAGGCAAGCTCGTCTTAAGCGGGTGTTATTGTTCACCCTCCTCCACAAGCCTGGGAAGGAAGAGTCCCCTCTTACTTAAACACCGCTCGTCCTAAATATTTTGCTACATCACCTAGCTCGTCTTCTATGCGAAGAAGCTGGTTGTACTTGGCGACACGATCAGTGCGACAAAGGGAGCCTGTTTTTATTTGTCCAGAATTTACGGCGACCGCAAGATCGGCGATTGTCGTATCTTCGGTCTCACCAGAGCGGTGTGAAATGACCGTGGTGTAGCCTGCGTGTTGAGCCATCTTTATCGTCTCTAGGGTCTCTGTTATCGTCCCTATCTGGTTTACTTTTATCAAAATAGAGTTGGCTGCTCCAAGCTCGATCCCCTTGGATAGGCGCTTAGTGTTGGTGACGAATAGATCGTCTCCGACAATCTGAAGCGTATCTCCCAAGCGGGTGGTCATTGCACACCAACCGTCCCAGTCGTTCTCGTCCAAACCATCTTCAATTGAGGCTATTGGATATCGTTCACACCAATCAGCGTATAGTTCAATCATGTCGTCAGAGCTCATTTCTCTACCGCCAAACTTATAGACACCGTCTTTATAAAACTCGCTGGCTGCTACATCCAAAGCCAATACGACATCTTTTCCGAGCTCGTAACCCGCCGCCTCTACAGCCTCGGCGATGAGAGCTAGCGCCGACTCGTTGCTCTCTAGGTTCGGGGCAAACCCGCCCTCGTCACCAACAGCAGTAGATAGACCGCGGTCTTTACACACCTTCTTTAGTGCATGGAAAATCTCCACACCACATCGCAACGCTCTATCAAAGCGCGTAAACCCGACAGGCATCACCATAAACTCTTGCACGTCTACATTATTGTCCGCGTGGGAACCGCCGTTTACTATGTTCATCATCGGCGTGGGCAACGTATTGGCGAGGGCTCCACCTAAATAGCGATACAGTGGCATTCCCAGGGACGCTGCGGACGCAATAGCGACTGCCATTGAAACACCCAAGATCGCGTTTGCGCCTAAGTTCGCTTTGTTCGGGGTGCCGTCTAGTTCAATTAGCATTGAATCTATGCCTGCTTGATCCGTTGGGTTGGCCCCTATCAGCTCCGGAGCTATCGTTTCGTTTACGTTCTGAACCGCTGTAGCGACACCCTTACCGCCCCAAGCGTCTCCACCGTCTCTTAGCTCCACAGCCTCATGCTCTCCAGTAGAAGCGCCCGATGGGACAATAGCTCGACCAACAATTCCGTCATCCAAGGTAACTTCGACCTCAACGGTCGGATTCCCACGTGAATCGAGTACTGTTCTTGCATAGACGTCTAAGATTGCGGACATGGTTTTTTCTCCAACAAACAAGGCCCCTTGGGCGTTGTCTTACGGTTTCACTGGCGCCAAATATTTTATAGGCAATTCCAGTCGCCAAATAGCCCAAAAAGCAGCGAGTCGCCCTCTTTTTACCGGCTCACAACAAAGTTAGCCCTAAGAGGCGTGACTATCAGAGGTAAACGAGATAGAGACAGCCCTCAATTTCGAACGGAGGTCCCATGCGTTCATGGCCGATTTTGGCTCTAGCCATCTTCTCTCTTCCAGCTACTGCTGGCTACGACTACAACGAACTCTACAACCAGAGTGGTAATGTCTCTATCGAAGGCGTGGTTGAAGTACCTCTTCTTCGCGGGGGAGCCGATGTTTTCACTCCCTATGTTGAAGTCACATTGGCAGACGAGTCTAAACACCTTTTCCGCGTAGTCGTTGGACTTGCTGGAATGACAGCTACTCAAGCTTTTGTTGATGCCGCCGAGAGCAATACCCGCACAGTGAACTTCAACTTCACAAGAGCAGATGTGGAGACTGCAAACATCAGTTCTTTCAACATCGGTGCAGCCACCTTCAACAACGTGGCAGTTCGTGTTGCAGCCGAGAGCGACAACGCGCATGATTGGAGCGATATCCTAGGCGGCGGGCTCACCGTATCTGGCTCAATCGGTCTCGCCAGCTTTAGCTCAATTGGAGCAGCTATCGTACCGAGTGCTGGTGTACTAAGACTAGCTGCGGCGTCTGAAAGCGCACAGTTATTAAGCGATATTGGCGGCACTACAGCCACCTACTTCACTGCCGACACAACCGAGTGGCGCTATAATGACGATCGCAAACTTCTACTTCCAGGTGCTCCTGTAGTAATCACGGGTACTGTTGGTGGTCAGGCAGCAAACATCGCTATCGGTACCACGACAACGACAGTCTCAACTGAGCTTTCAGAAGGAATGAGCTCCGTTCACGCCTTTGGAGTAGTCGACGTAGTCTCTGAGGCTATAAACATCGGCGGCGCTGACACTACCATTACAATGGTTGAAGACGCTGATCTTCGCCTCTACGGAATGCCATACAACGCCACATTAGGCGCTAGAGTAATGGCTGGGATGGATATAGCTTGGGACCCAACAACATCTACAATGGCATTTACCACAGCCGAGACTGACGCTCGTGGCAACTGGTGGGAAGTAGCTATCGCAAACGCCGAGGCCGCTATGGCTGAGGGTGAAGAGGAAGAGGGCGAGGAGTCAACAGACGAAGACGATTCAGGTGCCGACCCAGCCGCAGCAGCGGCTACCGCCGAACTGGCTTTACTCTACGGTCTATCTGGCGACCACGATCGACAAATGGAGCTCGCTACAGAGGCTCTCGCATTGAATACCGAAGACTGCCTTGGCTACATGGTCTTGGGAGCATATCAGCTGCACTCAGGTGATTTCACTGCCGCAGCGGAGAACCTCACCACCGCAACGACAATGTGGAGCGAATGGTACAGTATCGATCTAGAAACTCGCCAAGAGCTAGCTGAGTCCGGCGACGAAGACGCGCAGAAACCACAGACTAGTGCCTGTTACAGAGCGGAAGGACTGTTAGGTGTTGCAATGGCAGTAGCTGGCGACTTGGACAGCTTGGCAGACCTCAATATCGGCACAGAGGAGTTCAGTTTCTTGCCTTCTGTAGCTGTAGGATCTGGATTTATCGCAAGTGGCGACCCAGCAGCCGCGCTCCCAGCATTCCTTCAGACAGCTCGATTAGAGCGCGAAGAGTCTTGGCTAGGCATGGGAATCGCTCAGCTTGTGGCGGGTCGCTATGATCAGTCACTAATGAATATCGAGTCCGCTGTATGGAATAGTCCAACAGACGTCCAGACAGCACGTGTTTACGCACAGGCACAAGGGACAGTAAACGGTCCTGATGCCGCGGTTGAGGCTGTATCAGCCCTCGCCGCAGCTAACGTCAACAACGGAGCGTGGGCCCTCGTACTGGCTGAGACCATGCAATACGCAGGGGTAAATAACGATGAAGCCACTGCTAATGCTATCTCCCTAAACCTGTGGGCTGCCAGC
>CAWVYO010000251.1:0-5065 GCA_963934385.1 uncultured bacterium
TACACGGTAACGGTTTCGCCACCCAAGACATCCAGTTGATACGGCGAAACAGTCCCAACCAGGGGCGGAACCTCCCCAGCCTCTTCATCGTAGTAGGTATAGCCGCCGATCAGATCGTTATCTACCCCGAGGCAGGCGACGTTGACATCCACCAAGCCAGGTGCATGCGGCGGTACCTCCACCAGAAGTTCTGTCTCGCTTTGCATAGTTGTGGAGATGGCGTCGACATTGTCCAAGGTCACGTCACAGGATTCATGGAAACCCGACCCAACAACTGTAGTGGTCACTCCGCCTGTTGTTGGCCCTCGTTTGGGAGTCAAAAATTCGATATCCACATCTGCAACAATGACAGGGACGTCGATCTCTGATTCAGACCAGTAAAAGTCATCAATCAAAACCCCGCTGTCATACACTCCATCGGATACATCATAGACACTGAGAACCAATGTGATTGTATCGCCAGGTGTCGCGGGTACAACCACGGTTAGCCAACCGGTACCTCCCCCTACACCATTGTCAAAGCCAGTCCCCGCAAGTTGACTGCTCTGCGTGACTGTGAAGAGGGCGCTGTTGACGCTAATGGCATTCCCAAAGCTGTCGATCGCGGCGTTTCCACTCCAAGCAGACCCCGTTACTTCAGCTACGAACTCGTCGTTGTAAGGGGAGGCAACATACTCTGGGTATTCCGCAGATAGAAAGTAAAAATCAAAGGCGAAAGAGTTGGCATTCGCTGGGGCGATCAAGGTCAGAGTGACTGTAGAGCGATCCCCTTCGGGTCTGCCAGCCGGCGGGAGATCCTGGCCTGGCTGTGGGGACAGACCAACCGAACCAGTACTTAGGTAAGCAAAATCGGTTCCCTCAGTCGGAGTCACCACACCGAGAGAGGTCAGCACATCGGAAGCCGCTGGACTTCCTTGGAGTGCTGCAGAGACAATATCCGCAGAGGGCACTGCAGCACTTTGAGCCAAGTCAGGGCCCGTTGTGGCGATAGCAGTGGGTAAAAGAAATAGGAGCATCACTTATCTTATACCGCTAACTTATAGGTTTCACTATTTGTTTTAGCTACAGGCAAACTTCCTGAGCCCTGAATGTTCTAGAGGGCTTTAGCTTCTACTAGGCTGCCTCTGTGGCAGTCTTTCCATCGCGCTGACGCCGCATGATGAAGTCGCTAAGCTCCTTAGATGCTGTGTGCCTAACGCTAAGAAACTTAACTCCGACAATGCTCTTCTCGCTATTGGGTGGCAATCCACTCATGCAGGAGGGCAATGCCTTCCTCATCCGGCTCCCAGATCCCCACGTAGGGCATCTGAGCACTCTCCATCACCCTGGTCAGCACACTCTCCTCGGGGACATCTGGATTTACAATGAAATCCGAACTCAAGTCGGAGTCAATGTAAGCGCTGACCCTTCCGTCCAGGTTCAAATCTGCGTTGTAACTGAGATCAAAAGGCATGGAACCAAAGCCCCCAGCCACACCCTCTGCACTGTGACAGTAGGCGCAATTGCTGTGTAGATATCCGCGGGCATCGAGATCCAACTGAGTACCCTCTCCATGCGGTGCCGCGTCGGGCTCCCTGTCGAGACTGTTGGCAATCTGTGAGAGTCCATCATCCCCCAACACATAGGGCTCCAACCCCAAAGGCCACTCCCGCCCGCGCTCAGAATCATGACAATCACTGCAGGATGTTTCACCCGGCACGACATAGTTGCTGCCATCTGCCGCAACTACATCTTGGCGTTGTCCATTGTAGCGATAAGCCTCGGAGCCCTCCCACAAGAAGACTGTGCCAAGCCATCGCCCATCGACAAGACTGATAAGTCGCGTCTCCACTGGCTCCCCCCCAACCAGAAAACTTTTGAAAATCTGGGTCCCCTCGGGATACACCCAGTCCTCCGCACTGGTGTCAATAGTGCTTCCGCTCGGCAACCAGAGAGAACGTTCCTTGACCGCCCCATTGGACCAACTTGGGTAGCGCAGATCGTAGGGCGTAGAATCTGCGAAGTGCGTGTCTGAAAGCCGCTCCGCAGCGATGATAGGACGATCTTTCCAGGGTACCAGCCGGTAGAACCCGCCAGCCATGTCAAGGGCATACACAAAGCCACCTACTTCCACCATCGACATGAGAAACGACTGGTGGGCCACATGCATCGAAGCCCCCACCACAGAGCCCGCATCATCCAAGGGGAGCCCACGCACCCACCCATCAAAGAAATCACCAAAGAGGACCACACCTTCCAGCCACCCCTCGTAAGCCTCCCCCGATACCCGAACCCCTAGGGCGGGCGCATTGGCGATCCCCACAATCCCCGGACCGGTCGGGTCGGACTGAGGCCAGGTCGGATCTTCATTCTCCCAGGCAAATGCCGGATCGTCGTAAACCGCGACCTCCTCTTCATTACCGTAGCCTTCCACAAAAGGCCAGCCAAAATTCATGCCTGCCCCATCGTATAAGTTGAGCTCCTCTGACTCCCTGTTCCCGGGGTCCACAACGCACAGCACCGCACCGCAGGGGGTCAGCCTCCACGGGTTCCTTAGTCCTGTCGCCACGACGTAATCATTCTCAAAGCCTGACGAAAAGGCGGGAATAGCAGCTCCGGTCTCTGTATCGACCTGCATGGCCAAGAGCTTGCTTCCCAGATTTCCGCCATCCTGGTGGTCCGTCAACGTTCCCTGAGTCGTGAGCACGTAGAGGATAGGCTCTCCAGCCTCTCCATCCCACCAGACCAGATCCCCATAGCAAGACATCTCATTAGTCTCACAGCCCGGATCGAAAAGCTCCACCTCCTCGCTCAACGAGAAAGGGTTCAAGCCCAAGAGGTAGCGGGTGACAGCCCCCCCTCCACCATAAGTATAGAGAAAATCAGTGTCCCCCACACCTTCGCCAAAGCGAGGATCCAGTTCGAGACTGAGCATCGCTGGATAGCCATCTGGGTACTGGATTTGTGTCCGTATAGCCGGAACTTCCGGATCCACCAGGAAAAGAGTTCGGCTCCCCATGTCAGAAACAATTATATGGCCACTCGGCAGGGCGACCATGTCGGATCCCGTGGAAAAATTGAGCTGTTTTACGAATCCGTAGGTTTCGGGCTGCTCGGATTCCTCGGTCTCCTCGGTCTCCTCGTCATCCTCGCTGGTACAGGCAGTACCCAGAGCAAGTGAAAACAACGAGACCAGCCAGGTCGTCTGGAAAAGAGTGAGCATCGGGCGCTGGAAGCGCCCTCGGCCAAGGCGCCAGGCACCCCAGAGGGCAACCTGAGCCCGACCCTCTTCAGACAATGCGTGGCATGGTGCTAGCATGAAACCCGTGCCAAGCGATTTGTTTTTCGGGAACCGCTTCTGGATGGTCCGTGTTCGCCGGAACCAGTGGCATATTTAGTAAGGCTATCGTCATGTGGCACATCATATCACAGCAGAAGAGTTGAGAATATTAGAAGACGCAAAATACCGGTTCGTTAGGGGTTTGGTATTACTTGTGAACAGGAATAACGACATTAGGTGGTCGTATTCCGCGATACCGTTGAGCCCTGAATGTTCTAGAGGGCTTTAGCTTCTACTAGGCTGCCTCTGTGGCAGTCTTTCCATCGCGCTGACGCCGCATGATGAAGTCGCTAAGCTCCTTAGATGCTGTGTGCCTAACGCTAAGAAACTGAATTCCGACCATATTCTCTGTGGTGTTGGCCTTGTTTAACCGTACACACCGTCCAAAGACCTCTGTGTCAGAGTTGCCGTTAAGCGTGACACCTACGTTTAAGTAGTCTCCAACGCGAAGGCGGCCCATTGTTAGAATAGAACAGCCTGTCGTCGAAATATCTAAGACCTTTGCCGAGATATGTGTATTGGCGAGACGAGCGACACCTAAAGTGGCATTGTATTTGCCGCCGAGGGATAGCCTGTAAGAGGTACGCTTGTCTTTTATCCTTGTCGCCCTCATCTCGGGACGGGAGGTTTTTAGCATTAACTGAAGCTCAGTCATACCATTCCCCGCAAAGGTGATTATTGTAGGTTTGAGGTTGATTGTCAGCTTTCGCTGGTGCATACCTAGCGAGGTGCTCTTGATGTCCTTCAGAAAGATGTTCACGGCATTTACACCGGCATCTAAGTCTGCCTTACTGGACGGCTCAAACGACAATAGTTTCTTTGTTAGCGTAAGTGTTCCTGGCGTTGAAAACACTCCGTTGTCAAGTTGACAAGAAATCTGAGTCGGCTTTTTTTGGAAAGGGAACCTCATGAGCGTGGCTAGACCTCCTGATTGATCTCGTTATAGCCGAGGATCCTGCCGTGTCAAACCGGTTTTTAGCCACTTATGTGGTGGTAAGGTTTGATACGGCAATCCCAGACCGGAATATCTGTGTTATAAGCGCCCTCAGAAATTGCCTTTTTAGAGTGCTAAATGACCGATTCAAATGCCTCAAATTTTCTCCGGACTATCATTCAGGATGACCTTAATTCAGGTCGTCATACAAATGTAGTGACACGGTTTCCGCCTGAGCCAAACGGCTACCCTCATATTGGTCACGCAAAGTCTATTTGTATCAATTTTGGTCTGGCTGCGGAATTTGGCGGTGTATGTAACCTGAGGATGGATGACACAAATCCTTCTACTGAGGACGAAGAGTACGTAGAGGCTCTAAAGCGCGACGTAAAGTGGCTTGGGTTTGAATGGGGCGAAAACATGTTCTACGCCTCCGACTACTTTGAGAGGCTCTACGGATTTGCGGTTGAGCTCATCGAGGCTGGAAAGGCATATGTCTGCAGTTTGAACGAAGAAGAGATCCGTGACTACAGGGGGACAGTGAAAGAAGCTGGGCGCCCAAGTCCTTTTAGGGAGCGCACCGTCGCCGAGAACATTGAGTTGTTTTCCAAGATGAGGGCTGGCGACTTTCCCGACGGTGCTCATGTGTTGCGAGCTAAAATAGACATGTCTGCTTCAAACATGAAGATGCGGGATCCCTTGCTCTACAGAATCCGCCATGCCCACCACTATCGCACTGGTGATGATTGGCCTATCTACCCCATGTATGACTTCGCTCACTGTTTAGAGGATGCTATTGAGAAGATTACTCA
>CAWVYO010000252.1:0-5006 GCA_963934385.1 uncultured bacterium
TCAGCCAAGAGCGCGTCGTTGTGGACAGATCTGTGTGCACTGCCCGACGGCATAGAAACAACCGTTGGTGAACGTGGAATAATGCTCTCTGGTGGACAGCGTCAGAGGGTGTCCCTCGCTCGTGGACTGCACAGGAGCTACGACCTACTATTGTTAGACGACGTAATCTCCGCCGTTGACCACGAAACGGAGAGGAGGCTTATCAATACGATAAGAGCCACCGGTTCATCGGATGATTCTAAAACACAAACACGACCCACTACCATAATAGTCTCCCATAGAATTTCTGCTTTAGCCCATGCCGACATGATCTTGGTGTTGGACAATGGCAAGCTAATAGCCACTGGAGACCACCAGACACTCTCTGTACTAGAAGGACCGTATCGCGAAGCTCTCCTCCATCAAAGCGGGAAGGAGAACAGTGAAGACTAGCCTAACAACACGGGAGGCCTTGAAAAGAATCTGGCCATATGCGCGCCCAGATATCGGGCTGTTTGTATGGGCATTAATTTTGACGCCCATTGTAATGGTTACAAGCCTAGCTCAGCCATACATTGTCAAGATAGCTATTGACGACCACCTCACTAGCGATGGTTCTAGTGGGTTGACACAAATAGCCCTCATCTTCTTAGCAGCGGTTTTTACTCGTTTTTTCGTGGAGGGAGGCTACGCCATTACCCTAACTGTCGCCGGGCAGCGCACCATTCTTCGACTAAGAGAGAGCATTTACCGCCATCTTACGTCGCTCTCTGCGAGCTTCTTTGACCGAGAGCCAGCGGGTGTACTGCTAACCCGGGCGACAAGCGACGTTGAGGCTCTAGGCAACGCCCTCACCGCCGGAATGGTCGCAATAATTCTAGACATGCTAATGATCGTTGGTGTGCTTGCGGTGATGTTTACCCTCAACTGGAAACTCTCAATATTGCTGTTCGTCACTGCCCCACCTCTCCTGTGGGTACTCTCTTTCTGCAGAGAACGGCTACGTCACTACTACGGCATCTCTAGAGACAGCCTCGCTAGCATGAACGGGTGGCTAGCCGAGAATATTGCTGGTGTAGAGGCTATCCAACTCAACAACGCTGAACCACAAACAGAAGAGGAGTTCAGCAAGAGAAACAGCACCTACAGAAATGCCTGTATCACCTCCAATGGCTACGACGCCCTTATGTACTCCTTCGTCGACGGAGTGAGTATGCTCTGTGTAGCTCTCATGCTCTGGTATGGAAGTGGGGGTGAGGCTGCGACTGGTGTCTCTGCTGGACTACTTGTGGCATTCATCGACTACATTGATCGGCTTTTTAGACCACTTAGAGAGTTCGCAGGCAAAATATCGATCATTCAAAGAGCCACGATAGCCCTTGATCGAATCTTCTCACTCTTGGAGAAAGGTGAGCAGATTACAGGGGGATCAACTGAGCTAACCGATACAGACGGAGGGATTGTTATTAGGGATCTAAAGTTCGCCTACGGCGATGGTCCCGAGATCCTGCAAGGTATCGACCTAGATATTGAAACTGGGCAGGTCGTCGCTCTAATTGGAGCTACTGGTAGCGGGAAAAGTACATTGGCGAGGCTTTTAACGCGGACTTATGATGGCTACCGTGGCTCCATAAAAGTCGACGGACAAGAGCTGCGAGATCTCTCTCCAACCTCTGTACGAAGACACATCACCGCGGTGCCTCAAGATGTTCACCTCTTCCCCGATTCAGTCAGGTTTAATGTGGGATTAGAGCGCGCAACAGAGCCTGACCTGTTGGCCGCCGCAGAAGCATCCTACGCCTCGGGGATCATTGAGGCTCTGCCTGGTGGATGGGACCACATGTTGTACGGAGACAACGGATCTCTATCAGCAGGTGAAGGACAGCTACTTACCTTTGCGCGAACAATGGCCGCTGATCCTGAGATTATCATCTTAGACGAGGCTACTGCATCTGTGGATTCAATTACTGAAGCGCTGATTCAGCGCGCCACAGATAGGCTGTTTGCGAGAAAAACAGTGTTGGTGATCGCACACAGGCTCTCAACCATTTCAAAAGCTGACTGCATTATTGTTATGGAACAAGGTAGAATAATAGAGCGCGGCGATCACGAGACTCTAGTGAGCCAAAATGGCAAGTACGCTAATCTAATAAAAGAGGGCATGGAGGTTTAGTTGACCAGACTTATCATTCATGGTGGAGCTGGGCGGGGCACCAACAGTGCCGCGCGGAAAGAAATAGCCAAGTCCATATCCGACATCGCAACACGCGCTTGGCCAACTCTCATAGATGCGGGATCCCGGGCTGCGGTAGTCCACGCTGTATCCCTTATGGAGAACGATCCACTGTTCAACGCAGGGCTAGGCAGTAAGTTGCAGAGTGACGGAGTTGCGCGTATGTCCGCGAGCCTAATGGACGGCGACAGACGTCGCTTCTCAGGGGTGGTTAACGTCACAGGTCTAAAGAACCCCATAGCTCTATGCCGGCGGTTACTGGAAGAGAGAGACAGGGTCCTCTCTGGAGAGGGCGCCAACGCTAAATGGAGGGCTCTAGGACTAGAACCCCTAGATGTTCGCACCCACCGTCGAATAAAAGAATGGCAGGATAAAGTTTCCGGCTCCACGGGTACAGTCGGCGCCATAGCCCTCGACTCAGCCGGAAACCTAGCCGCGGCAACCAGTACTGGTGGAAGGGGCTATGAAACCGTAGGAAGAGTGAGCGACACGCCAACCGTAGCTGCAAATTTCGCAACCAAAGAGGCGGCTGTTACCTGCACAGGTGTGGGAGAACACATCGTAGAGGCTGGACTAGCTGTTAGGGTTGCGACAATGATAGAGATGGGGCTCTCCATGACCGAAGCATCAGAGAGAATACTCGATGAGCTAAACCGAACTGGCTGCCTAGCGGGCTACATAGCGCTAAATAAAGATGGTGAATGGGCCCAAGTCAGCAACACCGAAGCATTCTATTGGTGTAGCCGAGGTGACGGAGAAGAGGAGGGCTTCTGGAGTGAAGAGTAATGTTACTATGAGTTCATACATCCACACAATTTTGAATGGGCTTGCGTAAGGAGTGATCATCTAGATGATAGTAAAAACAACACAAAAGGTACTCGGCTGGCTCATAATGAGCTCATTGTTAGCCCCTAATGCGATGGCGTGGTCTTTGGAGGGGAAGGACAACTCGGAGCTCATCGAGATATTAGAGAACCACAGCCGAGATACCAAACGAGAGGAAGCCGCTCGTATATTGGGAGAAAGAGGCGCTCAGGAAGCAGTGGCTCCCCTTGGAGAGCGTTGCCCGAATGACAGCGCTATTTCGGTCTGCATGGCAAGTGTTCAGGCCCTTGGGACAATGGGCGGGCAACGTGCAAACCTACAGCTTCAGTCTCTACTGCTCAACAACCGAGTACCTACACAAGCTAGGGTAGAGACCATATCCCTATTACTTCCTGTGGCACCTGAGCTCGTCACCAGAGCAATACCACAGCTTTTGATTCACTATAGAGCTCTCCACGAAGAGATCAGCGTTGCGCTGATTGACGCAATAGCGTCGCTACAACTTAGCCACTTGGCTGACATACCTCTCTTCATCTCAATTGACACTGAGGCACCTCGCGCTGTGAGGTTAGCTGGTCACCACGTCTCTGAGTTGTTTCAGCACACCCACATTTGGCAAACCCACGTGGCGTTGCTCAATGATCCAGATACAAGAATGAGAGCTCACTGTGCAGAGGCCTTGGGAGACCCCAGTTTACCTAGCTCTGTCATCGCCCCTCACCTTGAAGCCATGCTAGCGTCGGACGTAGAGGGTAACGTTCGTGCAGCAGCAGCCACAGCTCTATTACAACACACCCACATCGGACTTCTACCAACCCTTCACACAAGGCTCAATACTGAACATCATCCAATAGCCTGGAGTGCAATAATCGACCTACTCGGTGTAATAAATAACGAGAGTTCAATAGAGCCTCTTTTATCCACATTTACACAAATCGACAGGCGACCAATACCTGATATGCGTAAAATACTATATCAAATCGCCACCCTTGCTGATGAAAGCAAGATTCCATCTATTTACGCTTTGGAACAGAACTTTCAAGGGCGAGAACTAGCACAGATCTGCAGGGCTGCAACGACCGCCTTAGCTGTACCTATTGACGAGCGAGCTAACGAATTGGCCGATATCGGTGCGCCTCCGTTGCCAGCACATCACCGGTGGGATTCATCGATGCCAAGCCCCTTATTCGCACCTCTTTCTGTGTCCATGGGTACCGGTGGAGTTTTAGCTTTACCCGAATAAGCATATTACAGTTCAAAAGATCTCGTGATACAATACCTCAGTACACCCGATAGATGGTGGCTGGGCAAAAATAGAGGGTGTAAGAATGGCACTTACCATAAATACGAATACGCCGAGTTTCGCGAACTTATCGCTGCTTAATCGGATGCTCGATCTCTCAACAGAACGGATGAGTTCTGGGCGAAGGATCAACCGGGCAGCGGACGATCCCGCTGGCTACTCCGTAGCTGAAAACATTAATGCCCTAAGCCGATCAACGACCCAGGCTATTAGAAACACCAACGACGGTATCTCCTTTATACAGACTGCCGAGGGTGCCACGACAACGGCTGGCGATCTAACGAAACGAATGCGAGAAATCGCAGTACAAGGGTCATCTGCTACTATTAGTAGTTCCCAAAGAACTGATCTACAGAGCGAACTAGAGTCGATAATACTAGAGGTGGAGCGTCTAGCCGACAACACCAGTTTCAACGACATTGCCCTAACCGACGGGACCACCCCGTCAGTAGCCGTGCAAGTAGGAATGAACGGAAACAGTGACAATCAAGTGAGCATATCGTTTGGCTCCCTAAAGACCGCCACCCTGGGAATTGATGCCCTCTCTGTCGCTACCACCACCGCGGCAAACTCCGCTATCACAAGGGTAGACACTGCCCTTGATTCCATAAACAGCTACAACTCAGCATATGGGGCAACCCAGAATCGGTTTGACTCAAACATATC
>CAWVYO010000253.1:0-4922 GCA_963934385.1 uncultured bacterium
GCGCAAGGCCATAAGGCACATGGAGAAGGGGCGCGTCGTTATCTTTGGTGCTGGCACGGGCAACCCCTTTTTCTCAACTGACACGGCTGCCGCGCTGCGAGCCGCCGAGATTCAGGCTGATTTAATAATGAAGGGGACAAAAGTAGATGGGGTCTACGATTCAGACCCCATGACTAATCCCGATGCAGTAAAATTCGACTCTATTAGCTACCTAGAGGTCCTGCAGAGGCAGTTGAAGGTAATGGATTCTACAGCAATATCACTCTGTATGGAAAACCATTTACCAGTAGTAATCTTTGACTTAAACGGAAAAGGAAACGTAAAACGGGTGATCGTTGGCGAAGACATTGGTACAACAGTTCAGAACGTCGATAGTATTGACAGGGAGATATGATGGAAAAAGAGTATTTGGACGCGATGAGTGGTGAGATGGATTCGGCGCTGTCAGCTCTAGGTCGAGAACTTTCTACTGTTCGTACTGGGAGAGCTTCCCCTCAACTGCTAGATAATGTTCAGGTGGAAGTTGCGGCTTATGGTGCGATTATGCCGCTCAATCAGTTGGCTACTGTTAGTGCCCCTGATGCCAGAATGCTGGTTATAACTCCTTGGGATAAAACGACACTCGGTGATATCGAGCGAGGAATCACCATTGCGGGCTTGGGGTTAAATCCTAGTAGTGATGGACAGATTGTACGTCTTCCTATTCCCCCGCTAACTGGTGAGCGCCGCAAGGACTTGACCAAGGTGGTAAAGAAGTGCGGTGAAGATGCCCGTGTTCGAATCCGCTCAGTTCGCAAGGAATACAACGATCTGTTTAAGGGGATGGAGTCCGATAAAGAAATATCTAAGGACGATCTTGAACGCTTATTGAAGACAGTACAAGAGGAGACCGATTCCAACGTCAAAAACGTCGCAGGTATTGTCTCGCAAAAAGAGTCAGAGATCCTTGAAGGGTGACGAAAAAACGCTGATAGTTCCGGCTCATGTTGCCATTATTATGGATGGCAACGGCCGTTGGGCAGAAGCGAGAGGAATGCCCAGGGTTGATGGTCACGAAGAGGGCGCCGTCTCTGTGAGAGAGGTTGTTCGTGCCTGTCGTGCACTTGGGGTCAAGGCGTTGACGCTTTACTCCTTTTCGACTGAGAATTGGAGCAGACCATCAGATGAAGTCTTTGCTCTCATGGGGCTTTTAGAGCGTTACATGATTGGCGAGCGATCCGAGATTTTGGACAATAATATCCGGTTTAGGGCTATCGGCGAGCTCGATCGGTTGCCAAATAACATAGGGTCGCTGATAAAAGAATTGTCTGCGGTATCTGACACCGGAGCCACTGAGATGGAGTTATGCTTAGCCTTGTCATATGGCGGTCGAACTGAGATTGTTAGTGCCATGAAGTCAATAGCTTCAGATGTTGCAAATGGGCTAATCGGGGTCGATGACATTGACTGCGAAAAGATTGAATCACACCTTTATGCTCCGGATTTACCGGAAGTCGATCTGCTGATTAGGACCTCTGGAGAGCTTAGAATCTCCAATTTTCTGCTTTGGCAGATGGCTTACGCGGAAATCTATGTGACAGATGTTGCGTGGCCGGATTTTCGGCGCCAAGACCTCGAAAGGGCATTTGAATCGTATGGTACTAGAGAGCGGCGCTTTGGCAAGACGTCAGCTCAGCTAATGGAGTAGAGAATGGGGACAAGAATTATATCGGCTTTTGTCGTATTATCGATATTGATACCAGCGCTTCTCTTTGGTGGAGTAGTCGCAGTAGAGGTTATCGTAGCGATTGTGCTAGGTATTGGGCTGTTAGAGTACGCGACCATTACTGGAGATCGGGTCAAGAGCGGCTGGAGATTATTCCTGGCTGGTGGGGTTGTTTATTGGGGAGTGCTTTTTGGTGGTGAGGGCGCAGCTCATGCTAGCTTACTGATAGCCACTCTGTTTTTGATTGTTTCTGGCGTAATGCGCAAAGACGATGTTGAGACATCTTTCAAGTTTCTTGGTCTACAGATGCTGGGCGTAGCGTGGGTTGTTGGGCTGGGTTTGCATCTAGTGTTTGTGCGTAGATTAGATAGCGGTCTTGAATGGTTTGCCGTGCTCATGATAATAGTTATCGCCGCTGATTCAGGTGCCTATTTTACAGGTAGAGCCCTAGGAAAGCACAAGCTTTACGAGAAAGTCTCACCGAAGAAAACATGGGAGGGAGTTTTCGGTGGAATGGCGACAGCTGTTGCAGCGTTGTTTGTAGTAAGAGGGACGTTCTTCACAGAGTTAACTGTGGTTGATTGTGTTGTGTTGGGACTAGTTGTATCTATGATTGCTGTTGTAGGCGACCTCGCGGAGTCGCTTCTTAAGAGAGCAGTCAATGTAAAGGACTCGGGAGCGATAATGCCAGGTCACGGAGGTGCCCTAGACAGGACTGACTCCATCTTATTTGGAGCACCTGTGATCTACCTCTACGTTACTCATTGTCTGGGGGCGCTTGGATAGTATGGATGCTCTTTTCAACATAGCCGCAGCAATAGCCTTAGTGGGAATTTTGATATTCGTACACGAGTTCGGTCACTTTTTCTTCGCAAAGCTGTTTGGGGTTGGGGTGCGTGAGTTCTCACTTGGCTTTGGTAAGCGCCTGTTCGGTGTGAATTATGGTGGAACTGACTACAAGGTCTGCCTTTTTCCTATTGGTGGATATGTGCTCATGGAGGGCGCCGATCCGTTCTTGGATCAAGACGAACAGGAGGAAGAGGCGAATCTAGAGGGCAGCCTCTTAAATAAGCCTGTGTGGCAACGCCTTATTATCGTCGCGGCAGGTCCATTTGCGAACTTGTTACTACCTGTAGTTGTTTTGACTGGTCTCTATATGGCTGGAGACCCACAGCCTGTCTCCACTGTGGGCTCGGTAATGTATGGTTCTCCGGCAGACCTTGCCGGAATCGAGTCAGGCGATGAAATTCAGAGTGTTGCAGGTCAAAATACGCCTTTCTGGGGCGACATATACAGCGTCATGGATTCCGCGTCCGATCAGGAGCCCCTGTCGTTTGGACTTCTTCGCGGTGGCGTGGCGGTTGACGTTGCTATTCCGCTACCTATTGAGGGTGCCAACTGGGAACTTCCTTGGTACCCGTCTCAGCTTGGTCTGAGCAACCTAATGCCAGCCCCAATTGTCGGGGTTAGTGATGTGCTCTCTCCTGCAGGTCTTGCGGGTGTTCAGACGTTTGACACCATCGTCTCAGTGGACGGTCAATATGTAGGCTCTTACGCAGCGGTGATGTCGGCTTTGGACGCCAGTGGTGGGGCTGCAACGATTGAATGGTTGTCGGGGGATGAGTTAAAATCCGCGGAAATCTCGCAAGTAGCCGTTGTCGAGTCTGACGGTTCTGAGTTCGATAGACCGCTTGCAAATCTTTGGGGGCTGTACCCAGCCACACTTTTTGTAGACGGGGTTGAGGAGGGCTCTGCTGCCGCTGACGCAGGAATAGAGCGAGGAGACAGGTTGGTTGCTATCGATGAGGTGGGGCTTAGAACTTGGGGAGAGGTTACCACTACGATTGGTGGGAAACAGGTAGGTACTGGAGAGGAATCTTCTGCAGTGGCTGTTAGCGTGACTATTTCTCGTGATGGAGCAGAGCGCTCCCTTGACCTGCTACCAAGGGTTGTGCGCGACACTGACGTACTTGGTAGGTACTACTATAGAGCTATGATTGGAGTTGGTCGCGGCGGAGATTTGGTCGGCTCGCAGAAGGCTCCTCGTTATTACGGGTTTAGCTCTTCGGTCGGTATGGCCTATGAAGAGACAAAGCTGTTGGTGGGTCTAACGCTAAGTCAGATCGGAAAACTGCTTACGAGAGAAGCAGCCCCATCAAAGAGTCTTGGCGGTCCTGTTCAGATTTTTAGGGACGCAGGGGCCGCGGCGGAAGCTGGCCCGTTCCAGTGGTTCAGGATGATGGCATTATTATCCATCTCTTTGGCCATAGTAAACTTTCTACCCGTACCAGTTTTGGACGGAGGGCAGTTCCTGTTCTTCTTGGTCGAGGCTCTAAGGGGGCGTCCGGTCTCTTTGAGGTTTAGGGAGAGGGCACAACAGATCGGTGTTTTAGCCCTAGTCGCTCTTATGCTGATGGTGTTTGTGTTTGATATCAACAGAGCGCTGGGGGGCTAGTCGTGTCAATATTAGCCATAGATACCGCGGGGCCTGTTGTTGGGGTTTTGTTAGATGGAGAGAAGTCTCCTTTTATCTACACGGAGCGAATTACTCGTGGTGCGGAGATCACCGTTTCCGTAGCCATTGACAAGGCGATCAGAGGTGTATCTCTAAGCCATGTGGTGGTGACGGTTGGTCCAGGCGCCTTCACGTCTCTTCGAGTTGGTGTTGCTATGGCTCTGGGGGTCGCGACCGCTCGAGGTTGCAAGGTCTCGCAGGTCTCATCACTTAGAGCTCGTGCTGCGATTGAATCAGAGGGTTTGACATTAGCTATGTTGGATGGTCGAAAGGGTCGAGCTTACACCGCTCTTTATGAGGACGGTATTCAGATTACAGATGAACTTGACGTCGACCCACAGGTTGCAGTTGAATTGGCAAAAGGTCGCCCCTTTGTGGCGGTTGGTGAGGGGGCAGAGGTCTGGAGAGAGTTGGTGGAGTCAGTTGGTGGGAGAGTCTCGGAAGAGGCCTGTCGCTCTCCTTTGCAAGAGATGGTGACCATCTCAAAGCAGAGTGAGCTAACGCCACCACAAGAGGTTGTTTTGAACTATATACGCGAGCCGGACGCTAAACTGCCAAAGTCCGCAGGAGTACACAATGGGTAATGGTGGAGCGACAATCGCGGTTCTAGGTGCTACGGGCGCGGTAGGTAAGCAGTTACTTGAGGCTCTCGAGCCACTCGGTTCAGTCGGGGAGATAATCCCAGTCGCTAGCCGTGCCTCT
>CAWVYO010000254.1:0-4901 GCA_963934385.1 uncultured bacterium
CTCGGTATAAAGAAGGCTCCCGAGCGCCTAAGCAGTGGTCCAAACGGGAAAAAAGAGAGGTTCTCACCAGCAACAACGTGGGGAGGAACAATGTCATGATCCCAGAGAATAGTCGACATTAGCAGATAGTCTAAGTGGCTTCTGTGACAAGGCGCTAACACGGCAACACCTTCGCGCTTGGCGGCCCTTATGCGCTCCAGATCCTCCTCTCTAATATCGATCTCCTTGTATAGAAGGCTCATGACCCAGCTTGTGATACCGCGCATCACCATAAGCACGGAATAGCTAAACCGAGCTGCCATTTTGTCGAACTTTCTAGAGAGTTCGAGCTCTATGATCTCAGGTGCAACGTCACCGTCGCGAGCTGCCTCCTTAATGACTTCCTGCATGCGCCTACTGCGCAACACCAGTCTACGCAGCCAGCGGTGTGACTTCTGCCGAGGACCGCGAACCACCTGCTGCTCCCTAAAAGCCCACCTGCGCAACGTCAACTTCAGCCTCTTTGACTGCAACTTCGGCGGCTCGTCGCCGTATTTTTGCAGAAACTCATCTACAGATACGGGCTCGCCCACCTGAACTAGCGCCCTGCGGACTCCCCACACCATACCGAAAAATCGCCATATTATTCCCGGCTCTTCTTCAGTGCCAAATAGCACCAACATCGCGGGATTTCTGGCTGCTCTCTCTGGTGAACGGGCCCAGATCACAACAATAGGGAAAACTCTAACCGTCGCCTCGGAAATTCTTTGAGCCTCGACTATTGCCGGAACTGGGTCTGGCCAGTCTGGAGCCTGCAGTAGGTTTAGTATCTCTGAAGGAGCCCTCAAAAAAACCGCGCTGCAGTTTCCTTCAGCCACGTGTCTAGCTAACCACCCAGACTTTACAGGGTGGGGTATTCGACCCCTGCTCAAAAATCGGCCAACCCTTCGCCAGGTGTGTCCTACAGCAGGTAAAAACGGCTGAAACCATACAGTTGACACCCCTGTCCCAAAGCTGGCCAAGGGCAGATTGTGGCGCACTAGCTCTCGATTCAGGGCTATGTAATCAACAAACGAACGCGTACGCATGGCGTAGACAATAGTGTCTCCTGCTACCTCTGCCTTCCGGATTCGGTCGACTGATGCCTCATTGAGCACCACACGCCTCAAAAACAAGGGGAAGCCCATCACATAGTAAAGCAACCCAAAGCGCCGAACCATAGACGAGCGATAGTGGGAGACCTTAGACTTTCCTGTAATCGTCAGTTCACTCAAACTGGCAGCCTTTTTCTATGAAAGCGCGATAGCGAAGGCAGACTCGAGATCTGCGATCAAGTCGTCTACATTTTCAATGCCTACTGAGAGTCGCACAAGTCCGTCAGCTATTCCAATTTCCTTGCGTATATCTGCGGGAATTGAGGCGTGAGTCATAGCCGCAGGCAACTCTAAAAGAGACTCAACCCCGCCTAGCGACTCCGCCAAGCAGAATATCTTTGTAGCCGCGCAAAAGCGCTTAGCAGCATCTATATCCGCGTTCATCTCAAAGGATATCATGCCGCCAAACCCGCTCATTTGTGATTTTGCTAGCTCGTGTTGTGGGTGGTTGGCGTCCATTGGATAAAAGACTCGTGAGACCTCTTCGCGACCGTTGAGCCACTCTACTATCTTCACAGCGTTTGACTGGTGTCGAGCCATGCGAATAGGCAAGGTTTTCAGCCCGCGTAGAGTTAGCCAACAATCCCATGGACCGGAGACATTACCCACGCCGTTGCGAACGAAGGCTAACTGCTCCGCGAGATCATCGTCGCTTGTCATTACAGCCCCACCAACCACATCTGAATGTCCGTTTAGGTACTTTGTGGTTGAGTGGACTACCAAATCTGCACCGAGTTCGAGTGGGCGCTGAAATATGGGGGTAGCAAACGTGTTGTCTACCACAACTATCGCCCCGACATCGTGCCCGCGCTTTGACAACGCACGAATATCCGCAACCTTTAGTAAAGGGTTTGTTGGTGACTCGAGCCAGACCATCTTGGTGCCTTCAGGGATGGCGTCTTCAGGTGCCACACGAGTAAAGTCAACAAAGGTATAATCCAGCCCTTGACGAGCGAATATCTTGGTGAACATGCGCCATGTACCGCCATAAACATCATCGCCGCAGACTATCTTGTCTCCAGAGCTCAGAAGATGTTGAATACCCGCAGTCGCCGCACAACCAGAGGCAAAAGAGAACGCGTGCTTGGCACCCTCCAGTGAAGCAAGGCAACGCTCGAGCGCTTCGCGCGTTGGGTTTTGGGTGCGAGAATACTCGTAGCCTGTGTGCTCGCCAACCTGCGGCTGAGCGTATGTACTAGTCTGAAAGACAGGGGGCATTACAGCTCCCGTGATCGGCTCTGGTGACTGACCTCCGTGAATAGCTAAAGTCTCTAGAGATAGGTCGTTACTTAGGTATTCGCTCATGATTTGCTTCCTGAGGTTACACGTGAAATGTAGTCGATAAGGTCAATGCGGGTGATAATGTCTATAGCCTTGTCGTCTTCATCTAAGATAACAGCTACTTTTGACTTCGAAAATAGAGAGGTAACAACCGCTATTTCCGTGCTTTTATTCACTGTACAGAAGTTTGGCTGTACAAGATTAACGACACTCTCTGTCCGGCTCTCACCGCGAAGCGCTCGCTCCAAGAGAACGTTCTCAGTAAGAATGCCCAGTACGTTGTTGTCCAAATCGACAACTGGTACCTGGGATATACCGTGTAGCTTGAGAAGCCCCACTACCTCGTGTACTCGTGCAGATGTTTCAACAGAGATAAGTCCCCGTGTTCCGCCTCTCAGGCGAACCAAGTCACGCACGTAGCCCATGGTGGCCTCTGGCTCCAGATAACCACCCTCCTCCATCCAGCGCTCTGAGAATATTTTGGAGAGATATCGTGAGCCTGAGTCCGGAAGTATAACAAGTACTTTCAACCCTTCTGCGTCGTTGTCTCTGGTCCACTTCAATGCACCTGCTACGGCGGCACCGCTCGATCCTCCACAGAAGATCCCCTCTTCGCGGACAATACGACGGGTCATCTGAAAGCACTCTTTATCGTTTACGCGTACCACGTCATCGATATTAGTCCAGTCAACTGTAGAGGGCATAAAGTCCTCTCCAATCCCCTCTACAACGTATGAGTACGCTTCAACCATCTGCCCGGTGTGAAAATAGTCATAGTAAAGAGAACCGACCGGATCGACTCCGATAATCTTAATGTCTGGATTGACCTCTTTTAGAAACTTAGCAACCCCAGATATGGTCCCGCCTGTGCCCAATCCCATGACCACTGCGTCGCACTCCTTGCCCATCTGCTTCCAAATCTCGGGGCCTGTCCACTTGTAGTGGGTCTCTGGGTTTGAGGGGTTGTGGTACTGATTAGCGAAATAGGCGCCTTCAGCATTTCCGAGCTTGTCACTAACGGAGTAATAAGAGCGAGGATCCTCTGGCTCAACTGCGGTTGGGGTGATGACAACTTTGGAGCCATAGGCTCTCAAGGCCGCTCTTTTTTCCTCTGACTGCTTGTCTGGCATCACGAATGTCGTTCTGTAACCTTTTATGGCCGCAACCATGGCCAGACCCGCACCAGTGTTACCGGAAGTACCCTCAACAATTGTCGCTCCTGACGCTAGTGCGCCACTCGCCTCGGCATCATCAACAATATTCATAGCAATTCTATCTTTGATTGAACCCCCCGGATTCATCATCTCAAGCTTGGCATATATTGTAGCGCTTAGGCTCCCGCCCAATCGATTAAGGCGAACTATTGGGGTGTCACCGACACAGGATAAAATGTTATCATGTACGTTCTGCATTTATGGCCTCCAGTTGGTTGATTGGGATATAATCCATCAGAACACAAAATGGGAGAGATTCAGTGGCCGATTGGCGACTTCAGCTTGTTCTTAAAGGTAATTATATAAACGGTAGCTTTGAGAAGCCCGAACATGTGGAGGGCTACGTCAACTGCATCAATCCTGGTGAACGCTCAGATATTATTGGTAAATTTCCCTTTTCCACCCAATCAGTGGACGACGCCTTTGAGTGCGCAAAGGCAGCCTTTCCCCGCTGGTCAAAGTACAGCCTGAACGAACGAACGACGGCTGTATCCAACTTTGCCGAAGTGCTTAAAATACACCGCGAAGCCTCGGTTCAGATAATCGCTAGGGACACAGGCAAACCAATTTGGGAGGCTGAACACGAGGTTCAGGCGACGCTTCATTTTATGGAAGTCCTCTTAGACGACGGACTAGACGCATTGGCACCGAGGGTTCTGGCTGGAAAAGAGGGTCGAACGATCTACTCACCGCGAGGAGTTGTCGGTCTGTTATGCCCACACACACCGTCCCTTTACACAATATCTATCCAGATCGCCGCCTCGATTTTGGCTGGCAACACTGTTGTCTACAAACCCTCTAAATATACGCCCGCCGTGGGACAACACGTCGCAGAGCTTTGGGACAGATGCCGCTTGCCGAGAGGAGTGGTGAACATGGTACAGGGCTCGGGAGCTATTGTTGGGCAGCACATGGCTAACCACAGGCACCTAAATGCGTTGGTTTTTACAGGTAATTTCGCGGGAGCTACTGCGCTTAGAAAGGTGATGTTTAAACGCCCAGACGTTGCGGTTGTGTACCAAACAGGCGGTAAAGGGATCGCGATTGTTCTTAACGACGCGAACCTAGAGCAAGCGGTCTACGAGGTCATGGTTGGGGCTTTTCTCACAGCTGGCATGCGGCACAACTCAACGGGGCGAGTAATCGTCGAGGCGGGAATTTACGACCAGTTCGTAGCTAACCTAGTTGACAGAAGCGGACGTGTGTCCATTGGGCACGCGGAACAGGCTGGGGTCTTTATGGGGCCAATGATATCCGACGGGCACCGAAATAG
>CAWVYO010000255.1:0-4890 GCA_963934385.1 uncultured bacterium
TGAAAGCAGCGAATGTTGATCAACTCCCCTAACTCTTCCCAACCGTGACGCTCTAATAGGTACTCCATGATCGTCTTAAGAGTCACGCCGTGGAGTGGGTTATGTGGTTGCTCGTCGCTCATATGGTCAACCCGCCGAACCAGTGAGTCGCTCGAACATGTCTCTATATAGTTTCGCGGTTTGATCGATTACTGTCTGTGGAAGTGCTGCAATATCAGGTTCTTCTGTTCCATTGTCGCGAGCTGTCTGTAGTTCCGCGTGGTGACCTGTCTCTATGTAATGACCTCGAACGAATTCCTTTGATAACTGTACAATCTCTCCACGCTCATAGGCGGCCTTGTCCCACCACCTGTCCTCATCTAGTGTCCCAAATGAGTCTACAAGAATCGGTTTACGGTCTTTTCCAAGAGCGAATTCCTTTTTGCCGTCGACGTGAATCAGTCCGGATTTTCCTGCTTCGCGTTCGATAATTTCATCGATCTTTAGGACTACTTCCATGATGGAGTCGAACTCAGCCTCGGTGATATTCGAGATCTCAAGAGCCTCTTTTTTACCAAGAAGTCGGTCGAACTTTTCGAATTTAGTAGAGACCTCAAGATATGGCTTAGGAAGCTTTACCCCCTCCTTGAGTTCAGTGCCTGGGGCGAAGCCAAACTCCTCAGCTCCAACGTCGCCGCGCTTGTAACGACGAAACCCAGACCCCGCCAAATAGTGCCTACAGATCACCTCGAGTGGAACAAAGAAATTCTCTGCATCTCGAGGGATAGTTCCCGGTTCCTTTATTACGTCAAATCTACGAGCCCTTACGCGATCCGGAGCGTTCATCTCTACAATGTGTGTCTCACAGATGTTCGCTGCCTCAACTAGCTTGAACCAGTGACAAGAGGTCTTGTTAAGCGATTCCCCTTTACCGGGTATTAGGCTGGGAATAATCTGGTCGAACACCGATATCTGGTTCGTGTAACGAAACTCTATGATGTCTGGATCATCAGTTGACCAGACTTGTTTTACTTTTCCATGATAGATCATTTCAGACATTGCAATCTCCTGCTCAATTGAAGAACGAATTAACACAGACGACCTCATGCGCTTGTCGAGTTTGGGGTCAACTTCGTTACAAAATCAGTGGTTATGTGTCGTGTTTGTGTCGACGGTGCCAGGACAGCGCTATTCGTTCTCATATTTGATCTCTTTCGTAAGAAATGCTGTAAACGGGTGAGATGTAAATCCTTCATCGATGCAATACTCTTGGTGATTTTCAATAAAACGGAACTTTAATAGAGCTACAACGGCTCCACCTCTTTCCGGCTAGTCATTTGCACAAATCGAGTAATATTGGCTGAGTTTTGCTAAGACGGTCACGTTTTGGAGACATTCCCCTTCGATCAGGCGAAACCGCGTTGAACGATGTGGAGTATGAAGCATTTCTTGTTGCCAATTATGTAATGATCTGGGATGTTGAAAGGGCGGGCATTATCACTCCACCCGCATGTAAGTAGAGGTCTTAGAGATCCCATATTCGATGACAATAGTCGATTCGCTTAGCCGAGTTGACCGACTGGAGTGGAACGCGCTGGTTTCAGAGAACGATCCTTTCGCTCGCTTTGAATTTCTTATGGCCCTCGAAGAGAGTGGCAGTGTAAGCGGTAGGACTGGGTGGGTGCCTCGTCATATATTGATTCGAGATGAGGGAGTCCTTGTTGCGGCGGTGCCGCTCTACCTCAAGTCCAACAGCTATGGCGAGTATATTTTTGATTGGGATTGGGCTAATGCTTCCCATCGCGCTGGCATACCTTATTATCCCAAAATTGTGACGTCTATTCCTTTTACTCCAGTTACTGGTCGGCGATTACTCACTGGAGACAAACCATTAAGCGAAGAAATTTGCCGCGCTGTAGTTGACGGTATTCAGGCCATAGCTAAAGAATACGATGCATCCTCTATTCACATGCTGTTCATCTCCAAAGAGGAATTTGACATGTTCTCTGGATTTGATGAGTTTATTCCGCGGATTACTTTTCAGTACCATTGGAAGAACAGTGGGTATTCGAGTTTTCAGGACTGGACCTCGAAGTTTCGTGCTCGACGTAGAAAGACGGTTCAGCGTGAGAGAGCAGCGGTAGCGGAGTGCGGTGTCACTATTTCAGCGTTGGGCGGCGCTGAACTCACTGAGTCACACTGGGCAGCAATAGAAGAGCTCTATCTAAACACTGTGGAGCGAAAGCACGCACATGCCTACCTGCGCCCTGACTTCTTCACTCGAATAAGCGAGAGTTTTCAGGACAATATTCTCGCGTTAGTCGCAGAAAAAGATGGTGAGGTGGTCGCTATGAGCCTCTGTTTTCAGAGTGGAGGTCACCTATATGGTCGTTACTGGGGCTGCCGTTCAGAATTCAAACGTCTACATTTCGAGATGTGCTACCACAGACCCATTGAACTTTGCATTGATCGTGGTTGGGTTAGGTTTGAGGCGGGTGCACAAGGGGAACACAAAATCAGCCGAGGACTAATGCCAGCGGCGACCTACTCTGTACACTGGATAGCACATAAAGGGCTCCACAACGCAGTCGAACAAGCCACAGAAATGGAGAGAAAGCAATCGATTAGGGCTATGGAAATTCTATCGGAACGCGGACCGTTTCATAGAGGGTGATTCAGAGTGCACGCTTCGTCAGTATAGACGTTAAAGTTCTCTGTGATGGATCACCTTTTATAGCCTTCACAATACAGTAGAGTGGGCTAGATGTAGATAGTAAACGGTAGGTTAGAGCTAGGTACAGTCTGTCGCAACACGGGCTTTTTTATTGGGGTGGAAACAGGTGAAGAAAGATTCAACCAACGATTTGGGGCAGGTATCGGGTAGGACTATAGCTGATTATGAGGGGCGGACTGCCGCATTTTGGCAAGGGACTAAAGACCACGACGTCAGCCAGAACGTTGATTCACTGTTGAAGTATCTTGAGGTAGAGTCTGGTGGCAACATCTTGGATTTTGGGTGTGGACCCGGGCGCGATTTGGCCGACTTTAAAGCAAGAGGACACAATCCAGTGGGGCTAGAGGGTTCGACAACATTTTGCGAAATGGCACGTGCATTTTCTGGTTGTGAAGTTCTAAACCAAGATTTCTTGAATTTGGATTTACCGGCGTCCCATTTTCACGGTGTGTTCGCAAACGCAACTATGTTTCATGTACCAACAGTTGAGCTACCAAATGTGCTCGGCAAGATACATGCAGCACTCGTACCCGGAGGAGTCCTACTCTGTTCCAACCCTCGGGGGCAGAATGAAGAGGGCTTTCAGAGCGAGCGTTATTGCTCCTTTCACGATTTAGAAAAGTGGAGTGCCAACGTTGAAAACGCCGGTTTTGAGATGTTAGAGCATTATTATCGACCAAAGGGTCGTCCTAGGGACGAACAGCCGTGGCTTGTTACTGTCTGGAGGAGGGTTTAGTGGGTATTGTAAGGCGCCTCAACCCAACCGAAATTGATGCCATTGAGAGCATCCTGCCGCATTGGAAAATGGTCGAAGGGAGAGAGGCCATTACACGTAACTTTGTCTTCTCGGATTTTCGTTCGGCGTGGCAATTTATGGGCCGTGTTGCCGAAAAAGCTGAGCAGATGTGTCATCATCCAGAATGGAAAAATGTCTACAACAGGGTCTCGATTACCCTAGCAACACACGACTGCGGCGGCTTGTCTGAGTTGGATATGGAGCTAGCCTCATTTATCGACGAAACGGCACAACTGTGACCTGTCTATTTGTTTTTAATAGACCATGAAAATTAAAAAGATAGCGATAGTTGGGAGCGGTACAGCGGGCTCCGCTAGCGCTCTATTTTTGGCTCGCGACGGTCACGAAGTGACGCTGTTTGAGAAGATTGAACGACCTTCCGCTGTCGGTGCTGGCGTGATGATGCAGCCCAGCGGTATGGGGGTGCTTAGGAAGCTTGGTCTTGAGGAAGAGGTTCTCCAGGCAGGCGCCCGCGTTGAGCGGTTGCACGCCACGACACCAACGGGACGGATGGTGCTGGACCTTAGCTACGAGAAGCTGGACAGCAAGTACTACGGTGTAGGGCTTCACAGGGGATCTCTGTTTCAGTCTCTTTACGGTGCGGTGCTTAGTCAAGGTATCAAAGTCCATGTCGGGGTGGAGGTTGTGAATGTGGATGAGAGCGAGTCAGGTGACTGCACGCTTATCGGTTCTGATGGAAGTCGATTCTCTGGATTTGACTTTGTTGTTGTTGCCTCTGGGGCTCGAACGGAACTCAGGGAGGCGGTAGGGATCCCTCACACCGTTAGTGAGTACGATTGGGGAGCATTGTGGTTTGTGGCAGAAAGTCGAGACATTCAATCAGGGGATTGTCTTAGGCAGCATCTAGATGGAGCACATACAATGTTGGGTTTCCTGCCCACTGGTTTGGGGCCACTGGGGGGTGCTCCCCTCACAAGCGTGTTCTGGAGTATCCGAGTAGATATGGTCGCGGCTTTTCGAAGTCGCGGTCTCGACTGTTGGAAGGAGAGGGTGCTTGAGTTGGCGCCAAAATCGGGACCTCTGCTGGAGCAGATAACCACCATCGATCAGCTACTGTTCGCTCAGTATTTCGATGTGGTACTAAAGCGTCCACATGAGGGGCGGGTCATATTCTTGGGTGATGCAGCACACGCCACGAGCCCTCAGCTTGGGCAGGGTTGCAACTTGGCGCTGGTTGATGCCGAGACTTTAGCTCGTGCCGTGGCTAAGTCCGAGACAGTCGACGCTGCATTTGCACTTTACGAGAGGCAGAGAAGGCCACAGACTCGTTACTATCAGTGGGCAACCCGATTCCTCACCCCTTTCTTTCAGTCAAACTCCCGTGTGTTGGCGTGGTTGAGGGACTCGTTTATGGGTCTGT
>CAWVYO010000256.1:0-4813 GCA_963934385.1 uncultured bacterium
GTTTTCTATTACGTGATCGGCCAACTCCGATTTCTTAGCCAGGGGTAATTGAGTCCCGATCCACTTCTTTGCGGTCTGTTCGTCGATCCCTTCTCGTCGCATCAGGCGCCGTAATTGAATGTCATACTCGCAGGTGACTACCAACAGAAGATCGTACTGAGTAAACGATCCCGTCTCTACCATGAGGGCGGCCTCTACCACATACATTACTGCTCTACTCTCGCGAGCAGCCGTCATCTTTTCTGTGATTGACGAAGCAATCAAGGGGTGTAGTATTGCCTCAAGGTCATTCCTAGCAGATTTATCATCCACAACCAAAGCACCTAGTGCCCGCCTGTCTAAAGTGCCATCTGCAGATCGAAATTCAGTCCCAAATCGGTCGATTACTTTACCGAGACCAAATGTTCCAACCGCACAGACATCCCTTGAAATCTGATCTGCATCTACAAGAACAACGCCAGCCTTTGTGCCGAGGATAGCTGATACAGCGCTCTTGCCCGTCGCGATCCCTCCTGTGAGCCCAACGGTTATCACTACTTTATACCTCGAACCTTTCGATGTATCTAAAGATGGTACGTGGGTCTACATCTAGATCTCGTGCTGTTTGCGCTTTATTCCAGTTGTTCATATCTAAGACTCTGCGAATGTAGTCTAGTTTGAACTCTTCCTCAGCGACAGCTAAGGGCTGAATATGTCTCTTGTCATTAGTAGATAGGTCCATATCTCCCGTAGATAGGAGGGCGGCATCAGACATGATCACGGCCTTTTTTACACGATTCTCCAGCTGGCGAATGTTTCCGGGCCAGTAATAACCGTTCATCGCGTTAATACATGGCTGAGAGAAACCACGAACGTTGGACGAGTACTGTGTGGAATACTTGGCCATATAATATTGTGCAATCTGAAGTATATCTTCACCACGGTCTCTCAAGGGCGGCAATTCAATCGAGACCACGTTGAGCCTGTATAAAAGGTCCTGCCTGAAGCGACCCTCGGACATCTCATCCTCTAAATCCTTGTTGGTAGCAGCTATGATACGAATATCTACGTGTTTTCCATTGAGGTCACCAACGCGTTCGACTACACGGTCTTGTATTACTCTAAGGAGTTTTACCTGTAGTTGATGTGGCATCTCAGCAATCTCATCTAGAAACAGAGTGCCACCATTAGCGGCCTCGAATTTTCCGATCTTATCGGCGGTGGCTCCTGTGAAAGCACCCTTTTTGTGCCCGAAGAGTTCCGACTCCAATAAATTCTCTGGGATGGCCCCACAGTTTATTGAAATGAAAGGACCAGATGAACGTTGAGAGAGACGGTGCAACTCGTGGGCGACAAGTTCCTTACCCGTTCCAGTTTCTCCGGTCACCATTACTGTTAGGTCAGTAGGTGCGATCCTTCGTAAAACCTTAAAAACCGCTTTCATGGATGTGGAAGCGCCAATTATGTCCCCCTGCGACGCGTTTTTGAGTTGATTGCGGAGGTTCTTGTTGTCCAGTTTCAATTCGTTCAACAAGAGCGATGTGTGCACCAATAGAGAAGCTTGGGCTGCGAAGACTTGTAATAATGCCAGTGTGCCTTCGTCGAATAATGCGCTGACCTTGTCATTACCGACGTAAATGACACCCAGAAGGTTTGAACGATAAATTAATGGGACACACATCACCGAGGAGAGGCGCATATCCACGACGCTCTTGGCGGTGCTAAACCGTTTATCCTTTAGGGCATCCGATATTATTAGCGGCTCCCTTGTCTGTACTACTCGCTCGACTATGGAATCAGAAATCTGGTCCAACCTAGTGCTTTTAGGATCGATATTGTGAGAGGCTGCGATAACAGGCGAACCTTCATTTAGGACAATGACGAACCCTTTCTTAGCTTTGGTGAGGGCAACCACCTCTTTGAGTAGTGAAACGAAGAGAGTCTTGGGTTTAGACTCTTCCATAAGAGCTGTAGAGAAGCCTACAAGTCGTTCCAGGGCGTCTATTTTAAGTTCGGCTGGTATGTCGGCTGATGTAGCTTGGGCTTTTGGTTCACCCTCGTGAACGGTAATCTCAAACATTCCTACGAGAATTACATCCCCTGGCTTTATATCGGCCTTTTTTACACGTTGTCCGTTAACATAAAGCTCATCGCTTCGGTCGAGGAGTGCAATGGTTAGGCATTTAGGCTTTCTGAATATGTTTGCGTGAGTTTTTGAGACCGTGGCGTCCACGATAACTATGTCATTGCCCTGCGACCTACCAATGGAGAGTATTGGTTTTCGGATTGCGAAATCTCTGATGGCGTTGCTTTTAGGGTCTTGGTAGCGGAGATACATCTATGTCTGCCAATAGGTTTAAGGATTTTCGTTTCAGTGGTATAGCGCAAAACTGGGCTTACTCCACACAATTGCCGCTGTTTCTTGTAGATTGTTACCAGCGACCGCTGACTGAAATCTCCGTTCGAGCACCCCTGTTTGTTAGGCTAATATTAGGCTTTATATAGAGCTCCTGAACTAATGAGGCTACCCATACACCAGCAGCTCCAAATCTGGTCAACTCAGTCCACGTTAGCAACCTTTGGGCGATCTGTTGGTCTGCACTACTAAAGACTTGAACTCCCTGCCTTTCATTGTCCATGTCATATGTGCGCAAGGTATTCCAGAGTACAAATGAAGCGACTGATAGGGTGGCGAAAGTCACGCCCGTAGTGACTCCGAGCCCTCGTTTTCCACGAGCGTATTGGGAGGCGCCCGGTATGAAGACCAACATAGAGAACCTATCTGAGGGCATTGTCGTTATCGAGGTGGTCTCGGATGTGTTGAATTGTTCAACAGTGGCGAGTCTTGCAGTCTCGAAGAAGACAAGCATCTCTGGCGGGTGAACGAGCGGGTCGGGGCTATAATTTCCATTGTTCTGAACTATTCGTTGGCATGTAAGCCACGCAGCATCCCTTTCACCTAGATAGTATTCTATTTCCGCCAAGTATATTAGCGCTTCGTTTTCCTGAGATGAATCGACAGATGTCGCTGAAGCGCTTTGGAGGACGATTTTTGCCTCCCGCAGATTGCCATCTAGATACAGCCTAATTCCCTCTTGCATGGAATTACTAGTAGGTATGACCTGAGTAAGGATAGGCATGTCCTCATCAGCTACGGCGGCACCTGAAAATAATAGGCACACCAAAATAATAGACCGCTGCGGTAATCTAAGTAAGAGCATTAATCCCACCGTAGCTTTCAGAGGATTACTGGTCAAGGATATTGAGTCTTCTGACCCATATTGTAATTACTATAATCAGTGCATTTGGCTGGATTTTTTCACCTGTTACTATAAGATCACCCTCAGTATTGAGAAGCGGTGTAGTCATGAGAAAGTTAGAGACAAATTCTTGGTGGCCCACACTGCTTGTGAATAAGGACAAGTATTCTCTACGTGAGTTAGGCGAGATGTTTGGAGTTAGTGCTGGTGCGATTAACACCGCATTAAAGCGCAATGGAATCACTAGGTTACCAACTCGATCTGGACCAAGAGAGGTAAAGCCAGGTTGGCCACCTGGTAAAAGCGGTGGTGCCACGACTGGGCGCGGATCGAGATCTGTGAGTGAGAGGCGACTTCACCCATGGTTGGAAGATCTTGGTGTGAAGGCGGATTCTGAAATATCTAAACTATGTGGACTTTCGTCGGCAACGGTGGCGAGAATCAGGAGGTCTCGCGGAATCCCTGCGAGTAGCGCTCGTGGTGGGGATGTGTCCTCCGAAAAGGATAATTCGCTGTCCGTTGGTGTCGGCGGAGGTGAGCGAAATTCTGCCTGGAAGGTGACACTCGATAATGACGAGGTTTTTGTGGTCTGCGCCAAGAACATAGCAGGCGCGAGCTCTATATCGATGACCCATGCCAAGGGAGTCGTCTGCATTGAGTGGGTCGGCGTTGTTATCGAGTAGATTCAGCGGTCTGAGTCTCGATATCGATTCGAAGGTCGAAGCAACCATCCTCGTCTGTGAAAGTCGCCCCGAAGAAACGTCCATCCATGCTACGTAGCTCCATTGGCGCGAATGCAGCGACCCCTTCGTCATGTTCAACACAACCACTAATCGGTTGACCTGTCCTGAGTTCAACAACCATTTCGTCCCATTGACTTGGAAAGCCCTGACCAAATGTAATTGCTCCCTGTCTTGGGTTTTTGGGGGTGAGAGTCCAGAACATTTCTGTGTCGGATACTTCTACTTCGAACATACCATCGGGACCCGTTACCGCTTGATAGACCACATTATTAAAACCGATCTCTTCAGCCCTCAGTACAACTCCTTCCGCCGGTTCTCCAAGTGCGTCTAGAACCTGACCAGTTATTGTGTCTCTCACTGAAAGACTTACAGTACCTAGTTCCGTAAACTGACTTTTGAGTTGCATTTCAGGTATGATTTGAGGACTATAACCTTCCTCTTGAAGGGGAATGAACTCGACTTGGTAAGCCCCCTCCAAGACTGGAATAGAAAATCGTCCGTTAGATCCTGTTGTTGATTCAGACACTAATTGAGCCTGATCTGCCCCATCTATAGTGAGGGCGGTAAACCTTACTAAAACACCACTTGCAGGAACGTTTAGCGGTGTGAGCACTCTTCCATCGACCGTAATAGTCTGGACGTTTAAGTATTCGTCGTAAACTGCGTCTATGGAATTGTCGGATTCCGTGATGACAAGTTGTTGAGAGAATGTGGGTATACCTTCATCACCTTGACCAGAAAGCTGTACCTCGTAATTGCCGGGGTAAAGGCGAAGGCTATAAGTACCAATATCTGATGTGTAGGTAGATGGCCCTATAGCTCCAGTTTCTT
>CAWVYO010000257.1:0-4789 GCA_963934385.1 uncultured bacterium
TATCACCGATAATTGATATGGCTACAGATGAGGCGCTTAGCCCACTGGCACCGATGCTTAGACTTGAAAAAAGGGACATTGCAACTCCGTTTGTTGGGTGAGACTACCGCAATCGTTTGGTGTCTCTCGGGCTTCTCTCTGGAGTTATCCAAAGGAGTCCAGCCCGAATATTTAGGGTTCAATGTGGCTTGATGTAGTCCTAAACGGCTCAGTAAAACCCATCTGTAGGTTATTTAAATTTTTGCAGGTCTAATCTAATCTAGAGGGTTGTAATGCCGGATTGTAGGGCCTCTGGAATTGATTTGCCTGTGGCGATAGCGTTCTGAAAATCCTTTACCGCAGACGATAACTGAGATTTGCCCTGTAGCCATGTCACCAATGCTCGTGAGAATTCTTCTAGGGGATAGGTTCTCTGTATTTTTAGATTGTGTATGAGACGGTTTGCAATGTGCCATTCATCAAAGCGAGCGAGCTCGGGTAAGATCTGTTCTACCGCTTGAACTAAGACCTCACTGTGTGCGTTTGGAAATTTTGACACCATTAACTGTGAGATTGATATTCCCTGTTCTAGCGGTACTTCAATGGTTTCACAAAGGACTAAGAACCTCTGAATAAGTCCAAGTGGTCGCGGCGGAGATGCGGGGAGAACCGGGCTATCTATGCCCAGACTCCGCAGATCTTCTGCCGCTTGAATCTTTTTTTTCCATTGACTCGGTGTTTCGCCACCCAACAGCTTTAGAAGTCGCCAGTGTTCTTCAGGGGTAGCTTTAAAGCGTCGGAATGTACCCAGAAGAGTGGGTGAAACTGCATCGCTGGCGGCGTCTACATCTTCTTTGGGTACAGCCAGGGAAAGGATCTTGGCAGCGATTTCTCGTGCGCCGTTGCGAGGTGCCAGTATTCGAGCTGCACGAGGGCTCCCCGCATCTTCGATAAGTTCTGAAATCTGATTTACGTTACGAGCTACGCGCCCAGCACCAGCCATCTCAGCTTTCATGAAGAGCCGTGAACTCTCTTGATCATGGCGCATTTGCGGTAGGAAAACAGTTGGAATTCCAGCGTACATTAATTCGTAAAAGCTATGGTAACCACCAGGTGAGACTGCCACATCTATGCCAGGTAGTAGCTCCATTGGGAGGTGGCTGCCTACCCACGTTCTGTGGGGACCCCGCATTACTGTGCCTTTATATCCTGGACCAGCACAAATCACAGCATGCCAATTGTTGGCTATCATCTTATCGATTTCGATCCTCATTGCTTCTTGATTTTCCCTGGATTCGCCACCTCTTAGAGTGATAGCGACAACTCGCTCTCTTACGATTCCCAGCGAACTGCGTGCCTCATGCCTAGGGAAGAGTTCCTCCCTCTCCCTTATGAGTATTGGAGAGTTAGGTGTCGGCTTAATAATTTGATTGTAGTGTGTCATGATACTGCCAGCAGTTGGCGTATCAGTATCTCCAGTTATGTACTGAGATGGCGTGATCAGGCTCTTGTTTTTGGCAAATTCTAAGGCGTGCGCCAACTCACGCATTGACCCGCTTGGATGTCCGTCGACTATAATAATATCAGGAGATAGACTGGAAACGATGTTCCTAATCCATACCTTTGCGATTGCTAGGTACCTTACCTCTTCATCAGAGGATTCTCGAATTCTCTCTCTGGATGGTAGCGCTATTGCTGGAATACCCTCCTTGCGAGCTATTGGGTCGGCGTCAGAGGCTGTGATAATCCAACACTCACAACTTATTCCCAAGTAGTTTGAGTACCGGCGAATCCACCTAAGGAGTGCTAATTGCCTCATAACAGGCGCCATCCAGCGACCGTTTAGGGAGTATGAAATTATTCGAATTCTAGCCACGGATAAACCTTAGTAGATCAATACCATCTGAATATAGTCAATTACTCTTGTTACCATTTGGTAATCTTTATTTTGTATGATTGGTCAATATGAGGTAGAAGGTCTCCAAAGGGGGAATTCTGTGGATTCTACAAAAATAACTAATGCATCGCCTTTACCTGATTGTGCGGCTGAATTTGACACGCGAGACCTTCCTATCGAGCAGGTTGGAATCTCGGGTTTGTCGTACCCGATAACTGTTTGGACAAAGGAAGGGCAACCGCAACACACTGTGGGCGAGTTGGAGCTAGGCGTAGGTTTGCCACCTCATTTCAAGGGCACTCACATGAGTAGATTTGTTGAGGTATTGAATCGTTATCGGGGTGAATTGTCTCTGAGAACAGTTCCCAAGTTGTTGTGGGAAGTTCAACATCATTTAGAAGCAAATGATGCCTTTATTAACGTAACCTTCCCATATTTTTTGGAGCGTTCTGCCCCTGTGTCCAAGGCTAAATCCCTTATGGAGTACATCTGTCGTTTCGAGGCAGAAAAGAGTGGAGAGGCGTTGGGTTTTACATTGGTAGTAGAGGTACCTGTTACTACACTGTGTCCCTGCTCCAAATCGATCTCGAAGTATGGTGCCCACAGCCAGCGCAGTTTTGTGGAAGTAGCCGTAAGGTTTAGTGGAATGGTCTGGATTGAGCAGATAATCGAGGCGGTCGAAAGTTGTGCGTCGTCGCCATTATATGCTCTACTTAAACGAGAGGACGAGAAGTGGGTAACCGAACACGCATATGACAACCCAAGGTTTGTAGAAGACCTTGTACGCGAAGTTGTGATAGCTGTACGGGCTATAGATGGAGTGAATTGGCTCCGTGTTAGGGCCGAAAATATGGAGACAATTCACAAACACCAGGCCTACGCGGTGATCACTTGGCCAGATGAGCAACCCACTGTTGAGGGAAGCCATACATCTACGATGAGTAGAGACACTGCCCCGTTCGGACAATGGCTTAGAGAACGTAGAACGGTGAATGGCGAGAGCCAGAGCAGCCTCGCAGCATCTTTAGGTCTGTCGGCATCACTCATCTCCAGAGTAGAAGCCAATGAGAAGCAGCTTTCAGAAGAGTCTCTCGAAAAATTAGCGGGACATTGGGGTTTAGACCCGGTCACAGTAAAGCTGCAATCGGGTTCAATTCCTAAAGATCTCGTTGATATTATTCGCAACAACCCACAGTCGTTCGTCGACTGGACCTTACGTTCCACACAACAGTAGATTGGCCTAAACAGTGCACTTCGCGTCGTTAGATTTTCTAATATTTTTGCCGTTGACGCTGCTCATCTATTGGGCGGTGCCGGTAAAGTATCGCAACGTTGTCTTGTTGGTGTCGTCACTGGCTTTCTATGCGAGTTGGCGAGTAAGCTATCTGCCGTTACTGCTAGTAGTTGTAATATTTGCGTGGCTCTCGGGAATTTTACTTCATAACTCCAGAGGCTTGGTTGGCAGACGTCTACTGACTCTTTCGGTACTAGGATTGTTGGTACCGTTAGTTGTTGTAAAGTACCAACGTTGGTTGGCAGAGAGCGCGACGTCATTTCTGTTGTTGCTGGGTATAGAATTCGACATACCACAGGTAGATGTTGAGCTACCTCTTGGTATCTCATTCTTTACCTTTCAGGTTGTCGCATATGTTGTCGATGTGTATCGAGGCTCAGAGGCCGAAAAGAGCCCCCTGAAGTTCATCACATTCATCACCTTTTTCCCACAGCTTATTTCGGGACCAATAGTTCGTTCTAAGGACCTCTTGCCTCAGCTTAGTTCACCAAGGTGGCTAAAGAGGGGCGATATTGGTTCTGGGCTTTTTAGAATTGGCTCCGGAATGGTGAAAAAACTCATTATTGCAGACACGTTAAAGGTGGGGATTGTAGGTCCTGTATTCTTTGAACCCAGCTCTTTTACCGGATTAGAGGTTCTGATCGCGCTCTATGCTTATACCCTACAGATTTATTGTGATTTCTCAGGCTATACAGACATTGCTCTTGGGGCCTCGAAACTCTTTGGGATCAACCTACCAGAGAACTTCCGTCGTCCCTATAAGTCGGCATCAGTCGCTGAATTCTGGCGCAGGTGGCACATTACTCTGAGCGACTGGGTTAGGGACTATGTTTACTTTCCCCTTGGTGGCTCACGTGTCACCTCAGAGTGGAAAGTCTATAGAAATATTATAATTACCCTAGTTGTTATTGGGCTCTGGCACCGAGCCTCGTGGATGCTTGTTGTTTACGGTCTTTTGCATGGCTGCGCTGTGTCGATCAATAGGTGGAGAAGAAAACGCTCTAAGTCTAGTGGTGAGCCTGTAGGGTTTGCTCTATGGTGGAGGATCGCTCTTACGTTCCATTTCGTTGTTTTCGCTAGGATCTTGTTTAGGTCGGAAAATATGTCTACCGCCCAAGAAATATTGCAAGCGGTTAGCCATCAGTCTATGTTGCTACCTAGGTTTTCAGCGACCGCTATGGTCATTCTATTTGCTGGATATGCCCTGCACTTTACCCCAAGAGTGTGGGTAGATTCAGTCGGGAATAGATTCGCTGTCTCTGGTCCAGGTCTTTGGGCTGTATGTTTAGGGATCGTAGGGGGCTTGGGTGTTCTGTTTGGCAGTGGTCAGATGTTAGCCTTTGAGTATTATCAATTTTAATCTAGTCATACGTAAGAGACCCTTTGCTAACTCCACCTCCGTCACACTTTAGAGAACTTAAAGAGTTGGTCATATTTTTGGCACTATTTGGCGCACTTGCGGCCGAAACTTTTCTGATACCTCAGACCGCATCTCTCCGTCCATGGATTGAGGGTGAAGCCTTGCCAATAGTTCGCCTAGTCGATGCTGACTCTGTGGTTTTGGAGCAGGACGCAGCATATGAGGAGGCTATAGCTCTTGATCCTTCCACGGGTATTGT
>CAWVYO010000258.1:0-4777 GCA_963934385.1 uncultured bacterium
CCTCTCGGATCTGGTCATTAGTCACGTTCCTATTGTAGAACTCTTTATTTACGCGCTCGTCGGCCTGTATTCCCATACAGACCGCCCTCAAACCCGCATTCTTTAAGTGACGCAAGGAATCTTCAGCAACCATTCTTGGATCCACCAGAACCTCAAATGGCAACCCTACTCGTTTTGGCCACTTTTCCTCCAGCTCAGCGACCCATTCCTTCCGAATTGGGAACACTTCATCGTCAAAACGGACCACTTTGATGTCTTTACAGATCGTCATCGCGTATTCCATCTCTAGGATAATATCTTCGACAGATCTCATCCTAAAGGACTTTCCTAAGCCTTGATAGAGAGGTTTTGTTAAGGTGTTGGAGCAGAACGTACAGGTCCAATACGGGCAGCCGCGGCTAGCCAGCAAGGTGTACTCTGGATTTGAAATAAAAGGATCTCCAGTGGTTACTTTTTCACCATCGACATGAAACTTAGAATCCTGGCTGTGAAAGTCCCTAAACGGGATGGTATCTAGGTTGTCGACTAAGCGAGCGAGATCATTTTTATAGATTTTGTCGCCGACTCTAGTCCAAAAGCTCTTGCATTCCAAAACGCTCTCGCCACGCTCAAGCTTCTCGAAAAACGGTACGACTGCCTCATCAACCTCACCTATTGCGATATGGTCGGCGATCTCAATACACTCGTTAGGCAGGAATGTTGGATGCATTCCTCCCCATACAATTGGTAGAGACAATTCAGCACGAATCCTGTCCGTAAGGAACTTAGCCATCTTGTGAAACGCGCTCGCGCGAACCGAGATAGCAACTACCTCGATCTCTCGCTCACGCATTAAATCCACCAGATTCTGGACCTCGATCTCTATTGGCCACGGGAACCTATTGTTCACCCAATCCTTGAAGTAGATCTCGGTGATATCAAAGCCCTTTTCCCGCAGAGACGAGGCTACCTGTCGAACACCGTTATTCTCTAAAGCGTAAAGACTGATTACTGCTATTTTCAAACGTCCACTCATTAAACCTCACAGGTACAAGCCTATTAACCATAAGAATAGCCTACATATGACAACACCTCCAGCGGCACTTCAGTTATGTATATACTAAATTATATTTGGAGATGAATTATTTGGATAGTTCTATGATAGCGATAATCGGTGCTAACGGCAGAACGGGCGCCGCAATATTTTCGGAAGCGACCGCGCGAGGTCTAAACGCTCGCCCTGTAGTAGAGGACGACAGAGACACCTCTGGTCTACCTGACTGCATTAATTTACAAAAGCTATTCTTCGCGAACCCTATGAGCGAACCTCAATTACGCGTCGTCCTTGCAGACTGTGAGTCTGCAATCGTCTGTATTGACCCACGGACTTTTGGACCAGGAGCGACAATATTCTCGGGAGAAGCCTCAAGAAACATAATGAATGTCGCCACAGAGCTAGGGTTAAAAATGGTGCTCTATATGACCATAATGGGTGGTTATCGTTGGTCGTACTCACCTCTAAATAGAAAAGCCTTTGCTTTAGAGAGTGCAATAAGAGGCACTAACGCACCGTGGTCGATGCTTAGAGTCAGCTGCTATCACGATGAAGTCGTCGAAGGACACCTGATTCCACCAGACCATGGAACTCCGCACAAAGTTCGCCCCATGGCTCGGTACGCCCCTGTATCTCGAGAGGCGGTTGCCAAAATGGCTCTTGATTACCTTCCAAACGCAATAGTCGGCCGCTCAAATCCAATAGGCGGCCCAGAGACACTCTCTAGTATCGATCTAAACAATATTTCAAAAAAGCATGCCCCTGGCCTTTCAAAAAAGACAAAGTATACCGCCCTACCACCTGGAGATGTCTCAGTCGCTCCAGAGACCACGTTGCGTACGATTGGTTACGTTCCAAAACAGACGCTACTAGAGTTCCTTTCAGGAGTCACAAAGACTGACGTAAACGCCGACCACGCCCCTGTTTATGCAAGAGAAACATCTGTAGCACACGATTCAGATATGGGTAAGCAGTACAAAGTACTAACCCCCTTGGCTGTCTCCCTAAGGCGGGTGGTTCACTCGCAATTACACACTGACTTGTCGCGAATTGGTGTAGATAATGACGGAGTCATGCTGGACTTCTCTCGGGCTAGATCTACTGGCTCGAGTGATAAAGCTCACGACGGTATCATGTCTAATTTTACAGGAGTAAAGGTAACAAGAGAAGGGGTGAAGATTCACAGTGGCAAAGTCACATTCTTCAGAGACGCGCTCGCCGATGAATTTGAATGTTGGTGGGGCGAAGGGATGCCAGAGAGTATTTGGGATCGGATTGATATGGGGGTAAAGCGCCGACTAAAGAAGAGCCCAGCCTTTAAAGGTGACTCCGTAGTCCACGGTTAGGTATCCTTAAACACCGAGTCCCCTGGATATCTCTACCGTCCAGGGGTGGACAGCCAGCGCCTCAGCATCGCTTGAGGATAGCGTTGACATTATCTGCCCCTGTAAGTCGGAGGCCTCTCGCCACAGTCTTCCAGCTCTACTGATATCAGCTCTTAGTCCTGCATATCTCGCTGACATTATCATGTACTCAAGCTTCAACAGATTTGCGGGCTCCCTGTTTATCCAGCGAAGCACTGGACCAAAGGTAATCTCGGGATCCTCCCTCTGCCATAGAGCCCTTGAACGGGCGGCGCAGGCATCACCAAGTGTCGGCATCTGACGCTGTCGCTGAAGCGACCTAATCGAGTCGTCGAGGTTTCTAGCCCCCAACTCCTCGTCACCACACAACACTCGAGCCTCACCCAAACAGGCTAGCATCTGAGCAGAGATCACATGTATGCCAACAGAAAAACAACGTTCAACCAGCGGCTCCAATATCTCTACGGCAAGAGTCGGCTCACTAGACACGATTGCTATCTTGGCTCTAATCATCCCCGCCGCAGCGCGAAGGTGCAGGTGATCGTGAAGGTTCATATCGCCCTCCAATCGCTCTAACCGCTCTCTAGCTCGCCCCAGTCTAAACAGGTCGACCTCTGTCTCGGCCAAATTAATCACATAAAGAGCCTGTCTTATCCAGCTACCGCCCTCTTTCACTGCCTCCCATTCCGACATAAGCAAGGCCACTGCCTCAGTTAGAAAACCCTTGCGACGCAAAATATCAGCTAGGTTTCCGTGAATGTGCCACAACCCAGACCTATCTCCAGCTTGCTCGTAAAGGTCAGCTGCCTCTCGAAGATCCGTCTCTGATCCATTTAGCTGCCCTATGCACAGCCTCAATACACCACGACCGCCCAACGCCCTAGCGACAAACCTGTTTAGGTTTGCCGATCTGGCTATATTCAGCCCCTCAGCAAAGAATTCCTCGGCTTCGTCAAACGCCCCCAGGTACCATTGAACTGCCCCCAACTCAATCTGAACTTGACTTTGTAGTTCATCAGAGCCGTTGGCCAACTTAAGAGATGCCTTCTGTAATCCCTTCAAGCCTTTCTTAAGATCTCCCTTTACTACCAAACCCTTCGCTTGATACAGCTCTACCTCGCCTCTAATAAGATCGTTTGGAGCAAGGGCATAGGCTCTCTGCATAGCACTAACAGACTTAGGATCGCCAGACCTGATATCCTGCCTCGCTCTGCCTAACAGCAGATAAAACCGAGACAGAACCTCTCTATCTAATTCTCTAACCATAGAGGTGACCTTTACAACCTCTTCAAGTATTGGGAGCACCTCTGAGCTGCGAGACCACTCCAACATAGGGGTTGCCCAAGTTACCGCCTCAAACAGCGCCTCATCTGCCCGCCTTGAGTTAGCCAATAGTCGCACCTTATAGGGACTTGGAGCGGCCTCCTTCAAGGCATCCGAAAGACGCTGCCTCAACACTTCCCTTCGAAGTGGTCTGAGGCGTTCATTCACTATGTCCCTAGCCAAGCTAATCCTGAAGTCCCAACGCTCCTTACTGGTCTCACCAACGACGTCTAAAACCCGGCTACTCACTAGGGCATGTAGAGCATCCCTCACAGCAGTCACCTCTTCATCCACCCCATAGGCCAATTCGACCGCACCTAATGAACCTCCTGCCACAGCTAGGGCTTGAAGTATCCGAATTGAATCCTTAGGGAGTGTGTCTAGACGTATGGAGATCGCATCTCTGGCTGTCGTTGGGATCTCAAGACTGCTAGTCTCTGATTCAACCCAAGTGACTACACCTCCTTGCTCTCTAGGGACTAGCATAGAACTCTGCACCATCGCCCTAACTAGCTCACCCACAAACCCGGGCATGCCACCAGTAAGCCTCCATATTCTATTGGTAAGCTCTCGAGTCGGGGGGCGCCCACCCAACATGCTGTTCATAAGAACTAGAACTTGATCTTCAGACAGGGGACCTAATTCAACCCTACAGGCATCGGGGAGACGTTTTCTTATTGAAGTGCCAGGTAGATCACTGTCATCTGGGGCTGTCGCTAAAAACAGCACTGGCACCCTATTCTCTCTAGATCTCTGGCGGATAAACGAGATCGCATCCAACGCAACAGGGGAGGCCAAGTCGAGATCTTCAAGGCAGATCAACAGGGGCTCTTCACTAGCCACACACATAGCCGACAGATGGTCGAACAGCTCCAAGAACACCGCCTCCACTCTCGACAATCCCGTTCGAGATCTGGACGACCCGACCGGTAGTGTTACCTCTCCAGTTAGCTCCTCAATTACTGAAACCAAAACCCCGAGCCCTCTCTCCCCGCCGAATTTGCCCGTTACAGTTGACCACCCACTGTTCTGCCCATGTGCGACTATAACCTTGGCT
>CAWVYO010000259.1:0-4739 GCA_963934385.1 uncultured bacterium
CGCCAGATAACTCGGGCGGTGTCGCCGCCATAATACGCTGAATACTCTGTAGAATTTGTCGTATTGGAGCGGCGAGAGCTTGCCCTATCTCTACGCTTGATATCGAGATTTGTTTAGGAACACCCGTAGCGATGTCCCTACCTTTAATGGTCGCTGTTATTGGCTTTTCGTGAGGAATAGCGCAGCCGATCTCTCGTTTGATGTGTTCTGCTGTTTTCTCGCCTATAATCATCCCATGGGCATCTTTTAGGTGAGCAACTATTGCCGTGTCCATTTGGTCACCAGCTACTTTCAGAGAGGTCGCCTTCACTATGGCACCCATTGAGATAACCGCTATTTCCGTGGTGCCTCCTCCGATGTCAATTATCATAGAACCTGTGGGGTCCATGACGGGTAGGCCAGCCCCCAAGGCAGCCGCTAGCGGCTCAGACAATAAGTAGACCTCTCGGCCACCAGCTGCTCTCGCAGATTCGTATACCGCACGTTTTTCAACTTCGGTGACTCCGTGTGGTACACAAGCCAAGATTCGAGGCTTGAAGAAGCCACCACCGGTATTGGCCATGCTTAAGAAGTGCCTAAGCATCTCCTCACACATTCGGAAGTCAGAGATGACGCCACCTCTAAGTGGGCGTACGGCTACTATGTTGCTGGGGGTTCGCCCAACCATATCGCTGGCCTCTTGCCCAACGGCGAGTACGGCTCCTAACTGTCCACCATGCCCACGCTGCACTGCGACAACGCTGGGTTCGTTAACTACAACGCCTTGACCCTCCATTACAACGATTGTGTTGCAGGTACCCAGGTCAATTGCTAGGTCTTTTGAAAATCCCCTGATTGCATTTCCCATTGAGTTTCCCACCCGGACTTATATTCAGCGATTGAGCACAACGTTTAGTCGTTACTATTGCGTTAGAAGCTCAACTCCGCCGTCTGTGCCAGTGTTGACTACGGGTACGGAAAATCCCTGGTTATTAATAGTGGTAGCAACCTCTGTAGCGAAAGCCTCTTGGCTGTAGCTCATCACTGGGAATGGAAGTTCTTCTCCGCCATGTGTCTTAACGATGACTACGTGGTCGCCGTTTGGCATGGTGCGATGTTCAAGTTGGCTGATCTCGCTGAAAGCTATCTGTTGGGTTTGTAGACCTGCAGCAGACATCTGAGTACCCGTTATCGACTGGGTTCTCTCGTCGACGTTTACGTAAACCTCACTTGGGTTACCAGCGGTTTGCCAGAATACGATTGACGCGACCACAGCCATTGCTGCTGCCAGCTTGAGTAAGACCATGAACGGCGCTGCGCTTGATGGTTTTACAGTGTCAAAGTCATGGAAACACTGTTTGCAGCGATACGCTTGCTCTGGGATTTCGGTGTGGCATGATGGGCATGTTTTAGTAGACACAGATAGACTCCATATTTTTCAATCTGGATGCAACTTGCGTCGATATAGCCGTGCTGTCAACTCTACTATCCAATCCTTTGCGTACCTTTTTCGTACGCGTGACGGGCAAGTGGTCTTAGCAGTAGCGGTAACATGATAGCTATTTGGCTATTGGAGCGTTCTTTCTTGTAGAACTTGTAGATTTTTTGACCTTTCTTTACCATCAATTTTACGTCAGATTTCCACCCCATCGCAGTTGCTAAAGCGTCCCTGTGTTCTAGGGTGAGCTCTGATAGATCTTCTGTGTCCCATTTTGAAAAAGGCAGCCCCTCCGCCTCAGCTAACACAAGAAGCCTCACAACAAGGTGCGACATGAGTTCTCTTGGCTTTATTTCGGCATCGGGGATTATATCCAACTCTACCGCCAAGTCCGCCATTTCAGCGTGCGGGAGCAAGCCTAATCCTTGGTATTCATCGTCTGATAGCCAAAATGACAACGTGTCCTCCGTTCTCTCTAAGAATCCTGCATCACCGTATTGTTATCTATCTCTAATCGAGTCTAATCGGTAGACTACTAGGGCAAAGATATGATTTAAGAGCCATAGATCCACTGCAGTGCCATCATGTATCCCAAGACTCGTCGCACATAACGCCTAGTTTCCGTATAGCTTATGTTTTCTGACCACTCAGCGTAGTCAACCGACCCTTCCGTAGCTTCAAGCCAGCGAGTTACCGCAGGGTGGCCGCCATTGTACCCAGCTATTACCAGGGGAGTCATCATGGGATCTGTGGCGGTCTCAAACCTCTCCGCAAGCCGCCTAAGCTCTGTGGTTCCCATTACGGCGTTGTAATCGGGATCATACAACAACTCTATGTTCCATGGTCTGGTTGGAAACCGTTCCGTGTGTAGCTCTTCACCGAGTGACGGCATGAGCTGCATAAGACCACGAGCCCCAGCAGGCGAAGTAACGCTCGGGTCCAAGGCAGACTCTGCGTTCATGATCGCATATGGCAGATTGACAGGTAGCCCAACGGTCGCTGTTATCTCTGAGAGGGTTTCAAAATTGGGTCTAGGCCAACATATTGTGGCACCAGGACCTGGTTGTTGTGGTGTACCGCACCATGGGCGCGCTAGTGCCTGACCAGCCTGGTAGGCACCCAACTCTTGAAGTAGGGCGGCAAATGCCAAGCGCACTTCTCTTCCCTGTGTTTCTATTTCACCTATTAGTCCGCTGAGGCTCTCTTTAGCCCAAACGTTTTCGCCGATGCTAGAGTAAAACATAGCTATTTGTAGGTTTGGATACTGTTCTTGTAGGGTCTGTGATGGGTGCGGGATCTGTGGAGGAGGTGTCTCTGGAAAATTGGCGTCTACCAACAGAGAGGCGTACCACGCGTGTCCAGAGAGAGGGTGCCTCTGTATTAGCGCCGACATCTCCTCCAGAAAGCTCACACTGTGAGTGCCACCTCCGCCTGTGGCTTTTGCGCTTGCCTTGGCTGACCAAAAAGAGGCTGCAGGCGCCAAAACACTAGAAGGAGAGGTGGTGGTCAGACGGTTAAACGTACTGATAGCCTCGGAGTAGCTGTCTAATCTAAATTGTGACCAACCCAGAAACCATAGGGATTCTTCTCTGTGTCGTGAGTTTGGGTGGCGAGAAATGTGTCTCTCAAATTCCGAAATAGCTGCGGTCAGGTTGCCAGAGTCGAATTGCAGGTAACCGAGCTTATATGAGGCGGTGTCTGCTCTGCTGCTATTTGGATAGGCGGCAATTAATTCTCTGTAGACCCTGTCGGAGTTATCGTAATCACCGAACCTAGAGAACCCTAGGGCTAAGTTGTATAGGTTCTCTGTTGTCCTTGGCAGGGTGGCTAGAACCTCTACAGCCCGCTCGTACTCCTTCGCGGCGAAAAGCATCATAGCCACTTCTTGGCGCCAAGCTATGGAGCTGTCAGGGGCAGCCGCTTCTATGGCGTCGTATATTTCAATGGCTTCCGGCGCTCGGTAGATATCTACAAGTAATCGCGCTTTCTGAAGAGCTAATGTTCGATTTGGTTGAAGAGACATATCGTCAATGGGTTGGCCCAATTCAGCCAACCTAGCTTGCGCCATGTCTGCGTGTTCTCCGTTTGGATACCTCTGCCAAAGTGAGCGGTAGGTTGAGATGGCAGCGTCAATAGCCCCTCGATCTTCAGCACCAACACACAGCCACCACCTTGCAGCGGCCCCATGGCTGCTAGACAGGATCTCTCGTAAAAAAGGCTTCGCTTCATTACTGCGATTGAGCTCAACTAATGCGGAGCCTAATAGTAGTCGCGCCTCTTTTCCAGCCTCGCCGCTGGGCAGGTTATTTTCGAGCAACTGAACGCGCTCTAATGGCGGAGCCGTGCGGGCCTGCAGAAGTCTCGCATGTCTGTTCATGGGTTCTATTCTGGCCATTGAGCCGTAGTCGCCACAGTTTGCGCTGTTTGCCGCGTAGTCCCAGCTGTTGTCGTCGGTTACCGACTGAAGCTGCCTACATGTGGTCGTCACCTCTGTTGGGTGAGGGGTGGCAAATACAAGTCCTGATAATAGCAGTAGCATAGCTAAAAGCTTGTTCCAAATCTAAAGTATAGTGAGTCTAGGCTGGTAGGTGAGATAGCTCCATCTTGACTCGACAGTGCGAACGCATAACCAACCCTTGCTTGTAGACCCACACCCCACCCCACTATTCCCGTGAGGCGAAGTTCTGTTCCTATACCTAAGAGGGGTTTGGGGGCGACGTCGAGGTCGTCAAAGGCCGTTCCCGCATCAACAAATATGGCCCCGTGGAGGTTTTTGATGAAAATGGGAATTGTGCTGTATCCAGAGTCTATTCTGGCAATAGGGAACCGGTATTCGGCGCTAGCAAGCCCGTACCAATCACCTGACGTAGATGCCACCTTCCATCCCCTGAGGGATATGTACTCGTCTGGTAGAGCGTAGTAGCCAGACTCGCCGTAGTTACCACCCAGTCTGAAGCTTCCGTATTTAAGCCTGTCTCCAAAGGAGGCTCCACCCGCGGCCCTTAAGGCGAGGACGTGATTTGGTGCGAAAGGTAATTTTAGGTACTCTCTTATTTCACTTGTTATCTGGAGTTGATCAAAGCCCTGGGCTTGGTCTTCGTTGTTTAATATGAATGAGCCGAGCAATGAAGAGGTGAGCTTGGTGGTTATTGATGCCAAGCGCGCGTCCTCTGGGGATATTGAATAGGGGTAGACGCTAGATTTACTCGTTCTTATACCGCCACCAATTGAGGATAGGAATCCACGAGTTGGAAGCCACGGTCTATAGGCGTTCTCTGGAACATCATATAGTGGTGTGCGGTTGATTCCAGACCACCTCACC